>PKWK01000142.1 GCA_003133205.1 Granulicella sp. | reverse complement strand
TTTATGCAACCAGTTCTAGGTCTTCACCGGGAGCAGGAAGCCCAGAGAGCTGGCGGAACGATTTGAGCATGCTGTCCTCGTTCATTTCGAGGAAAAGTTTGTGATTCTGCTGGAACTGCACGAGCATCGGACCGTCGAGGAGTTGGACATCCTGGTAGTCGAACTGGGAAAGCGGCGTTGCGGTTGCAACGGCCGCGGCCCGAGAGTTCGACGCGTACGCGTTGCGAAGGACTGCCATACTCGCGGCGAGTGCCGCGCTACTCTTGAGAAACTCTCGACGGTTTGATCCATCCATTGTCGGATCCTTTTTTGACTAGTGAGCTGCTATGCCTTATCGACACGATCATGGCGTGTAAAAGCTGCTTTCATAAAACTAGAGTGAGCAAATTACGAAGCGGAAAATGTGAAGCGAGAACCTCTGAAGCCAGGAGGAACGGACTAATCGCTTGATCGTGCAGCCTGCGGGGATTGGTTCTCCTGAAGAATGAATTTCGTTGTCGTCTCCTGGTTATGCGCTTTAGCATCCTGAAGTTGCTTGACCAGGACTGCCGCTCGGTCCGCGTGATGCAGCTTATGTTCGGCCAGAAGCTCCTGGTAGAGGGCAACTTCATCGTAGGGATCGCGTTTCGTCGCTTCCTCCGCCTGGACGACGACGCCCGCGAAATCATTGTGACGAAGCAGCAAAACACAGAGGAGATCTCGCGCGGGTTGGTATCCCGGCTCAAGGTTAACCGCACGCTGGGCTGTGGCAATTGTCTTTTCAACGAGCGCCTGGTCCGGATCGTCGACCTGCGACAAGGCTTCGGCGTAAAGATACTGCAGCAGTGGATCATCAGGATGAAGTTTGCTCTGCTCTTCAAAGAGTTTTAGGGCAGCAGCGTTGTCGTGTTTCTGGCTGAAAAGCATTCCCATCGCATCTTGAGCGAAGGACAACTGCGGGTCGATACGGTGCGCGCCCTCGAAATCATGAAGAGCGCTATCCATCTCGGTCATCTGCTCTTCGAGAACGCCGCGCGCCAGATATAAGCGAGCCTCAGAGGGGAGTTGCTGAATGCCAATTGTAAGGAAGTCCACGCCAACCTTGAACGCACCATGATTGAACGACATCTCCGCGAATGCCAGGTATGCCGTTGCATTTCGGGGGTTCAACTCAATCGCTTTACGAAACCACTCCACAGCCTGTGGCGTCTGGTTATCCGCTTCGACAAGCTCAGCGGCCAATAGGAACGCCGCGCCATCCCGTGCGTCTGCAGTCAGCAAAGGCTGAAGTGTGGCGAGCGCGGCGGCGCGGTCTTTCGCCGCCGCCTGCGTGCGGGCAAGCGCAATCCTATTCTTGCTATTGTCCTGCAACTCGACGAGACGGGAGATCATGGGAACCGCGTCGGCAGGTCGGTCTAACATCATGAGACAGGTCCCGTACTCTCGTAAAGCTGCTGGGTTTCCATGGACGCGCGCAGGCGCCTTGCCGTAGTTTTCAACGGCACCCGCGCAGTCTCCCGTACGTGCATCCAGCGAGCCCAGCATCGCATAACCAGTCTCATCTTCNNGCCTCCCCGCGATAGGCCAGGCCAAGGAACACGTTCGCGCTGCAGTCTCTTGGTGTCGTAGCCAAGTATGCCGTCGCCGCCTCTGCCGCCTGCCCATACTGATGGGTCGCCAGCAGGTTGTATATCTCCTGCTTCTTCGCTGAAGGCTGCTGCGCGAAAGACCGATCGCGCAAGGACGGAAGTAGCGAAGCAAAGACAAAAATCGCGGCCCTGAAACACGTTTTGATCGGCGATGGCTTCATAACGTCAATGTAGACTCTTGCAACAAGAACTGCGACTGGCGTAGACCGGTCGCAGTCCTTGTTGGGTAGCTAGAACGTGAGCTTGCCCCCGATCTGAATAAAGCGTGGAACGGCTTGCCCCGTGGCGCTTCCGAAGTTTCCATCGGGTAAATTCACATCCACGTTTATCAAATTCGGATGGTTGAACAGGTTGAAGAACTCGAATCGTAGCTGGAACGACACCGATTCGTAAAATGTCGTGTTCTTCAAGAGCGCAGCGTCCCATTGCTGGAAGCCCGGCGCCCGGAAGGCCGCATAATGTTCGTTGCCTTCACTGCCAAACGCCGGCTGGGCGAAGTTCGCTGACGTGAATATTCCTTTCAGGTAGTCCTGTCTGCTGGTTTTGTAGGCGTAGCTGACGACATCAGGGTAATCGCGGTTATCTCCGTCTGCGTTGTAGTCTCCGCTGTTTGGAGCGTAGCCGATGAACTGGCCAGCTGCGTTCTTCAAAGGTGCGAAGGGCGCATTCGTCGAAACGGTGATCGGGTTGCCGTTCTGGATAATGGTCGTCCCGCTGAGTTGCCATCCGGAAGTCGCTCTGCCGACGAAGCCCTTTCCTTGGTCGTAACCTGGAAACTCATAGTTCCAGGCAAGCGAGAATCGGTTCGGAGAGTCCCAGATAGAAGGCGCGTAATACTGATGCGGGTTAATGTACGTGGGGTAAACCTGGGTATCATCCTTTGAAGCGGAGTGGGTGTAGGAGGCGTTGAAGAAGGCTCTGTTGAATCGTCCTCGCAAGGCTCCGATGAAGGCGTTGTAGTTTGATTCACGATCGTTCTGCGTATAGTTCACCTGACCGAAGCTGGTATTGAGACGCGTCGGTATGAGGCTATTGTTGGCGATCAGGTCCCCGGCTTGCGAATTGATGTCCTGTCCATAGCTGACGCTGAACACCTGGCCTCCGCCAGAAAGAAGTTTGCGGCCCGCGGCTCCCGTGTATATAAAGGAACCGACGAGATGCCTGCCAAGCTCATGATCCAGAGCAGCAGAATACGTGTACGTAACTGGAGACACGAGATCCGGGTCGATTCCGCCGATATTGAACTGAAGTCCAGTGATTCCGCCCTTCGCATTCAGAGGTCTCGCAGGCAGTACCGGATAAGGGAAATTGAATGGCTTTTGGTTGGAAGTTCCCAAGCCGAATATTGGGGCAGGGGATCCACCAGCCTGGAACGTCGGGAAAATATTGCCCGGAGGATTGCCGCGATACTCCTCCTGTAGATTCGCAAGCGTTGGCCAATTGTGAAAGAATCCGAATCCACCTTTGACAAGCCACTTGCCATCTCCCGCCGCATCCCACGCGACGCCGAAGCGTGGACTGAAAACATCGGTGACGGAACGATTCAGAGCGTGATGATGGGCAATGACCGATCCGTTGGCAATCTGAGCCTGCAAGGTCGGACCAGGCCCCATAAAGAAGTTGCCGAAGGCTGTACTAGGAGTCCGCGAATACGGATTACCGAAATCGTCCCATCGCATCCCATAGTTGAGCGTCAACTTCCGGTTGACCTTCCAGGTGTCTTCAGCGAAGGCGCCTTGTGTGGTCCCCGCAGCATCCCAACTGTATTGGGTCTTTGCACCACTGATTGGGTCATAGGCAACGCTGGACTCGGTAAAGACATTGTCGCCGGCAAGATCTAACAGGCTGCTGAAGTTGAATGTGGGTTGGTCATACGGCCCGTTGAACACCTCCACATCGTCCGCGAATAGTCCCTCATATCCGAGCTTGACGTTATGCGAGCGGAAAGTGTGCGTGAGCACGTCACGCCAATGGTAGTTATGCTGGATGAAGTCTCCCTGAGCGAAACCGGATCCAAATCCCTGGCCGCCTCCGGTGACGTTCACTACAGGAACGCTGAATAGGCCGGTCGCCGGTTGAACACCCTCGACCCGCATCGTTGCAAACGACGCTTCGTTCAACGTACTCGCGCTGAAGGTATGGGTTTCGTTGGCTTGAATCGCATATTGGCTAAAGCTATTCGTCGTCTTGAACGCGGCTCGTGGATTTGTACCGTTGTTGTTAAGCGTTGTTCGGTAGTAGGTACCGTACAAGCGGTCTTTGCCAAAATTCTTATCGACCCGAATGTCGTATTGAGTCCCGTTACGATAGGCGGTATCCGAGTAGCCACCACTGTCGAGAATATTCGTACTGCATGGCAGATTGAAGGTAGACGGAGTGCCGCAGATGGGTGAGCCGTTCGTGTTCGCCGGATAGAGATCAGCGGCAGTTTTAACGACGGTGATGTTGGAAACATTGCTCACCGGATATGTGTTTAGTAACTTTGCCCCGATCGCATTTGGAAAAGCCGTCGCCGCCCACGTTGCAAATGCGGGATCATTGAATGTGATATTGGAAGTGACCGCATTGGACGATCGGAGGGGTTCGATTCCGAAGAAGAAAAAGCCAGCCTCGTGATGAGGAATTAGCGGACCGCCCACGGCCGCGGATATGTTATTGCTGTGGAATGGGTTGTACTTGTGCGTGAACTCGGTCGCCGAAAGGAATTTCTGATACGTGAAGTAGTCGCTCGCGGTCCCGTGGTACGTGTTCGTCCCGGACTTCGTCGTCATGGTCATCTGGATCGAACTGGCGCGACCATAGTCAACGTTGTATGTGTTTGTCTGGACCGTCGCTTCCTGAATGGAGTCAGGGTTCGGAGTCAGATTGAGAACCCCGGGACGGATCGAGCTACTGACGTCAAGCCCATCCACGATATACATATTGCCGACGGCGCCTTGTCCGTTCGCGCTCGCATCGACCTGCGTCTCAGTTGAATAGTTGTCACGTCCCGAGCCAGGACTGCCATTCGAAGTCACGCCGGTTCCCGTAACGCCTGGCGCAAGCGTAACCAGGGAGATCATGTTGCGGCCGGCGAGCGGCAGCGCAGATAGCGTCTCTGTGGAGAGCGTTTCCTGAACACGTGTATCCGCGGTATCAAGCAACGGGCCCTGAGAGCTGACATTGACTGTCTCGGTAGACGCGCCAACCGTAAGGCTAACTGGAACGTTGAGCGGCTGGTTGGTTTCAAGAGTCAGCGTGATGCGGGACGTGCTAAAGCCTTTCATGGTGGCAGACAACTCATACGAGCCCGGAGCCAGACTTATGAATTGATAAACGCCAGTGTTGGAAGTGGTTGAAACTCGCTGCTCGTTCGTGGCGGTATTGCGAAGGGTTAGTTCCGCGCCAGAGACAACGGCCCCGCTGGGATCTGCAACGACACCGGAGATTGATCCGCCAAATTGCGCATATGCCCCATGAGTAACGAACATAATCAGGCAAATAGCCGCGAAACAAAAGATTCGTCTTCCGAGAATAGCCATTTAAGCAGCCTCCAGAAATGGTCATGCATAGGCCCAGTACAGCAACGCGCTTTCATGAAAACTCACTTCTAGCTTGAGAAAGCGTTTTCTTAAGGTCCCAGAGTACGGGATCTCGTTAAAGGGAACATTAACTACCTCTCAACATTTTTGTCAATACATTTCTCCATCTTTAGGTTGATATATTTCTCCACCGCCTGACGGAGAGCAGTGCGCTGTCGTCTCCCGAGACTCAGGCAGCACAGACTTGTCCGGCAGACTGCCCCGGGAGGGATCCTTCGGGTGAGAAGCATCGTCCCATAACGGGGTCATTCGGGGTATCTTCAACAAGAGAGCGCGAGACTCCCTCGGGTATGAAGACGAACCCAAAGAAGCCGAGCATCCGATCACCCGAGCCGATGAATATCGGCACTGTGGCACGTGCGGCGAATGTTTCCATTGCAACCGTTTCGCGGACGATTAACGGTGTCTCAACAGTCAATCCCGACATCGCAGAGCGAGTATGGGGGGTAATCGACCAACTCGGCTACTCTCCAAACACTCAGGCACGCGCACTCGTTTCCGGCCGCAGCCGAATCTTTGGCCTCATTGTCTCTGAGATCACGAATCCATTCTTCCCGGAATTGATCCAGGGGTTCGAAGATGTAGCGGTCGAACACGGCTACGAGATCCTGGTAAGTTCCACCAACAATGATCCCAAGCGCATGTCGCATTGCATTCGCCGCATGCTTGAGCGGAAGGTCGAGGGCGTCGCCGTGATGACCTTCGGCATCGAAGAACCCCTGCTCACCCAGATGGCCAGGCGTCGCGTTCCGCTTGTATTCATTGACGTGGGGCCAAAGCAGCCGGGAACTAGCGTGCTCAAGGTGGACTACCACCATGGGATTCATCAAGGCGTCCAGCACCTGGCTGCACTCGGACATAAGAATATTGCCTTTATCAGTGGTCCCCCCCGGCTCCACTCTGCGCGGTCACGTCAGCTCGCTTTTACCACATCGCTGAAGGAATGCGGCATCACTCCCAACCAGAAATGGATATTCAAAGGTGACCACACCATGGAGGGCGGAATAGCCGCCATGCAGGATCTCCTTGGCAACAAGAAAATGCCTACCGCCGTTATGTGCTCAAACGATATGACTGCTATCGGTGTCCTGCACCGGCTGTATCGCGCCGGCTTGCGCGTGCCGGACGATTTTTCAGTCATCGGCTTCGATAATATTCACATTGCCGAGGTAACGATACCGCCGTTGACTACAGTTGAAATGTCGCGCTTGGATCTCGCGCGAGCGGCCGTGACGGCCTTACGCGAACAAGTGGAATCACTCGACGTCTCTGCCAAAAAAAGTGAATTTCATATTTAGACAAACTTGATAGTGAGGGAATCGACCGGTAGTCCGCGGCAAATTCTTAGTGCCAAGGAGTGATGCCTCAGAGGAAAATCCGGCTCGTTCCCCATGGGGTCGCGATTATCCCAATATCAGAACTTGCATCGGCCCTTTCGAACTGGCGAACGCAAACCGGCTTTCCCGGACCGAAGGACTGGGTTTTCGCAAGTCCCGTGGCTGCGGGAACCCTGTTGATCCTTGTGGCTCTTGGATGCTTTGACCGACACAATTTCAACTTCGGGAGCGGTCCCGTGCAGAGAGATTCGTTGAGGCGCTACCTCCTCGGCGGCATCACGCCAACTTGCTGCGGTTGCCATCCGAAGGACAGATCGCCCCGCTGACTTGGACTGAAGTCGACCTCTCGGCAGTCGGCCCAGCAGAAGGCCACTGGAACCCCTTCACCCGCTGCTGTCGGAGTGCATCCGTCAGTGGCAGGCGGAGACGATGTACGGCCAGGCCGGCGACTGGGTTTTTGCCAGCAATCGCCTGCGAGGGAAGAAGCCACGCGTGGCCAATATGATCGTTGAAGACTTCCTCCGGCCGGCTGCTGTTCACGCCAAGGTAATGGAGGAGGGCGACCGACGGCGCTTTGGCTTCCACACGCTGCGGCATTCGCTCGCTACGTTCCTCACAACGTGTGCGAAAGAAGACCCGGCCACGGTACAAGGTCTGCTGCGACATGCTGACGTTCACACCACACTTCAACTGTACGCGCATGCAGGGGAGGACCGCCGGATGGCGGCAGTCGACACCTTCATGGCGGAATTTACGCAGTCAGGGGATACGGCTCTGGCAATAAGCGGGTAGAAAGCGGGTGGACGGTTTCTGTTTGATACCGCTAAACGGTTTAGAATGTGGTGGCCAGAGACGGAATCGAACCGCCGACGCCGGCCTTTTCAGGGCATCTAAATATAAATGTTCCAACAACTTACACCGCGCGGGGAAACTGCCAAGTACCTCCAAGGACGTGTAAGACAAGTTATAAGCGGGTGGGCGATACGGGTTAGGAATAGCAATGCGCAAGGGGAGGGAGATCTCCCCGACGTCTATATCAGCCAGTCAGCGGCTCTGCGCTGGCCGAGGGTTGGTCTAGTCCCGACCTTTTGACCTGCAGCCCTCCTCGCCCAGTATCCCCGGCCAGGCAGTGGGACGAAGACCCATGCTGCCTCTGCGGTACTTCGGTCGTCACGATCATTGGCACCATTATCCACAATCTCCCTCTTGTCGCGAAAAGAACACTGCTGCGCCACTACTCATATAGAGCCCACCTGATGTCGAACGGTCTCTCAGATCGAAGCGGGCCACCTCGACGCGAATACAGCCTATGCCTCCATCGATCGACACCGTCTCGCCGACAACAAGCGTACATCTATGCCACGCACGATGGCGGCAAGACCTGGGTCATCATCGTCAACGGCATCCCCGAAGGTGCCTACGTCAATTCGGTACAAGAAGACCCGCAGGATAAGGGACTTCTCTATGCTGCCACCGAACTGAGAGTCTACGTCTCGTTTGACGATGGTGCGCGCTGGCAGCCGTTACAGTGCAAGCCGCATCGACGCAAGTGTCGGTGATGTTGCCTGTCTTGGCCTCGGCCACCGGCACCGGGAGGGCGGCGATATTAGTGACGTAGTTGGCTCCGGGGTTGTTGCGATTGAATACGTTGAACAGATCCACAAACGGCACGATCGACCATCGATCGTGAAGCATAACGGGTCGGCTGACCCGCAGATCCAACTGGTTATAAGGAGTTCCACAAAACTGGTCGAGCGTTGTAGGGACGCCATCAATCGCGATGCGGTTGCTGTTGTCCGCAGTGGTGATGGTGAAAAGGGCGCGCGCTCTCCAATTGCAACAATGCGCTGACATCAATGCCTCCGGGAGGCATGTGCCGTTCCAGCGATGACCACGCGGCTACGTACGTCTTCCCCGGATGGACCGTAGTCGCCGGCGGCAAATGGCTGTAGCGGGTTGCAAACGCCGTTAACGTAGTCGAAGAGTTCTCCGAGGACACAGCCCCACGTTTGCGCCTTCGCGAGGGTGAAGTTTGCGACGAGATTGAAACGGCGTGTAATGTTGCCCTGTAGATGCAAGAGCAATGCGTTGTAGCTGGATCGATTATCCGAGTGAAAGACATTCACGTCGGGAACGTAGATGGACTGGTCGGGATCGCTTGCCTCGAGTTCCGGGATGAATAGATTTGTGCCTCCTGTGAAGCTGTAGGCACGATAGCCATGATTGCCTTGCTCATGAATGTAGTCGGCACTCATGGTCCAGTTATCACTGAACGCATGCTGTATACCGGCCGAAGCGTGGATGGCATAGGGGGTTCGGTAGCCTGTATCGATGACGTTGGCAGTGCCGCCTGAAGCGTCCCCGGTTACGCATCCTGCGTTCTCGGACCCCTGTTGATTAACAGTGGGGTTAGTGCAGGGACCGGCGGTGCACTTACGGCCTGGAATGCGGTTGCCCAGCCGTTCTGGGCGAGGTCGTCGAAGTAGAGGCCAAAGCCACCTCGCACCACAGTTCTGCCGTTGCTGCCTGGGGAGTACGCGAAGCCAAGCCTCGGGGCGAACTGCTTGCGGTCGTCGTGCGGCGCGCCCGAAACCAACGGAATCCTGAGCGCAGTGAGTGTGAGGTATCCGGGGTTCTGTAACTGGGAGCGTCCCGACGAGGTGAATAGCCCATAGGTGGTGGAATAGCGGAGACCGTAGTTCAACGTTAGATTGCCGGCTGCCCGCCAGGAATCCTCCGCGTAGAACGCGAGTCGCTGAACATTCTGCGAGAAGCCGCCGCCAAGGTTCGACGAAGACGTGCCGGCAATCATATCGGCGGTAAATTGAGCCGGATTCCATTTTCAGTTAGCTCTGAAGACTTGATCTTCGAACGCATTCGCCCCCGCGCGCGACGGCGATACAGCGCAACGACGATGAGCGTAATCGCAGCGGCGATGGTCACGAGGTAGAGGAGTTCCAGGGATCCATTCCCACCATCCGGAGAGACTCCGAACATGCGCTCGATGAAATTCATTCGCCCTCCAAATGTTCCGTTCGCATAATACAGGATCGTCGCTTGCTGGCAAAGGAGGGTTGGGCTGGGGCGACACTCGAACCCCATTCCCCGGATTTTCACAACTTTCATTCTGATCGCTATTGACTCCGGGTGAAATGAATGTGTATTCCTTATGCCTTCTGCGCTGTTTGCATTTGTCGCCTACCCGATGCCCGCTGGCTGGAGCTGAAAGCGACAAACTCCGCCGATGCTTCATACGAATTCGAGCTGGACGGGAGTCTTCATGGGGCCGAGCGTCATCCTGCTGATTTTCCTGATACTGATTGTCCTGCTGCTCGGCATCTTGATTGGGCTGTGGCTCTCGCGTGTGCTCAAGAGGCGTCATCCGGAGCCGCCTCCTCCGCCGCCGCCTCCACCACCTCCGGGCGGGTACAAGATCCCCGATAAGCTGGGCGAGACCGACCTCGCGACCGCGCTGAATGTGCGCCTCGCGGGAACTGCCGCCAACGGTGTTCCAGCCTCTTTGGGCGCTTCCGGCCCCACACCCGCTTCGGCAAAAGTGGTGTGGGTGGATCACGGCAATGAAGTGCTGGTGCATCTGGACTCGACCGTCGTCCGCATTCTGGACCGCATGGTGCTTGTCTCGGTCGATCTTGAGACTGACCAGACGGGACGCACGCCGCTAATCTGTAGCTTTGCCGTCAGCGGCGTGGGAGAACTTGGCGGCCTGGTGGCCACAACCGATGATTTGCCACGCGGGAGCGGCGTGCTGGCGTCGTGCTGGGGCAAGCAACTCCAGGCCGCGGTATGGTCCAGCCTGATCGGCCTCGCCAACGACCACGCAGCCGAACGCGACCTGACTCCGCGAGCGCTGTCCGCAGTCCCTGGCAGTTTGAGTTTAGCGGCTGGAAGCGCACTGACTTCTGTCTCCACTTCGGGTGGTGCGGCATGAGTGCGGACCAACTCGGCAACGAGATCCTAGACTTGGGCAAGGCGATCGGTCTCTTTGACGATGGAGGCAATCTTCAAGCCTCGTGGTTTGAGAAGCCGCTGGACCGCATCGAATCTATCTTCACCATCGACAGCCAGCGCGCCGCCTTCCTGCGTCTGCTCGATGCGCTTCTGCCCGCGGTGCAGTTGGCCGATCTTCCTGCCAACGAGACCTGGCATCCTCTGCTCGGCAATCAGACTCGGGGCAATGCCTACCTCACGGTGAACACCGGGAGCGCAGTCACGTTCGGCTTTGCGGGAGACTTTCACAGCACGGACGGTCCGCCTCCGCTGGCGTCGCTGCGGGCCCATCTTCCACTAGTCAGCTTCAGCGGGGGAAACGTGACCGCAGTGGCCGGGACGGCGAATGGCCCGCTCGATGTAAGCCTGCGCATCCACCTGGGATTGTCTTATCCGGCAGATCCTATCGGTCTCGATTCAGTCGTTGTAACCGCCAGCCTGGCTCCGCTTGGAGGCACGGCCGCGGCCCTGACGGTGAACCTTGAAGGGTTGCAACTCGACGCAAGCGGCCCGCAAAACATACTGTTGGATCCGGCCAACCTGGGTCCGGAAGCCACTCAGCTTATCGTAGGTTTTATCCGCGAGCAGCTCAGCCGCCTCGCAGGACCAAGCGGCGAAGCTGCGGCGGTGGCCGACCATCTGCTGCAGTTGCTTGGATTCGGCGGCGACGGCATTCCTCCATTCCCTTTCACCCAGCTCTCCAACCCGGCGGCGCTCAACGGCTGGTTCAGTTCGCTGCTGCAAGGCGGCGGTACTCCGCCCATCGTTGCATGGCTCGGTCATCTGGTTGGATTGCTCGGATCGAGCAGCATTGCGGTAACCGGCGCGGGCACAGAGAGCGATCCGTGGGTCGCGCCGATACTTAGTTTTGGAACAGCCGCAGGTTCCGGCCTGGGCATCACGCTAGCCTCGAAGACGGAATCTTCCACGACTTACCTGATGATCGGCCTGCAAGCCCGCGTCGTTCCCAGCGGTGCGTCTCCCCCGGTCCGCATTGAGGGGAATGCAATCCTGGCGTCGATCCCGATCACCGGCGCAGGCTCGGCGGTGGTTCTGCCCTCGGCCGCGGTCACCGCCCACGCTCCGGGCGCCGTCGCAGCGGGAGCACTCGTCAGCACTCCCACGATCACCGTGCAGTCGCTGCGCGCGGGATTCACCTGGGTTGGCGGGGCCAGCGCCACTCTGCAGCCCACGCTCGAACTGGATGGAGTCGATTTCACGCTGCTGGGCAGCACCACCCACTATAACCAAGTCAATCTGACCAACGCGGACAGCGTGGCCAGCACAGCATCTTCGCTGATCGGATCGACGATCGCAGGCTACCTTGGTACCACCAGTCCTGGCCGCAATCTGGCCGCGCTGGCTGGAATCGTCCCGCCAGAGAACGATGCGACGTCACCTCACCATCTCGATCTGACGCAGTTGGTATCGAACCCTGCCGGCGCCATTGCCGCTGTGCACCGTGCCGTCCTGCTCGACAATACTCACAGCTGGTCACACATGCTGGAGGAGATCGGCGGGCTGGCCGGAATCACAACGGCAGTGACGGGCACAGGAAGCCGCATCGATCCGTGGGTATTGAGCCTCGCCCCACCGTCCACTTTCCACATCGAAATTGCCGCGTGGAACGACCAGGCCAGCGGCGCCGCCAGCGATCCGCAAAAACTGCGCGTCGGGCTGCGCGCCTCGTTCTCGCAAGCGCCGGTCGCCTTTTACTGGCTTGCCGAACTACTGGCCTTCGATCTGCCGCAGTCCGGGGCTGGAACCGTCTCGCTGATGGCGGGTCAGCACGCGCACTTTGAGATTCAGCCTATTCCGACCATTCCCTCGGTCGCCGGACTCACGCTGAGCATTGGCGACCTGGCCGCCGACATGACCTGGACGCCCGGCACCGCGCTGGCTTGGAGCGCGGGATTGCAAAATGTCGCGGTTGCCTATGCAGGAAGCACGATCCATGTCACGGCTATCGGGTTTCCGCTGGCGGCTACCTTCGACGTCGGCAGCCCTGCCGCCATCGCCGCCGACTTTGGTCTCACTATCCCGGAGCTGGAGTTGCTGCTCCGGCTTATCCTGGCCCGCGCTCTCTACTCGTGGGGAGGAATGCCTGCTTACACTCTAGCTGGAGTGCTCGGCATTCATGGCGGCCTCGATGGTCTGCCGGCAGACTGGCCCGCGCTCGCCGACCCTTCGGGCCCGGGTTCTCTGCTGAGCGATCCGTTCACAGCACTGCGAAACTGGGTGGCCGCAATCGCTACCGGGGTGGGAGCGGACGGGAGCCCGCATCTGCCTAAAATGCTGCCGTGGCTTCGCGGCTTGCTCTCGGACGCCCTGCCCACGGTCCCGGGCAGCGCACTGCCGAGTTTCAGCCTGCCGATCAGCGGTTCCGGCACCTACGACGACCCGTGGGCGCTGCCATTGACGACCACGACGACGACCAGCGTGGACGCTCTTTTCTGGCTCGAACCTGCGGGGCCTCCCCCGGGCTGGGCGACGCCTTTGATTGCCGCAGCGACAAACGCCGTGGACTTCGTCACGTTGTTCGAGGTGGCCCAATCCGTAGCAGGCTTTCTACCTGGGTTGAGCAACGGCCTGGCCAACAGCGATGCGGGAGTCCTGGCCTCCGGCCTCGGCTCACTTTCATCGTTCTTCACTACGGGCGATGGGGTGGTGCCTCTGGCGTCGCAAGTCCCTGTCAGCCCCGGTTGGACTGCGGGCACAACGCTCTCCAGCGCCCATTCCGCACAGCCCTCCGATCCCGCAGCGGTGCAGCAGATTCTCACCCAAATCGACAGCCTGGCTGGTGGAGCAACAGGTGCGCGGACCGTCCTGCTGCTGGGGCCGGCCTTCAGCGACCACACTATCTGGGCCGCGTTGCTTGCCGACTCCAACCTTCATGGGGTGACGGCGGCAGGCACCAACTTCAACCTGCGCGTTCCCGGCCTGAATCCTTCTGTCGTCGACCTCACCGGAGTGTCTGCCAAGGCAGCGTACTACACTGCCGACCTCAACGACGACGGCACCGGCGACCTCGTTTCTCTGGACGCGCAAATTGGCCGGGTTGTCGCGCGCATCCAGCAATTGAATGGGAGTGCGCCGGTTACGCTCGTGGCGCATTCCACAGCAGGATTGGCGGCGCGAACCTTTACCGCCGCAAACCCCACCCTGGTTCAGGGCCTGATCACTCTGGGCACGCCGCATCTCGGCGCCGACTTGCCCTTTCTCTCCGATGACCTGATCGGCGATGCCCTTCGCGTGATCCAGATTCTGCGTCCACAGCTTGCCGCGGGAGCGACTCGCGATGCTCTCGACTTTCTGCTGCGAGTTCTCGACGGCTACCTGCCGCCCGCCACCGCCGGGGGACTGCCGGTCGCGTCACCTTTCCCGGCCGGTTCATTTCCGGTGCCCATTACCGCTCCGGCAAGCATCGACTCGGGAGGACGCCCTGTCCTGGCCATCGGCAGCAAGCTGAGCGGCGCGTTGCTCGACGTACTCAAACCCGGCCTCGCAGCTCTGGCGACCGGTGCAGCCAATCCCACGGTTGTTCCCGCGGCCCCGACTCATCTTGGCATTGGGGCGCGCGCCCATATCAACATGGCGACCACATCGGCGGGCAGTGTAGCCGTCGACACGACTCTGCGCGGCGATCTCTTCCAACTGGCACTGCAAAGCGGAGCCGCCGCACCGCCTCATCCTGCACACGCGCTACACGTTCGCGCCAAACTGACGAATCCCAACGGCTGGCTTGTGGGAGCCTCGAGTTCGATCGTGGGAGCTGGGCTGCCGGCGGTCGATGTGCGCCTGCGCTGGGCCGAGATCGGCGCAGACATCTACGCGACCAACACGGGAGTGCGGGTCGATCCGGTGGTCAATCTGCATCAGGTCTCATGGCACGGCCCGGTATCGCCGCTGGCTAGTTTCGCGGACGCCAACGCGCAGGCCCTGCTGGGCGCGATCCTGCAAACCATCAGTTCGCCCGCCCCCGCACCGGCGTCATCCGCGGGCATCCTGCTCTCTACACTCGAGGCGCTCAAGGTCGCGGTCGTCGATAGCCCCGGAGGCATCGGCATTTCCGCGGACGCCTATGCCGCGATTACGGTCGACGCCGCCAGTTATCTGGGCGCGCAGTTCACCGCGGCCCTTAGCGCCGGTACGGACTTCGCCGGATTCACAGCGATCACCGCGGTTGTTCCCGGCCGCGGAGTCGCGGCGATCCCGGAGTGGACGCTCGCGCTGGGGTCGGTACCGCTGGAAATCTACCTGGTGCCGGGGCCCTGGACCGTTGGCCTGCGAACGATTGCGACCGGCGGCGCAGCAGGATGGTCGATCGCCAGCCACACCAGCATCCGCTTCGATGCCAGAGTGGCCATCCCAGCGTTCACCCCCACGCTCGACGCAAGCTTGACTCTGGGAGCCTTCACCCTGGCGTGGGACAGCAGCACCACGCAGCTTTCCGTGAGCGCTGATCCATGGCTTGCGCCGCTGACACTTATCCCCGCACCGTCCACTGCCACGCTCAAGAGCACTCTGAACGCTGTCCTTCCGCGGCTGCTCTTCTCTGGTGCCGCCTCGGCGGTCCTCGAAGCAGTCGCCGGGCCCGGACTTCAGGTCGGTCCCATCGACACGTTCTTCACCTCGATGTCCTCGGTCCTGACCAAGGCCACGGCCCTGGGCAACAGCGCGGGCACCGGGCTGGACTCTGGCAAACTCACGAGCCTTGTGAAATTCATCGGTACCATTGCGGGTCTTCCTCCCGGACCTGGCCTGACGCTGCCCGGCGGCCTCGAATTGACTGCGACAGGCGCTGGCACTGGCGGCGATCCGGTCAAGGTACAACTGGCGACTACCTCTGCAATCGGTGGAGTTCTGAGCCTCACCGGCGGGGTTGCGTTCGACACGCTGATGCATCCCAGTCCGACCGGCACGGTAGCTTTCACGATCCCGCTCCCGGCTGTCTGGACGAGTCTCAACGTGGCCTTCGGTGCGAGCGCGTCGGGCGTCACACTTGTGCTGACGCCGGTCTCCGCGTCCGCGACGCCGCCGATCCAGATTCTGCCGACTTTCAGCGGTCTGGGTGCGCTCGCCGGAGTAGCCGAAGCGCTGCTGCCTCAGGTGCTCGACGCGACGGTGACGGCCATCGGCCCATCCGCTGTGGTGACACTCACTCTGGATGTGGCGACGGCTCTCGGCCTCTACGACAGCGTCGGCAAGTTCTCCGCGCACGCGGACGAGTTGAAGGCGATGCTCAGTGGGAGTTGGCTGAGCGGCTTCACCAGCGCCCAGCGCGGCAGCATTGCCACGGCCATCGCCGGGCTGTTCAGCGGCGGCTCACCGCTGGCCGGAACCCTTCCCGGCGCGGTCAAGGCAGGCAGCGGACCCAACGCCGGCGTGGTGACGTGGACTCTCCCGCTCATCGGTGGAGACACGGGCACGGTTGCCATCGCGCTTGGCTGGGATGCCACCGGCCCGACCGCCACGGTCGGCATCGCGAGCCTCAAACTGGCCAATGGCGCTCTGGCCGTAACTGCGTCCGCCGGATTTGCTGCGGGCAGCGTGGCCATCTTCGCCGACCTGGGTGTTCATCTGCAGGATGCTATCGGCATCGACGTTGTTCCGACGCTCTCGCTCACTGAAAGCGGCGGGAAATTCCAGCTTGAGTTCTACCCGCTGGCGGGCGGTTCCGGCAACGGGCCCATTACTATCGATTTCATTCCACCGGCGATTCACATGGGCGCGGGCGGACCCGTGCAACTGATCGAGCAGTGGCTGCTGCCGCTGGTCGCGGACACGCTGTTTGCTGCCGTCAAAGACAAATTTGCTACACCGCTGTGGACGGGCGGTCCACAGTTGCAAGCCGTTCTGAAGGGCTCACAAATCGCTGTGGCCGGTGGCGGCGGCCTGATTCTCAACCCTGTCTTCCCCGACGTCGAGGGCCTTGTAACCGGCTTGATCAGCACTTTGGCCACCGGGGTCACACTCCCGCTTTCGAGCACCCTGAAGCTGATCCTGGCAAACGACGCAGGGCGCCTCGGCGTCCGCCTTCAGGGCAACCAGAACTTTCCGGTTGGAGACTTCGTTCTCAGCATGCGATTCGGCGCGCCCACATCGTGGGGCAGCACGTTCGACGCCGGGGCCACGGTTTATCTCTTTCAGACCAGCGGTTCGACGTTCACCTTCAATCCCGGCATCGTTGCCGCGGGCCTTGGCCTCGGACTCACGGGACAGAACGATGGTCCGCTGGTCAACACTGGCGGCTTCCGCATCGGTGGCGTCCGGCTCTACTCCTTCTTCCAGGGTGAGTTTGCCAGCGGCTTCCACTTCGATTCTCCGGGCGCGGGCGTGGAGATCGACAAACTCGGGCTGCCGCTTTCGCAGGCCACTGGCGGCAACGTGGGAGGCAACAACCCCGTCGCCTCCGGCCTGCTGGGCGGCGGAGGTGGCGGCGGAAACGGTGGCGGCGATACGCAGCCGCTCAATCCCGGCATCGATGTCTCGGCCTGGTACTGGTCCGCGCCGGCTGGCGACAGCACCTTCCACATCCTTTTCGCGGGCAACAGCAGCCCCATCTGGATCGGCATTCACGCGCAGCTTGGCCCCATCTACCTTGATCAGATCGGCATCCTCCTGAACGGCAATACCTCTGCCTCGCTGGTTCTCGATGCGACGGTCAAGGTCGGCCCGCTCACCGGACAGGTGGATGAATTGGGCGTCACTATTCCCTTCAAGTCAGTGATGCATCCGGGCGACTGGACGCTGGACTTGAAGGGCCTGGCGCTGAGCTTCCATACCCCGGGTGTCACCATCGCCGGAGCGCTGCTCAAGAACGACACTGGCTCCGCGGTCGAGTACGACGGCATGCTGCTGATCGAGGTTACGGAGTTCGGCCTGGTGGCAGTTGGGGCTTACTCCAAGCCCAAGGATGTGGACGGCGACTACACCAGCGTCTTCATCTTCGCGGGGCTTTTCATCATCATTGGGATTCCCCCAATCATCGAGATTGAAGCGATCGGCCTGGGCGTGGGCTACAACCGCGAACTGATCGTGCCCGATGACATGAACAAGATTCCCAGCTTCATCCTGGTCGCAGCGCTGGACAATGGCGGCGCGCTCGCCAACGACCCCATGGGCGAGTTGATGCAGATTCGGGATAGCATTCCCGCCAAGCGCGGCAGCCTCTGGCTCGCTGTCGGCCTGCACGGAACGACCTTCGTGATCGTGCATGTTACGGCGATTGTGTATGTGGCGCTCGACCGCGGCATTGAGATCGGGTTACTGGGCGTGGCGCGTCTGGCGGTACCCTCTGACGACAGCGCTCTGGTCAGCATCGAGCTGGCCCTGAAGGCGCGTTATAGCAGCGCCGAAGGGATTCTTTCCATCCAGGCCCAGCTCACGTCCAACTCCTACATCTTCGACAAGGACTGCCAGCTTACTGGCGGCTTTGCGTATTTCATGTGGTTCCCGCAGGGCCAGTTCGTCATCACCATTGGCGGCTACAATCCTCATTTCCAGAAGCCGACGCAGTTCCCAGATGTTCCGCGCCTCGGCTTCCGCTGGGGCCTGCCGATCGGCGCCACCATGAAGGGCGAGACCTACTTCGCCCTCACCAACACCTGCATCATGGCCGGCGGACGACTTGAAGTCACTTACGGTATCCCCTGCGCCTACGTCTGGTTCACCGCCTATGCCGACTTCCTGATCTCGTGGGATCCCTTCTATTACGAGATCGATCTTGGGGTCTCCGTGGGGGCGACGTTCTCACTCCAGGTCTGCTTCTGGGGCTTCTGCATTGGCGTCAGCGTGACCGTCTCGCTGGGAGCCACGCTGACCATCGCCGGGCCGCCGCTGCACGGCACGGCCACGATCGATCTCGCCATCTGCAGCGTCACTGTCGCTTTCGGCAGCACACCGAACCAGCAGCCTCCCTACATCACCGATTTCACTGTCTTTGCGACCAAGTATCTGTACGGCGGCGATCAGAGCGGCAATGCCTTCCGAGTCAACGTGCTCTCCGGTCTGGTTCCGCCGTCTCCATCCGGAGCAGCGCCCGCGCCGGGCACCAGCGATAAGTCCTGGAAGATGGTGAGCGAATTTTCTTTCCAGTGCGACACCAAGATGCCCGCCACCATTACCAACGACTTCGTCTTCGGCGACCAGGACCAGAGCGGCAACGTTCACAGTATCGATCTGGCTCCCATGAACAAGGAGTCTGTCGGCGCCAAAATGGTGGTCACGCTTTTCGGTAAGGATGGCGCCAACTGGGCGGCGATCAGCGTCCCGAATCCCAACGCCAACGCCGACTTCCAGATCGATACGCTGCATTGGCGGATGACACCGATCGTGGGCAAAGTCTCCGAAGCGACCTGGCATTGGAACGACCCATCTAACATGCCGGCCGCAGCCAACACGGTCCCAGCGGTGGTCGGTTTGAAGATCGAGGGATTCTGCGTCTTCGAGGGCCAGACCGCACTGATCCCCATCGCCAAGCTCTACGACACAGGAAACAGCCGGCCGCTTCCGTTTGCCACCGACTTCACGCTGAACTTCCCTCTCTATCGGGGCTATGGAGCCTCGGCCGTGCTGCTCTCCGAGGTCACTGCGCTGGCGAGTTCCAGCAGCACGCTGAAGATTGCGAGCGCCATTCTCTCCGGCGGCGGCTTCTTCGCCAACCAGCGAATCACCTCTGGAATGCCGTCGGGCGGCAACCCGCCGGTGGCCGACCGCGCCCTGCGCTACGGCCGGTCTGCTCCGCCGATGGTGGTTCCGATTACGACTGGACTCACCATGGAGTCGCCGGCTTTGGCCGCACCGCCGATCATTACCCCGCAACCCCCTGTTTTGCCGGTGGTGATGGAACAACCACGCCTGCGTGCTGTCCTCCGCGGTCTGCCGCAAGTGGTCAGCGACGCGCCCCCAACGTTGCGCACCACGGTCACTACAATCGCGGCGGCTGCGGGCATACCGCGCATGGCGGCACCGCTGGCGGATGCGCTCGGCGCTCGCCTGGTGCGGGTCAAAGCTGCGACGGCTCTGGCGCCGACAAGGCTCGCGAAACCCGGCAACACCCTCCGCTCCACCGAAGTCGGATGGGCCTCCGGAACCGGCCACCAAACGGAACTGAGCAACGCCTTGGCCAGTATGCAGGGCAACGGCATATTGATTCCTGCCGGGATCACGCACATCTGGGATATTCCGGCGGGCGCACAGGATGAATTGATCGTCACCGGCGATGCTGCCTTCCGCGTCACATTCCTCACCCGGGGCGGTTCGATTATTGCCGACAGCGAATATTCCGCAGGCAACCAAACCACTGTTGTGCTGCCACCCCGTTGCGGCATGGTCTCGATCGAGTGCCTGGGCAAACTCCCATCAGGCTCGGCGGCGGTTGCGCCTGGCTTTGCCGCGGTGGCCTTCACCGCCGCACCCGCTGGCAAGAAGACCGTGGCAGGATGGCAGGCCGGAAATCTTCTGCCGCAGGTCGGCCCCACAACTATTCTCGGACGGGGCGCTTGCCTGGTACTGCCGCAGACTCATATTCCTCTGCGCAATCGCCAGGCCATCTCGCAGACGATGGTCCGTGTCTCCGACGCCGTCGCCGAACAGATAGGCACCGAGACCTGGCTCCCCAGTTCGACTAGCGTGGTGATGATTCTGCTCGACCTGCAGGATGCGACTGCGAGCGCCGGCGGCGATCTGGCGGTCAGCGCGCAAGGCGCAACGCTGAGCACATCGCCCATCCGCATCCTGGGTGGACGCCGCCGCGCCCTGCTCTACGACGTAAGCGAGCCCGACTCCAAAGCGGACCACATCACGATTGGGGTCGCCAGCCTCACCGGGTGGCGGGTCTCGGGAGTCGTCGGCATGGCCGGACGCGCGCAGGAATGGGCCACGAGCCTGCAAGGCAAAGTTCCGGAACATATTGTCCCCGATGGGCCGCTTACGCCGGACGGCAGCATTTCCGTGCGCATGGTCGGCGTCCCGGCCGCCCCGCCCGCCACTCCAGCAGTCCTGACAGGAGCCGCGCAATGAGCACCACACCGCCACCCGTCGGATCGATGTATCTCTACGACGACATCACTCCGCCCCTGTTGGATAACAGCTACCGGCTCGACGTCGTCACTAATGTCACCTATGACGGTCAGCAGGCGCCCCTTACCTCAAACAGCGGCTATTTCGCGATCGAAGGTCCACGCTTCAGCCTCCCCGACACGGATGTCGCCGGGGTTTTTCCGCCGCGCAACGGGCATGGTGGCTTCGATGAAAACATTCCGCAAATCGCGATCTCGCGCCGCACCCTTCCGTGGGAGCGCCGCCTCACCTCGAACCCCAGTCTGATCGGCACTCCCAAACGCGATGCGAACACGGCCGAGCCGAATCCGTTCCCGCCACAGCAAGGGCAGCCCCAGGAATATGGCCCAGCTCCGTGGCTGGCACTGCTGCTCTTTGAAGAGGGCGAATATACGCTGCACCAGAATGTAGCGCTGAACAGCATCATGCCAGCCGATGCATACGCCCGGCTGGAAGTCCCCGACGGCATCACCTGCGATTCCATCGAAGTTGAAGAGGGGCTGCTCGAATCCGTTCTTCCCAGCCTCGATGAGTTGACTCTGCTAGCCCATATCCGCGAGGTCAACGTCGATGATCGCGAACTCAACGCTGCCTCTGGCGACGGCTATTTCGCCATCGTCATGGCCAACCGTCTGCCGGCGCCGGGGGCTAAATTTCGCGCGTGCCTGGTCTCCCTTGAAGAGCGCACTGACCTGGTAAAGGCCGATCCCCCCGCAGTGGCCCAGCCATTCTTCAATGAAGTGCTGGAAGTACCTGTACGGAACCTCCAATTGGAATCCGGCGCAGTGGCGAATCCATCGGCGGACGTCCCTCCACCCTCCGGCGCGCGCCCCAGCTTCACGTCCTCCCAGCAGACCCTGATCAACATCCATGACACCTCCGAAAGCCTGATTCTGCAAACTGTAGCGGATCGCAATGTCGTCAGCGCCGTTGGCAGGGTCGACGGACCTTCGTTTCATCGCTACGTGGTAACCAAGCAGGTTGTGCTTCTCTATAGCTGGAAGTTCGAATGCACAGGTGTAGGCACCTTCCGCGATTACACACAGCGCATCAATGTATCGATGATGGGCACGGTCGAGGAGCAGGGTCACCCTCCCGTCACGGACACCGGACACATTCAGATTGCGGTAATGGACCGCGCCGGGGTTCAGGAGAACGTCTGGTATCGCGGCCCACTCGTTCCAACGCCTCTGACGCGCGACCCGCTGACATACCACAGCGCCGACCAGTGCCGCCGCGTCACGCCGGAAACTGGGGCGGAAGACGTCAGTTACGCCGCTGCTTTCGAGGCGGGCCGCATGATGGCCGCCGCCGATCCGCGCCTGGCCCAGGAACTGATGCGATGGCGTCGCGAGTCCTACCGCCAGTCTGTCCGGACCGACTCGCTGGTGGCCATTCAGGCGGCGATTTCACTGGACCAGACGCTGGAGATTCACAAACCTGTAGCTTCGGTCGTGGCTGTCGGCGCCGCCAAGAACATTGTCACCGGGATCGATCGAATCGGCGACCGCTACGGTCTTGGCGTCGTCAGTTCCGCTCCCGGACTGAATCCCGGCAAATTGCAACAGGCCTGGAATCTCGGCAGCGTTGCCGAAGCCGCGGGCATTCTTGGCGGCAACGCCGGAGCCACAGGCGCGGTGGTGACCGTGCCGGCCCAGACCACTCGCCCGGCCACCACGCTCGACCAGGTGGCTGCCGACACCGCCTCGCTGGACCACCTGCAAACGACCCGCGACCAGGTTCTGACCAATGTCCAGTTGAAGTTGGAGAGCTAATCATGCGCACCCCATGGATTCAATCGAGCGCCGCTTTGAAAGAACGATTCCGCCGGCCAATTCAGCTCGACACTACCCAGCCGGAGTCGGAGATGCCTCCCTACATGGAGCTTTTCCTCTCTCACCTTCGCCTGCTCGTCGGCGTTCCCTTCGACTACCTGGTGGCCGACGATCGCCTACTGCCGGATGAGTCTATCCGCTTCTTCTACCTCGATCGGTCGTGGACGGATCGGCTGGTCGATGGAGCGATCGCCGTCGGCAAGGTCGGCACTCGCGAACAAGCGCATCACCAGGGCCACGCTCCTTCTGTGAACCAGCAGATCGATCTCAGCGAGCGCGTGGTTCGGACCATCCAGCGCGGCCATACATCTTTCTCCGACGCCAAGGCCGGTAACGACGTCGACCGGACCCCGGCCGACACGGTCACCGGATTCCTGCTGCGATCTTCAGCGGTCAGCGGATGGCCGCACATGGATGTCCGCGCCTACAAGACCGACGTCGGCGAACCCTTCGATCCCTCCGATGCCAAGGCCACGTCGCAACAACTCAAGACGTTGCGCCTCGAACTGCTATCGCCGGGCCTGATGATTGCGCTGTTCCAGGGCGTTCCCCAACTCGTGATTCTCGAAGAGCCGCACCATGGCGTCCAGTTCGGGGTGCATCTGGATAACAGCACCTACAAGGTTTACCTGCGCGACGCCACCGGTCACCAGGTACCGGTAGCAGGGAATTCGCCCCCGTACAGGGACATTCCATTGCCCGTCCGCGCCAGCAACAGCCGGGTGGTCCACGTGACTGAATTGCGCCGCCAACTGAACATCAGCCGGGCAAAAGCCCCGACTGCGATTCCCGTCACGGGTTCCGCCAGCTTCGCCATCGCGGTTCTGGACCCGCCCTGGCGGCAGCGTTTCGAGGGGACTGTCGATAATGCCGGCACTCAGGCTACCTCGGGCGGATTCGTTGCCCACCTGAAAATCGCGCAGCGCGTACAAGACAAATCGACCCTTGAAGAGGTTAAGAATCTGGTGGCTATCCATGGCGCTTAACAGCACGCTTTCGTTTACCGACAAAGCCGCTGCCTTCTCAGTCGCGGCTGCTTACGGCATTACTCAGAAGGTCGCGAACACGTGGAATCCTTTCCTGATCCGCACCCCCAGGGTTCTCGTGCCGATCCAGGTTGACGCGCTGGTGGTGCGACCCCAGCAGCCCGCCGAGAGTTGGGCCGACTGCGCCCTGAAAGCCGCTCCGCAGAAGACGACGCCCGTGACGCGCTACGACATTCTCCCCGACCCCTTTGCGGAGCTTGCCAAGCCACGCGCCGCCGGAGTTTACCTGCACTGGGCCCTTCCCAACGCGCTGACGAACGGCGTCGCCGACGGCGCCACTGCCACGTTTCCTGCCGCTCCCGATCGCTGGCTGATCCTGCGCACGTACCCTTCGACGAACCGCTTTGTGCGGAACGCGAAGGTCGGTCTGCGGGCCGTAAGAGGCTGGGTCCTTCGCGCTGGCGATAAGAACCCTGTGCCCATCGATCTCGATTCCTTCACTGAGGGTCTGCCCTCCAACGACGCCATCAACAATCCACTCACCGTCCTTGGCACTGGGGACGTGGCCTGGGCCGCTTACTACGACAACTGCGTCAATCGCCTTGCCTTCTACGACGATCTCGCTGACGCAGGGCTGGGCCCGTTGAGTTATCTCGTCTGCGGATGGTACTCCAACCCTGCGCAGGACCCCCTGGGGAGCCAGGATGTCCACTCCCTCACCGACTTCAACGCACAGATGGAGCATCTCGGATGGCAGTTGCTAGATGGCGAACTCGACGAATCCATCCGTCATGCTCGCAGCTACATTGTGGCTGCACGAGGCATGGGGCTCAGGTCGAGCATTACCTCCACGCTGGCCTATAACGACGCCATCAATAACAATGCAGCGGAGGTGGGCTACGCCGTCTCCGATGCGCCATCCTCGATGCCCCAGTTCGACTCTGCCGGGGAGGCCATCGGCCCTTACACCACGGACGGTTCCTGGTGGCCCAATGCGAGCCTCATGCATGGATCGGTGGTGGCGATTGGCTGGCCTAACCTTGGCTGGCCGGGGAATGAAAACGGATTGCTTTCCGGCGAAAGCGGCGGCCCTCCGGCCGCTTCGGCGATCAACGTTGCCATCGGCAATACTCTCACTGAGGCTCTTGCGGCGCTGATCGTCCAGCACAACAAGCGGCCCGACGAAGCGCGCATTCTGGAAGCATTCCTTCTCAGTTCTCTCTCTGACCTTGAGCAACCCGACGGTCGTGCGCGCCTCGATGCCTTGCTCCAGGCCAATGCATTCGCCTCACTCGACGGCGGCTACACCACGGAGACTATCAACATCCCCGCCATGCCCGATACTCCGCCGCCGTTGCCAAATCCCGTTCAACCTGGTCCCGGAGTCTTTGCCCACGCGGTCGCGCCCACGACCTTCCACGAGACGGCCTTCGCCAGCGGGCGTTTCACGGAGAGCGCGGTCAAACTCGGTGGTCAAGCCGCAGGCAAGTATTCCGTATCCACCGAAACGCTCCGCGAAACCACGATCTTCCAGGGGGGAATGTCTTCGGCGATCAACTCCATCTTCCATCCCACCGCCCCAAAGCAGATTCCGGCGCACACCGAAGTGGTTCGGCGCTCCCTTCCACGGCTGTTCTATCCCAGCGAGCCCGTCATTCTGATCGAGGGCGCGAGCCGAACCTTTAAATACGGGGCAGACACACGCTTCTCCCAGGACAGCACCCTGGTGTGCCGCTTGACCGGCTTTTGCGTCACAGAACTCAGTTGCTCAACGTCGATAATCCCGGGCCAGGCGGCGCCGGCGAACCGTCCCAGCATCAGGGGCGAAGACGTTCTTGAGCGGGGTATCGAAAACGGGAGCGTCCCTCCCGAGTGCGAAGACCTGCTTCGCGAGACGATCCTGCTTGACCCTTCTGCCTCGGTAAACCTGGCCCAGGCCGCGTTGACCCCATTGGCGCCCTTTCGCGCTGCCGACGTAGCTCAGACTCAGGCAGCCGCCGCCAATCCGCAGGCCGCCGCCGCGCCCACCGTGACCCAGATCAATCAGGTGGCAAGCAGCTTCGCAGTTGAGCAAACCGCCTGGTGGGCGACTCGCGATCCCCGCTTCGACCACGCGCCTCTCGTCGCTCAGAGCGGCATCATCGGCACGCTGCCGGCCGCAATCGCCGTATCCCCGCCGGTCAGGCCGTGGAACCCGATTCATCTGGACTGGCGGATCGAGTACATTCCATCGACCAACGGTGTTAAGGACTGGTCTCTCGGTGAAATTGACTACGCCACCGACCCCACCATCGCGCCAGCGGCACCCGACCCAGGCAGCACTCAGCAACCCGGAGCCGACGGACAGCCAGCGGCAGCGAGCCCTCCGGGAAGCTTTGTCTTGTCTGGACGCGCCCACCTCACGGGAGGCGCCGCCGCCACTGCCGCCGCGAGTCTGCGCCACGCGATGACCCAGGCCCAGGCAGCGGGCGGCGCGGGCAACCTGGCGCCGAATACCCACTCCAGCTTCCACTCCCAATATGCGCAGGTGGCACTGATGTCGTATGCTGCCATGGCGCAGAACATCAATGTGAAAATCACGCAATCTGCCTCGGCCACGGGCAACGAGATTCCCGCTGTCGATCGCAGCGCGCTGCAGGACATCCTCGACACGCTCGACAGCATGGACGTGCTGGCAGGGGCCGCCGACAACTTCACCCGCCAGATGCGTGGCGGCTATCCGTCCGATGGCGCCTCGGCGCCGGTCGACAACTCCATCCCTGCACCCTTCGTCCCGCTCCGTTCCGGATTCATGCGTCTGCTCCGCCTGCGACTGGTCGACAGCTACGGTCAGTTCCTCGATCTCCTCGGCTCCAGTGACACCACACTTCTCAATTCCGCCGAATTGATTGAATCGGAACCACTCGACACCCAAGGGCGCCCCGAGTTGCTTGCCCTGCCACCGCGGTACACTTCGCCGGCACGGCTGTGGTTCCGATACATGGCCGCCGACGGCTCCGAGAGCGAAGCGAACCCCGACGTCTCTCCGGTTTGCGGCTTCCTCATGCCGAACCACCTCGACGGCGATCTTGAATTCTTCGACACCGACGGCAGTAACCTGGGCTTTGTCCGGCCCGACCCGCAAGCGGGAGTCATCTGGGAAGACGCCCCCGGCGTCCCATCCACTGTGGGCCAGTCTCCGGCGCGCGCCATTCCCAACAAGTACTCCGCCGGAGTAGCCCAGGGTCTGCTTCAGTGGGGACTGGCAGACGCCACCAACACCGGCCTCCCCGAAAACGCTCTCAGCGCCATCCTGCGCATCATCGACTCCACCCTGTGGGCTGTCGATCCGTTTGCCAGCTCTTCCGACGAGCATCTTTCCCTGCTCATCGGCCATCCTGTCGTCATCCTCCATGCCCGCGTCCGCCTTGAAGTGAAGGAGCCCATCCACACCGAGCTGATTAATACACAGGCCGTCTCACTTCGGCTTGGAGCAGTCCCGCAATGGCAGGATGGCCTGCTCGGCTACTTCGTGAATGACGACTACACACGCTTCTACTGCGCCGACGCCGCCATCGCCGGGTTCGCGCGCGAAGTGGGCCCCGGACGCGGGTTCCTGCAGCAGGCCAACCTGGTCGAGAACTACTACCAGACCTTCTCCGACGACCTCGGCGACAACGTCACCGAGGGCAACACTCCGGTCACCCATCCGTACGTTGACGGTTCCGGCCAGGTGACCATCCAGCCGAACCAGGAGGTATCGCTGACACTTCTCGTCGAGCCGCATTGCGTAGTCCATGCCACCAGCGGCGTGCTGCCTCGCAAGGAGATTGGCATGCGCCGCGAATGGGTTGCGGCGGCGCTTGCCAACATTTCTCCGACCTTTCGCTTTGGGCCACTGCTGGTCGATCCCAAGACTTTGCGTATGCCCGTTCCCAACGAGATTCATGGCACATGGAGCTGGGATCACCGCGCCGACATCACTACATGGTCTGAAGACCCTATCGTCAACGCCACGCAGGACGCGCATCTTCGCCCCGACCCGGCGAGCGGCACCGAGGGCTGGCTGCGCATGGTGCCACCGCCACCGGCGGGCACTTCCAAGTCTTGACGCAAGCAAGGTTTCAATGCGGTAGAAGAGCGCAAAGCAGGAGAGAAGTATGGCGGAAGCGAACAAAACGATCAACCCTCTGGACGTCGGGGAGAGCGGCCCTGCCTTCCTGCTTGACCACACAGACCCCACGGGCACGCCGCGCCCCGACGTCTGGCGGCAGGCGGTTGCCGATTTCTACCAGCTCGACCTGGACGCGAGCGTGCTTTGGACGCAGATTGGCCCCGCGCCGCTGGTCGTCAATGGCGACCAGATCTACATGGGTACCGGCCCCGACGCCGGCGAAGTCACCGACATTCTCATCGATCCATCGGGCGCCTCCGACCAGACCATCTATATCACCACAGACGACGGCGGCATCTGGAAGACCACAGATGGCGGCACCATCTGGGTTCCTCTCACTGACCAGATGTTTTCCATTTCCATGGGTGCAGTCGCCATGGATCCGACCAACTCCCAGATTCTCTATGGTGGCAGCGGCAATCTCTTCGACGGGGGCGGAGCTTTCACCAAGGGCGCTGGCATTTATCGAACCGCCGACGCGGGTCTTACCTGGAGCATTGTCGACGGAGGTTACTTTGGGAGTATTTTCGCCAGTGTCGGTATCAACCGAATTGTCTGCCCCGCCGCCGACTGCTTGCTGGTGGCGACGAATCTAGGCCTCTATCGTTCGGTGGACGGAGGGCGCAACTTCGGGGCCAATGCCCCCGACTTCAACGACCGCAAGCCCGTTGTCGAGGGCAAAATCTGCTGCCTCTTCCTCGACTCCGCTACCCCCGCAAGCGTTGTATATGCCGGAGTCGCTGGAGGCTCTAAGGATGGCAACGGCGTCGCACTTCCTGTCGTTGGCCTCCTGCAATCCAACGACGCCGGAATCACCTTCCCCGCCAACCTCTTCGCCAATCCTGGTGCGCCATCATTGCCCTACAGCTCCTTTGTGGTCGCCCAGTCCCAGTTCGATGGTGCGACCGCAAACAGTTCGGTCTTCTATGCCAGCGTCCAGATCAATCTCGCAGACAACACCGGAGCCTATGTCGGTTTTTTTCGGTCTCGGGATTCCGGCGAGCACTGGACGGTCCTCAACAGTCTCAAGGCAGTCGCCGCCGGCGATGGCTTCACCCAGACCAACTACGACCTGACCGTCGGCGTAGACCCACTCAACTCCAAGCGCGTGTACGCGGGGTTCCAGCAGGTACGGCTCTCCATCGACGGTGGAGGCACCTTCCTGCCCCATGCCATCACCGACAGCAAAGTTCACTGGGACAACCATGCCCTCGTCTTCAGTCCGGCAACCCACCGCCCTGCGGCGCCAGTTCCGCCAGCAGTCGCACCACCCACCACACTCTACACGGGGACCGATGGCGGCATCGCGAAGAGCGGCGACGGCGGCCTCACCTGGACCGCCATCAATGGGTCGATCGCGGCAAATCTCTTCCGCGGCATCGATATAGGCAAAGGCTCAGCCAACAACGGCTACACCTACGGTGGCTGCCAGGACACCGGCACCAGCGGCCATCGCCCTACCACCGACCTCGCAGGCCAATGGCATGCGGGAATCAACGGCGATGGGTGGCTGGTTGCAGTCGATCCAACCGATCCCACTATCGTCTACGGCTTCGACAACGAGTATTTCATCAAGTCCACCGACTCGGCAGCAACCTGGAAGGCCACCTACGACAAACCCTCCACCATCGGCCACGGACTCACAAACCCTCCGCCTAGTTACGCCCGCGCCATCGCGCTTGAGCAGACCGGCACTGTTCCCGCCGCCAGGACCGTCTATGTCAGCGAAGGCAAGGTCCTCTACAAGAGTATTGATTCGGGTCTGATCTTCGTCGCCACCCCACTGGCCCCGGCGGACTTCATCACCTGCATTGTCACGACCTCGGCCGCGGCAGGCCTGGTTTGGGTGGGCGCGTTCGACGGCTCTGTCCACTGCTCCCTGGATGGCGCACTTACGTGGGACGTAGCCCCGCTCGTCGTTACTCCGCGCGGCGCGGGGACAAGGGGTCCCGTCAATCACATCGCCATCGACCCCACCAACACCCAGCGCGTTGCAGTTGTCTACGGCGGAGTCTCCGGAATCCATGCCAAGTTTCGAACGCGACATGTACTTCTCACGCTTGACGGCGGGGCCACCTGGAACGATGTGAGCGGCACCGACGGGAATGGCCCGGTTGGCAATCTTCCCGACCTGCCGTTGCGCTCAGTTGTCTTCGACACCAGCGTAACTCCGCCCGCGATCGTCGTCGCCGGGGACGCAGGCGTCCTCCGCTCCACCGACGCCACCGTCACCGGGACCGGACCGACTGCCACAGGCACTGCCACCTGGAAGATCTACGGTGCCGGGCTGCCCATGGTCTGCTGCAACTCACTGGCGATCGACAACTCCGTCTCGCCGCCCGTCCTGCGCGTGGGCACCTATGGACGAAGCTGCTTTGAGGTCTCGCGCCCCACTGGCCCCACTTTTGCGATAGATTCCAACCTTGCCTTTGGTACGGTGGCAACAGGCCAGTCCGTCACACTCTCGATGTTCGTCTATAACTGCGGCGACGCCAGTCTCGATATTTTCGCGACAAGCGTTATCGGCATTTTCCCATTCCACTTCGGAGCCACGCCTGCACTGCCCGTTTCCATCGCCCCCGGCGCCACGCAGGAATTTCAAGTCACCTTCGCTCCAACCGCCCCAGGAGACTTCTTCGTTCTGTTGGAAATCACAAGTAACGACTCAACGCAGCCCACACGTCTCATCCCCGCGAGTGGCACGGGGGTGAACACTGGCCTGCTTCCGCGCCTAGGCACGAATCCCCTCGCGTTCGTCGGTTTCGGAACCGTCGTCAGCGGCAAGGATCGTACTCTTCCCGTGCAGTTGTTCAACGTCGGCACCGCGCCTCTCAACATCTCCGCGATCAATCAGACCAATGGCAGCAACGATTTTTCCCTCTCTCCCGTGCCTGCCTTTCCCGTTGTGATTGCGCCTGGCGGAGAGTTCGACATCACCTTTATCTTTACACCCTCCGGCGGCGGCCCCCTCGCTGCGGATTTTTCTCTGGTCAGCGACGACGCACAGTCTCCGCTCACCATCACCACCTATGGCACGGGCGATCAAGCCTCTGCAAGCTACTGGACCCAACTTCTGCAACTTCTCGGACTGGCGCACCCGGCTACTCCGTAGCAAGATACTGGAAGTAGATTCTTGCCGTTCGTGCTGCCGCGCGGGACAGGAGCTTAACCATCACAGGCTGACCTCACATGACCGCTACTTGTATTACGGGGCAGCTCGAGGAGAATTGTATGTTTCCTTAAGAATATCCTCGATCCTCGATTGACCGCGGCAGGCAGAGACTGATCGCCAAAGATACTCGCACCCGATTAACCCGAACCTTACTCGTGATGATTCGGGTCGGAGCGGAAGAATTCTAAGCTGAATCACTTTTGAGGTCTTGGCAGATGATGGTGTCCGGGTGCACGGCTTGCACCGATAGCCGATAACCGAAAATGCAAGGTTACATCACCCGTCCAGCCTTCAAATGCTATGGGCACATGTCGTCAGAATGGGGTATACCCCAACGCCACAGACAAACCTGACACTTTTCTCTGTCCGGCTAGAGTCGTTTTACGAATTACCTGACATGTTGTCGGGATGATCAAAGACTCTAACCTGACACTTGAAGGTCATTGTTCGCAGCGGCAAGACGGGCCGGCAAGCGTAACGGCCATCCTCGAGTTTCAGCGGGACTACGGACATTCATCTCACTGCCGCAGCGTACTGAGAATTTTATGGTCTGCCAGATAGTGTTCTTCGTGGCGCGGAAGTTCGCCCCCCACGCTCTTCCTATAAGCAGCGCCGGCTGCCATCTTAGTTCGCGTGCCCCCCACAATCAGGTTCCCTGAGAAGAGACATGCGGCAGCGGTTGCGGGCAGAGATATCCTCTCCAAAACGGCAATAGGGGAGGGAATAGCCCGTGCCGAATCATCTATTGATTCCTCACCAAGAGTGATTGGGGGGTTGTTATCCGGCAGTAGTGATGCTGTTCAGACGGCGTAGGGAACACAAACGAGCTCATAATCCCTTAACTGCCAATGGTTCACGTCGAATGCGCGACGATTCGCAGGAACCTACTCCGTGTAGTGGCAGAGAAGAGCGTAAGGTCGTCGCCTTGCGCAGCGGACCTCGGCTGAATTGAGAAAATGAATGTGGTCGGCGGCTTCAGCTTGAGGGAGGTTGGCGGTTTCGCGAGCCAGTCAGTGGAGGCGCTGGCAGCCGAACTTCTCGCGATAGATGTTTGTGGCTTCGGACGAGCCGTGCGCGTAGAGAACTAAGCGGTCGCCGGACTGGATCGGATGAACGACAGAGGTGTACGTGGCGAAACTGAAGGCGGCGAGCATGAGGCCGTTCTCAGCGATTTCGACGATCTCGCCATTGCGCAGATGTCATCTTGTAGCGGCTTCTGTATCTACGGTCGACGGAAATAGTTCACCGGCGACAGTTTCCAACCGCAGTTTTCTCAGGAAAGCTGCGTTACCACTTCAAAGTGACGGTCCGTGCCTGGAGTGATAACGATTGCGTCGTTATGTGGGCCGGTGAACGTTGCGGAGTGGCCATTGACCGTTGCGCCGGTGAGGCTCCTGCCTGCCGGGATTCGGAAGGTGACATGCAACTCCTTCGGCAAGGCGCCTTTGGCAGGGAGATTTATCACGGTAACCAGGGTGTTTGCGCCGCGGGTTTCGAGACGGTAGTCGACTCGCCCCCAACGGGTAGGCGCACCGAGGATCGCGATCGGTTTGCCCGAGGCCACCCAGTCGCGGGGGAGAGCGCGACCGAAGTGGAGGTGATCCTCGTCTTCGTCTTCAAACACCAGCATCCAGCGAACCAGGAGGGGAATCGTCTGCTGGGCGGGAATACAGAAGATCGCGCCGCCTCCCGTGATGCCTGAGACCTCACCTGCGGTCCAGCTTCCTCGCGAGTGGTCATGATAGCGGTGTGTGTAGAGGAAAAGAATGTATTCCTCGATCCGGTTGAGGCGGAGGAGCGTCTTGGCGTAACCGTAGGAGATGAAGCCGAGAATAGCCCGTCCGTTGGGGTTGGGGCGGCCGACGTTCGCGACGACGCCGACGGTGGTTGCCCCATGGGCACGCATGCAATCGATGATGGTGTTGAGCTGCGCTGCAGGGATCACAGCAGGCTGCAGGAGTTCCGCGTAGCATCGGTGGGACCACTGCTGCTCGCTGGGCCGCTCCTTCTCCATGGATTCGCGGAAGGTCAGCTTACTGCCGGGAAGAATGGGGACGTAAGGCGGCTGGAGGTCGCGGCGGGTGTTGACGTCGATACTTGCGATCAGGGTCTTCTGCAACTGGTCGGCCCGGCGAATCCAGTCCGCAGCCAAGGGTTCTGATCCGGAGAGCTTGAGCGTGCGCCATGTGGCGGCAATCTCGCGCCAGCCGCGAACCGTGAACGCGCTGTTGGCATAGTACGGCTTATTCCAGACAGACGGATCCGCGGCGAGGCAGGAGTCAGACTCGCACCAGCCATGGATAAGGCCGTGCCCCGGATCGGAAGCAGGCAAGGCGAGCGCTTCGTCGTGCAACTCGGCGAGTATCATGGCCGCAGCTTCAATCTTTTCGCGATGTTTCAGGATCAGTGTCTTGTCGCCGGTCAGATTGTAGTAGCGAGAGATGAGGAAGAGCGTTAGGCCGAACTGTGCGGTTTCGGCGCCGCGCATGTTGATCATGCCCTTCGCGTCCGTGAAATCGGTGTAGTAGTTGTCGAAGATTTCGCGGGCGAGATCGAAACGACCGCACTCCAGGTTGGCATACAGAGCCATGGTGAAGATGTCCTGGAAGCCGTCGTACTCCGGGCCGTAGTAGTCGCGGTCCACTGCGCCGTACTTGGGGTACACGCCGCCCGGGCGAACCATCTGCTCTTTGACGAAGGCATAGCGGACCATGTCGGTCCAGCTCTGGTCAGGCAGCGTGATCGGGGTCAGGGTGTCCATCTGCCGCTCCCAGTACTCGGCGAAGTGGAGCATGCCGAGGTAGAACTCTTCAGGCTTCGGATCCTGACGGCGGCGGGTGTAGGCGGGATAGCTGTAGCCGTACTCAACCTTGGTGACCTTGCCGGCTTCGATGTGCGAGGTCCGGTGCCAGGTCTGGACGATGAAACGGTCTCTCGCGAGCACGTCGCCAAAGACGACGATCTCGTAGTGGGAGCCGTTATCGCCGGGCATCACCTTGCGGACCGCAGGCATCCAGCCGCCGACCAGGCCCTCGTGGCGATTGTTGGCGCGTTCCTGCGTCAGTTCCTTGAAGTACTGGACGGGATGATAGGTTCGAGTGTTGCCGCTGGGATAGATCGGCATCGTATCCGAGCATTCGCGCGTTCCCACGAAAGTATTCCAGGTGGGGCGGTAGTTAGGGTTGGGAGTTGTGGGGTGAGACGAGTTCATCGGCGGCGCCGCACGCCGGACCTCATCTTCGTTGGGATCGCCGTTGGCGAGGAGCTTATCGGCAAGCAGATCCGGGCCCGACATGCCGATGTCCTTGATATCGAGGCCGAGATGCGGCGGCCCGTCGTCGGCAAAGGTCGCTTCCGCCGTCTTGCGCAAGACGCGAGCGGTGCCCGCGGACGAGACGAAGGTCAGGTTCCCGTCCCGCGAGCGCAGATCCTCGTAGACCGTCCATGCCTCTTTGCCGCGGTGGAAGCGGCAGAGTAGGGTGTGGCCTTCCACGGAGACCGACGCCGCTGGCTGAGTACTCTGGGACGTACCCTGCCACAAAGCAGGCGTATTGCCCGATTCTGCTTGGGTAGCCAGGCTGTGCAGCGCAGCGGTACTTGCGGCAACGCTCTTCAGGAAATTTCTTCTATCCATGACAGACCTCAAAATCTCATTCGAAGATGGGCAAACTTTAGGGGGATGAGATGCTTTGCCGTTAGAAGATTTATAGCCGAAGAGTTCCCTGTTGTATACAAATTCGTATTTGTTTACCCTCGCTACAGTTCTGCCAGCTCATTCATGAAACGCTGAACCGCTCTGTCACAGAGCACGGAGGAAAGCGATGAGAGACGAAGAACAGAGTGCGCCAGATGCTTCGCGCCGGCAATTTCTGCAAATGGCTGTGCCGACCCTGGCTATGGCAGCCGGGAGCAATCTCTTCGCGCAGCCCGCGAATCAGGCTCTGCCGAAGCCGGCCGCGAAGGGCGGCGCCGGAACCGATAAGTTTGTGGCCATCCAGATCGGCGGACGTTCCTTCGTCGATGAAGGCGTGGACGCCTGCTTACACACCCTGCAGGAGACGGCTGCAGTGAATGTGGTGATGGCTACGGTATTTACCTACGGCACCGGTCTCGCCGGACGCCAGGTGCATGGCGAACCGCTGCCGGACCACGGCGTGCAGGAGTACGACCGGGTGCACGGGGGCAGCTTCACGCGAGTGCATCCCGAGTTCTACGCGGACTCGCCCATCAAGGATATCCGCGCGCCGGAACTGGGCGAGTTCGATGTGCTCGCCGATGTGATTCCTCGCGCGAAGGCCAATGGCATGCGCACCTACGCGCTCTTCGAAGAGAACTACAATCCGAAGCTCATTCCGAACTTCGAGCAGGTCGCCGAGGTAGATCTCTACGGCCGAACCGGCGGCACCACCTGCTTCAACACCCGAATGCACGCGCTTTCCTCGCGGCCATGGTCTCCGACTGGGCGACCAATAACGACATCGACGGCATCATGTGGGAGTCCGAGCGCCAGGGCCCGTTGAACAACACCATCGGCGCGAGCTTCAACAGGGTATTTCCGCGACGCAGCTCCACGGCGAACTGCTTCTGCCAGTACTGCATCCGCAAGGCGAAGGAGATAGGTCTGGACGGGGTCAGGGCGCGCGAAGGATACATTGCGCTCGACCACTGGGTAAGCCGCACGCAAGCCGGACCAGCCCCGCCTGATGGAAACTTCGTCGGGCTGTGGCGGCTGTTCCTCGAGTTCCCGGAGATCTTCGCCTGGGAGCGCTTCTGGTACACCAGTCAGGAGGAGATGTACGCGCTCATCTACGGCACCGCCAAGGCGATCAACCCGCACCTGCAGGTGGGCTGGCACATCATGCATGTGGTGACCATGAGCCCCTTCTACAGCGCGGATACCAACTATGCGCGGCTCGTGCCGTTCTCCGATTACCTGAAGCCTTGCCCTTACAACAACTGCGGAGGGCCGCGAATGGCGCAGTATATCCGCAATGTCCAGTCAACTGTGTTTCGCGACATGTCGCCGGAGCGAGTGCTGGACATGCACTACGCCTTCTTCGGTTATACGGGGGAAGCAACGCTGGACAAGCTGCCGACCACTGGGCTTTCAGCCGCCACGGTGGCGATTGAGACCAAGCGTGCCATCGCAGACGTGCAGGGTGCAATCCCGATCTATCCGGGCATCGATATCGACGTGCCAACCGAGCTGAATGAGAAACGCACTCAACCCGCCGATGTACACGCGGCCACCTTGGCGGCGCTAAACGCGGGTGCGCCGGGTGTGGTGCTCTCGCGCAAGTACGCCGAGATGAAGCTGACAAACCTTGCCGGCGCCAAGCAGGCGGTGCAGGAGTTTGCGGCAAACTAGCCGTCGACAAGTCCCGGCCAGGCCGAGGCCCTCTATCGGTCTCGATTCACGCAAAATCGCCTGTGCGCTCTTTGGCTTTGGCTTCGCCAGAAAATGATGAGGACGACCATTTGGATTCGTGCATAAATGGCATACCTGCGGCGGGGAGGCCGCTCGTATGCATAAGAAATATAAGAAGCGTAACCGTGGTAAGGTCATTCTCCGCCTGCCGGATCTGGATCACGCGAAATCTTCCGTGCTTAACAGCCTGAGTTCGCCGAGATCACGGCGGAACTATCGATTCGCGATGGATCAATTCATCGCCTGGTACTGTTCTGAGCCGCGCCTTGCATTGAATCGAACAGTCGTACTCAGATTCCGCTTGCACCTGGAGTCGCTTGGGTTGGCCGCAGCAACTATCAATCAAAGGCTAGCCGCTGTGCGGCGCCTCGCATACGAAGTAGCAGATTCGGGTCTTTTGAGCCCGGAGTTAGCTGCCGGCATTCGACGAGTTAAGGGCGTCAAGCAATTGGGGCAAAGATCCGGAAACTGGCTAAATCTCGAACAGTGCCGAAGGCTACTGGAGAAGTCTGACGGCGATACTCTTCGGAACAATCGCGATCTGGCGATGATCGCAATTCTGTTGGGTTGTGGCTTGCGTCGAGCAGAATTGGCATCGAGCGAGTGGAAACGAGCTAAGCCCTGTTCTCGTCAGTTGAGAATCAGCCGTAGTCCGATGCAGGCGCGTCGGCAAACTCTGGCCGATTTGTTAGGACTGATCTTCTAGAAACTCTCACACAGTTTCCGGATCACTGATAAGGCGGACTCTTAATCGTGGCAGCGGGCTCTTGCAACCGACGGTAGTGAAGCGCTTTTCCTGCGTGTTATTCTGAGTCCGCGTCAAGGGCACATCCGGTCCGCGGGAAGGACAGAAGTTCACCTGGTGTTTACATGGAACATTCTGCGCGTCTTTCAGAGACCGCCCAAAGGATTCGATAGTTCCATCCTTGTTTCGGTCATCTTGCTGACGCCGCTTTTCGAGTTAAACGGGCGCGGAAGTGCGCGATGATGAACTCAGGCCAAATGCAGCGAATGCAAGTCGAGCAATCCCTCCCCGGGAGGTTCATCTGTGCGTTCGTCACGGCTCTGCTGAGGCGCAATCTCCTGCGTCTTCTCGGCTGGGTTCCTATGCTTCTGTTTGGCGTTGCGGGATTTACCGGAACCGCGATCGAGACTCCACAGCAGTACACTCGCACGGTTTGGCGGGTGTCCGATGGCTTGCCCGAAGATACAGTTCAAGCGTTGGCAGAATCTAAAGATGGGCTTCTTTGGATCGGGACAACAGGTGGACTAGCGCGCTTTGACGGCGCGCACATCCAGCTATATGGCCCGGGAATGGCTCAGGCCTTGTCTGTCAACAGCATCTTCTGCCTGACTCCAGGCAAGGACGGAAGCCTGTGGGCAGGAACTGAGGGCGGTGGCCTTTTGCGTCTGCGCGGCAACGGGCTCCGGGTCTATTCGGCAATCGACGGGCTCACCGAGGCGTTCGTGCGGACTGTCTTTGAGGATGATCGTGGCCGTCTCTGGGTTGGGACGGACAATGGGCTGTTTGTGCTCGAGGGTGAGCGGCTCCGCAGAGTCGATCAGGGCGCGATTACTCCTATGGGCGTACATTCCATCACGGAGGATCACGAGCATCGCATCTGGGCAGGAGGCTCGCAACTGATCGCCATCGATCCAGACGGGAATGCAAAGGTCTTTGCGGTCCCTGGTTCCTATAGCGAGACCGCAGTAAAAAGAATCCTGGAGACCAGAGACGGGACGGTATGGGTCGGCACTGTCGGCGGCCTCCAAAGGCTGGTTGATGGCCAGTTCCGCACAGTGCCCGGCATCCACGCGACCGTGCGCACTCTCCTGCAGACGAGCGATGACACGTTGTGGATTGGAACGATTGGGGAGGGTCTTTGGACGTATCGGGACGGCCGGCTAACCCGTGTGAGCGGCCCGGGCATTCTGCCCAGCGACACCGTCCTTTCGATCTTCGAGGACGACCAGCGACAGATTTGGATTGGCACCCAGGCCGGTATGGTCCGCCTCAACCGGACGATGGTGAGCCTGGTTCCTCTTCCCGAGGAGGGCGACCCCGACTTCGAGACGATCTCCGGAGACGATATGGGAGACCTCTGGGTCGCGGCACACCACCTGTACCTCATACGCGATCGCACAGCGCATCGGGTCATCTATCCCAGCATCGGCACGGTGCCGGTCCGCAATGTGTACCGCGCTCACGATGGCTCTCTGTGGATCGGCACTGATGGCGGTGGTGTCTACAACATACGGGGCGCGGACATCCGTCATTACACCGCTCCGGCAGAGTTGACGAACAACTTCATCCGCGGGTTCCTGGAGAGTCATGACGGACACATGTGGATCGCCACCGACGGCGGCGTGAGCCGTATCGGTAGAGACGGAGCCGCAGGATTCACCGTAAAGAACGGTCTGGCGTATATGAGTACGCGCAGCCTTCTGGAGGATCGTTCCGCCAATATATGGATCGGGACGGACCGGGGACTCAGCTGCTGGGCTGCTGGAAGCTTCAGGCAGAATGATGCAACTCGCAAGCTCGCGGATGAGAAGGTCTGGTCGATCATGCAGGACCGTAACGGCACAATATGGTTCGGAACACGGGATCATGGCCTTTTCCGGTTTCGCGATGGAGCCGTTCAGCAATACACCGTGGCCCAGGGCCTGCCATCCAACAGTCTGTACCAGATACTTCAGGACAGGCGCGGCACGTACTGGTTGACAAGCCCGAACCTGATCGCCTCCGCCGAGGAGACGGAGCTCTCCGGCCCGTATCCATCGGGCGATCGGCCGATCAGCGTCAAGGTGTACAGCATGCCGTTTGGCGGGGATGGGGCGCAGTTCTACGGCGGACGGCAGCCGTCCGGCTTCCTCGCTCCCGACGGCAGCGTATGGTTCCCGACGACTCGCGGCGCGGCAAATGTGCAGACAACCAAACCGGCGCCTGTAGAGCCTCCACGCGCGGTCCTCGACGACCTGGTCGAGGATGGACGCAGCATTGTTCCGGGTGACGGATTGCAGGTGCCCGCGTACGTCGCGAGATTGAGTTTTGCATTTGGGGCCATCTCACTGCGCTCCCAAGAGGGAGTTCGCTTCCGGTACAAGCTTGAAAACTTCGATAGTGGATGGAATATGTCGGCCGCCAACCGCAGCGCGACGTACACTAACCTTCCCGCCGGCCACTATCGATTTCGGGTGGCTGTCTTCGATACAGCCGACCCGGCGATTGTGAACGAGACGTCTCTCTCCTTCACAAAAACGCCGTTCTTCTACCAGACCTGGTGGTTCTACACTCTCGCAGGCTTGCTGGTCGTGTTGATCGCATGGGCCATCTACCGTCAGCGCGTTCGCCAGATCCAGACTCGCTTCTCGGCCGTGCTCGAGGAGCGGAACCGTCTGGCCCGCGAGATGCACGATACCGTGATCCAGGGCTGCACGGGAACGTCGGCCTTGCTCGAGGCGATGGCGAGTACGGCAACAGAGAAGCGAACTACGGACTCGGAGCTTCTGGAGTATGCACGTCTCCAGATCCGAAAGACGATCAACGAAGCGCGCGAAGCCGTGTGGAACATGCGTCAGGAGCGAGAGAAGGCGATCAACCTCGTCCAGGCCCTCGGCGGAGCGGTGACGCAGATGAAGCGAGAATACGGAAGTACAGTCTCATTCGCCCATAACGTGGACAGATTGGACGTCGGAGCTTCCGGAGCCCACGAGATCATCATGACGGTCCGCGAAGCTCTCTATAACTCCATCCAGCACAGCGGAACCGACCACGTTCAGCTCGACGTCCAAGGTTCGGAAGAGGGCAACCTGATCATCTCGGTTACCGACCACGGCTGCGGCTTCCCCGCTGACAAGACATTTCTGGAGAAGGAAGGGCATTATGGGATAGTTGGTATGCGGGAGCGCATCCAGCGGCTCGGCGGAAGATTTGATCTATCCTCTGAGCCAGGTTCGGGAACCACAGTTCGGTTTGTCCTCAGTCGTTCCAAGGGCCGCATGAGAGCGCAACGGAGTTGAGTCATGGACGCTGGCACGGAAGCAATTCGGATCTTGATTGTCGATGACCATCCCATTATGCGCGTGGGCATCGCGGCGATCATCAACGCTCAGCCGCGGATGCAGGTTGTCGGACAGGCGGGCACAGCCGGCGACGCCGTCCGCATGTTTGAATCCCTGCAGCCAGACCTTACGTTGATGGATCTCCGGCTCCCGGACCGCAGCGGAGTGGAAGCCATCCGTACAATCCGCGCGATCTCGCCCAAGGCGAAGATCATCGTGTTGACGACCTATGAGGGCGACGAGGACATTCACCAGGCGCTCGACGCAGGAGCCCGCGGCTACATCATCAAGGGCATGCAGCATGATGCCCTGGTGAAGGCGCTCCAACGCGTGCATGCAGGCCAGCGCTATCTTCCCCAGGTGGTTACCGAGGCGCTGTCCTCCCGCATTCCCGGTTCGCACCTCAGCCAGCGCGAGCAGGAGGTTCTTCAACTCATGTTTGCGGGGAAGAGCAATCGCGAGATCGCGGAAGAGCTCTTGATCAAGGAAGCGACCGTTAAATCGCACGTTAGCGTTATCCTGATGCGGTTGGATGTCAGCGACCGGACTCAGGCGGTCGTCGAAGGGCTGAAGCGCGGTCTCGTCCACCTCTAAGACAGAGTTTGCACCAATCCGACTTTTGGCGGATTCGCGATGTTGCTGCGGTGCGCTATCGTTTCGCCTGACGCTTGCCCTGGAGCAAGCGGTACTCTGGAAGGCGTGCGTTCCGCATGTCGCGAGGAAAGCGTGACGATTGGCCGACTTTTCGCTGGTGCCGTTGTATGGGCCACATCCTTGTGCTCCGGAGCGCAACAGTCGGCAACTGCTCCGTGCCCTCGCCTGGCCCTTGGTGTGGATGTCTCGTTCCTGCCCAAGGCGGAGACAGACGGAACTGTCTTCCGCGACAAAGGTACAGCGGGCCCCGGCCTTCAGATTCTGCGAAGTCACGGCTATGGTTGGGTCCGGTTGCGTCTGTTCAATGCGCCAACAACCTTGCCCAACGATCTGGTCTACAGCCTTGCCGAGGCGAAGCAGGCAAAGGCGCTTGGATTCGGGCTGCTTCTTGACTTTCACTACTCGGATGACTGGGCCGACCCCGGCCACCAGATCACGCCGCTCGCATGGCAGAAGCTCAACCACCGTCAGCTGACTGATGCGGTCTTCGCCTTCACGCGCGACACGATCGCCAAATTCCGGGAGGCGGGTGTGCTTCCCGACGTGGTGCAGGTCGGGAACGAGGTGACAGCGGGCATCCTGTGGCCGGACGGCAAACTGCCCGACAACTGGAGCAACTTTACCGACCTGATCTCCGCTGGCATTCGCGGTGTGAATGAGGGAAGTGGGTCGGAACGCAAACCGAAGATCATGATCCACATCGATAAGGGCGGCAACGTAGAGGCGACGCGCTGGTTCTTCTCCAATCTAGCCGCGGGTCATGTCAACTTCGATGTGATCGGGCAATCCTACTATCCATGGTGGGAGGGTAGCCTCGATGATCTTAGGGCCAATCTTGCGTTCATGGCCCATGAGTATCGCAAGCCGATCATCATCGTCGAGACGGCGTACAGTTGGCGCCCGGACAATTACATGAAGAAGCGCGGCCCATTTTCTGAGACGCCGGAAGGCCAGCGCGCCTTCCTTGAAGCCTTGACTCAGGTGGTCGCCGGAACCCCGGACGGGTTGGGCCGCGGCATCTTCTGGTGGGAGCCCGCGGTACGCGGACCGCTCGCCCGCCGCGGCCTCTTTGACGATCACGGAGACTCTTTACCCGCAATCGATGTCTTCGATGGCTGCATGCGATAGTTCGACCCTAAGGACAGAAGAGCAATGAAAATGGTCTCCCCGCGAAGCTACCTACTGTTGGCTATAACCGCTCTGATATTCCCCCATATCTCGCCGGATCGGGGGGCGCAGGCACAGAATCTTGTCGTCATAGACGCGACTGCCGATGCGGCAAAGCCGGTGCCGGTAGCCGCGAAGCTTGGGGCATCGCGCAATCCCAGCGGGGAAGAGATCGGCGCAAACTCGCAATATCTCACCTTCGGCGGAAAGCCCTGGCTGCCGGTGATGGGAGAGTTTCATTTCTCGCGCTATCCAGAGGCTGAGTGGGAACCGGAGATTCTGAAGATGAAGGCCGCAGGCGTCCAGATCATCTCGACTTACGTGATCTGGATCCATCACGAGCAGACCGAAGGCGTCTTCGACTGGAGCGGTCAGCGCGACCTGCGCCGATTCGTAGGGCTTTGCGGGAAGCACGGTATGTACGTCTACCCGCGCATCGGACCCTGGGCCCACGCGGAGACTCGCAATGGCGGTCTACCGGACTGGGTCATGAAGAACAGTCCAGTGCGGCAGAACAATACGGTCTACCTGAAGGAAGTGCAGAGCTTTTATCAGGAAGTCGCGAAGCAGCTTCAAGGACAGTTGTGGAAAGACGGCGGTCCTGTGATCGGAATTCAGATTGAGAACGAATACCGCGACAAAGGTGCGGAGAAGGGCGAGGAGCATATCCGCACACTCAAAAACATGGCCATCGCGGATGGCCTGGATGTGCCGCTCTATACCGTGACTGGCTGGGATGGCGCCGCGATTCCGCTGGATCAGGTGCTGCCCGTCTTTGGGGGATATCCCGATGCTCCATGGGACGGCTCGCCCGACAAGCTGCCGCCCAACGAAGTGTATGCGTTCCGCTTCGACAACCGGGCGGCCGGAAGTATGGGCGCCATAGGAAGCAGCGGACAGAACGCTGCCTCCAGCTATCGCGGCATGCCGTTTCTCACGGCCGAAATTGGCGACGGCATTGAGGACACCTACTTCCGCAGGCCCGTGGTATCCGCGGACGACGTCGCCGCAATCGCGCCCGTGATGCTGGGCAGCGGCGCGAATCTCCTCGGCTATTACATGTTTCATGGCGGCCGCAATCCGGATGGCGGCGCAATCACTCTGCAGGAGTCGCAGCGCACCGGCTATCCCACCGACGTACCCGTGAAGTCCTATGACTTCCAGGCGCCCTTGGGCGAATACGGTCAGGAGCGCGAGTCGCTGCGCAAGCTGAAACTGATTCACTACTTCCTCAACGACTTCGGATCGATTCTGGCCCCAACCGTCCCGCGCGATCCTGACAAAGTCCCGTCAAGCCCGGCGGACGTGAGCATTCCACGCGTATCGGCCCGCACCTCTGGCGAAGCCGGATTCATCTTTCTGAACAACTATGTGCGCGGATTGACCATGCCGGCTCGCCCCGGATTCCAGATTGAGATGAAGCTTCCATCAGGCGCCGTGCGAATCCCCGAGCAACCCATCAGCCTTCCTTCCGGAGCCTACGGCATCTGGCCGGTGAACCTCGAACTGCCCGGAGCCACGCTGCGCTACAGCACGGCGCAACTGTTCAAGCGGGTACGAGCCGGGAAGCAAACGGACTACTTCTTCTTTGCCATTCCAGGCGTGGCGCCTGAGTTCGTTTTGGACGCGCGCGCCAAGGTGATCAGTTGCTCCGGAGCGATGATCAAGACCAGCGACTCCCACGGTCTGCGACTGCAGTTGAACCCCGAGGTCTCCACTGTCATTCGACTCGCCAGCGAAGTTAGCCTTGTACTTCTCCCGGAGCGCGCAGCGGAAAAGGTCTGGCGCACAGACGACCCTTCGCTCCTGTTATCGACGCGAGCCGACTTCTTCTCGGATAAGGGTGTCTGGACGCTCGAGTCGGATGGCAAGCCGGAGATCGACTTCGGCGTCTTCGGAACGGATACGCGGCCGTCGAGCGAAAGGATGCCAATCCAGCAGCTTGGCACAGACGGAATATTCCGGAACTACAAGGCAACCTTGCCTGACCTGGATCTCCACCCGAAAGTCATCCGGGTTCGCGCAGCCGCGACTCGCCCCCCGTGGAAGTTCGGTCCATCCCTCAACTGGCGTCCCACGCCAACCCCGATGGCTCCTGATGATGCAGATTTTGAAGGAGCGGCAGTTTGGAGAATTACACTTCCGCCTATTCCGGAAGCAGCCGCCGTGTCCGATGTGCTTCTCCAAATCTCCTACCAGGGGGACGTTGCGCGGCTGTATCGCGGTCACCAACTCGTGGATGATAGTTTCTGGAACGGCATCCCCTGGACGATAGGCCTGCGTGAGATTGGTCCCGGCTGGCGCACCGCCAACACCGATTTGGAGCTCCGCATTGTTCCAATGCCACGAAAGTACCCGATGTACCTGGAGGAAGCGGACAAGCTGGTCTTTTCAGCAGACGGAGTTGCCGACTCAATTACCGGGGTTCAGATGGTGCCGCGGTATCAACTCAATCTTCAGGCTCCGGCTCTGCCCTGAACCTGGGCCACCTAAGTTTTTTTGCACCAATCCTACTTTCGGCGGATTCGCGTCGTCCTAGCCAACGCCTAAAGTGCCCGAGATGAGGAATACGTCCCCCTCCCGGGTCGAAAACCTGATCGAGCGCATACATTCTGGAGAAGCCAATGGCGATGCACGTAAGCATGAGACCGAAAAGCGTCAGTAAGATGATTTCGATGGCATCAGCTCTTTCTCTCGGGATGCTATCGATACTCGCGACAGGTCATGCCTTCGGGCAAGCAGGCTCGGCGACGCTCCGTTCAGCGGTACAGGACTCCACCGGGGCCATCGTTCCCGGCGCGAAGGCGACTCTCATCCAGGAGTCCAACAAGGTTGAGCGCACCGCAATTGCGGACAAGAGCGGAGCCTTCATCTTCGTTGCGATCCCCGCCGCCACCTACGACGTACTCGTCAACGCGGCGGGCTTCAGACCTGTGCGCCAGAACGGAATCGCAGTCCACATCAATGATCAGGTGGATCTGCCCAACATCGTCCTGACTGTTGCCGGCACCGACGTCAGTGTCACGGTCACCACTGACAGCGGCGAGATTACGCCCACGACCTCGGGCGAACAGTCCTACACCCTCTCCAGCCAGCAGATTCAGAATCTGAACATCGAGAGCCGCAGTGCCATCGAGCTGCTCGATCTCATCCCCGGCGCCGCAAACACCGGCAACTTCACAGGAACGTACAACCGCCAACAAGCCGGATTTGGTCAGAACGCCAGTACCTACACTATCAATGGAAACCGCTTCGATCAGGTCCAGATCGTCTCCGACGGTGCGTCCGTCACCGACGTCAACACATCCGGTGCCGCCGCAGTCACCCCAAACGTCGACATGATTTCCGAAGCCAAGGTCGAGACCAGCGCATTCTCCTCAGTCGAGCCCAATGGTCCAATCGTCTTCGAGACCCAGACCAAGTCCGGAGGCAGCCAGTTCCACGGCGAGGCCTACTTCACAGCCCGCAACCACATCTTCGATGCCACCGACGCATACAACAAGGAACTTGGCCTATCCAAAGCGCAGAGCAGCTTCTACTATCCCGGCCTCAACTTCGGCGGACCCGTTCTGTTTCCCCATTCGAAATTCAACAAGAATCGCGACAAGCTCTTCTTCTTCGTCGCCACCGAGATCACCCAGCAGCATGTCGACCTCGGGGCGCAGGGAGCTGTTGTTCCCACTGCCCTGATGCGTACCGGCACCTTCACCTACGCGGAGACCAGCGCCCTCGCCGGCTCTACCTACCGACACTACTATCAAAGCAATGCGCCATGCCAGGGCGGCGTGAACGATTACCAGGTATGCACTTCGTATGGACAGCTCAACACCGCCAAGATCGATAAGGGCGGCCAGATCCTGCTCAACCTATTGCCGCTGCCCAACACTGACCCCCTCTCCAACGGCAACGGCTACAATCTGGTCACCGACCTGATCACGTCCGACCCGCGCAACCAGGAGAACATCAAGCTCGACTACGCCATCAACGAGCGCATGCATCTCTCCGGACGTTTCAATCACGAGAACGAAAACGTGCCGGCACCCTACGGTCCGTACAACACCATCAACTTCGCAACCATCCCCTATCCCGCCGCCCAGGAGGGTCGAAACGCCTCAAACTCGCTCAACTTCAACCTGGCGAACACCATCACCCAAACACTGACCAACGAGCTCTCAGTCGCCTATACGCGCTTTAGCTTAGGCATCACTCTCGGAAATCAGGCCGCGGTCTCGCGCACTGCTACGAACTACCCATATGCCAATGTCTACCCCGGCTCAAACATCCTTCCCAACGTCAGCTTTACCAACACCGCAGGGATCTACCTGCCCGGCGGAGAGACCCCGCCCTTCTCCAGCATTCAGAACACCACTACCATCACCGACGGCCTGACCAAGCAGTTAGGCAAACATCTCCTTCGCTTCGGCTTTTACGACGTCTTCGCCACCTATAACAATCTCACCACCGGGAACGACAACGGCACAGTGCAGAGCACCGCGGCCACCTATGTCAACGGATCGTACCAAAGCACCGCACCTTACGCGGGCAACGGCGACGGAAGCACCGGCAACGAGTTTGCCGACCTTCTCGTGGGAATAACCGCCGGCTACTCTCAAACCAGCCAGAACGTCATGGCGAACATGGTCAACAAGCGCTTCGACTTTTATGGGCAGGACACGTGGAAGATCGGCGGCCGCTTGACCCTCAACTACGGCGCGCGCCTGAACCACATCGCCTGGTGGTACGACAAGAATGGCCTGATCTCCGTATTCAACCCGGCCGCCTACGTTGCGAGCGCACCCATCACGGCCTACTCCGGAATGCAGGACCACGCGACCAACTCCGCTATCCCGATCTCCGGCGCTCCGGGGCTTCACTTCCAGTTCGCTCCTTCCGCCGGCTTCGCCTACGACCTCGACGGGCGCGGCAATACGGTCATTCGTGGTGGCGCGGGTACCAACTACTATGTCGACCCGGGAATCAACGCTTACTCCGCGGTTGCCGCTCCGCCCAATCTCAAGGTGTTCAGCTACTACACCGGGTCCACGCCNNCCCCGGCGTTGTTTATGGCAGCGCCAACCCCAACGACCACGGCCCCGCCGTTACTTACTCCTGGAACCTGGCTGTCTCCCATACCTTCCCCGCGGCGATCCATCTCGAGGCAGCCTACGTCGGCGACACTACCCGTCACCTCAATGGCTATTCCGCGACCAACCTCGTTCCGCTCGGCTCCGAGACCACCAACGCCGACGGCGGACCGTACTTCGGCGGCAACTACTATCAGCAACTGCACCGCCCCTATCCCAGCTTCGGCGACATCGACCTCAACGAGCACAACCTGGGATCGAACTACCACTCCCTGCAGATCACCGCCTCGCACTCCAAGGGCTGGTTCAACTCCTGGCTCACTTACACCTTCGGCAAGGCGCTCGGCGATACCTGCGAGGATCCGTTCGTCCACCAGAATTGCTACGGCATTGTTCCCTTCGACCGCTCACAGTCCATCAATTACTCCTACTACATCATCCTTCCCAAGGTTAGCGAGAAGTACCTCGGCAACCACGCGATCACCAACGGCATCCTCGACGGTTGGCAGATCTCAGGCATCGAGCAGTACGGCTCCGGCACACCCTTCACGGACATCCCGCAAGGTGGACCGCTCCACAACGAGTACAGTGGAAACCAATCCATCGGCATCTACGGCTCGTATCCAGTGCCCGCGGGAACCACGAGTTCCGGCGTCAAATACTCAGCCACCACAGTCAGCATCAGTGGAGACTCCGTCGCCGGAACCCCCAATGAGATTGCCGCACCCTTCATCACCTGCGATCCACGCAAAGGCCTCAAGCCGCACCAGTACTTCAACCCGTCCTGCTTCTCTGCTCCCTACGAGGGCCATAACGGCACGTTCCGCCTCCCGTACATTCACGGCCCGTCCTACTTCAACGATGAACTTGGCATCTTCAAGGACTTCAAGATTCACGAAGCGAACAAGCTCGAGATCCGCGTCCAGGGATTCAATTTCCTCAACCGCTCGCAGGATAAGTATCAGCAGTACGACTCGTCACTCTATCTCGGCTTCAACAACATCAATACAACACCGACCAACATCAGCAGCGGAGGCGTCACCACCACGCGAAGCGGGCATCGAACACTCCAACTCGCAGCGAAGTACTACTTCTAACGGCCATCTGAACTANNAGACGATTGTCGAACTTTTGCGATTCCGGGGTGTCTAGAAATCGTTCAAACACTTTTGGAACAGCCCTCGGGAACAAGTTGACTCTGCCGCGAACCGGCAGTTCAGTGATACTTCGCCCCTGGCGTCAATTGGTGCCAAATCGCCATTGCGCTCACTGACCCAGATTAGTACCGGGATGTCGGCCAGTGTTCAGCGATCCCTTTAGCCGCTGGGTTGAAGCCGATCTCAAGTGGCGAGACCAGGGCCTTGCACTCGTTGAGCGCTCAGGAGATTATGCACACACCCCAGCATCGTTGGGTGGTGAAGAGGCGACGAGTTGTTTTCTCTGCAGGTTCCAGTCCGCCGGCATATCGCCCATAAGGGTCTCGAGCGTCATATGGGGCGGCTGCGTGCCTTCCAGAATAGCCTCCGTAATGTCGGGTGCGAGAAAGGCTATCTGCATTATCCGCCCCACATATCTGCGATGGAGGCCGGTCTCGGCTGCAATCGCTCGCTGATGAGGTTGTGCCTCGCCAAAATTCCAACCGATAGGAAACACGACGTAAATCGTCGAGCAGGGTTGTGGTTGCGGTCGTTGTTTCTTGCGGAGAAGGAACGTTTGGTGGCCGAAAGACGATATTAAAACGCGCTGAAGCGTAGCGGGATTGAAAGACAGACACGCCATTCCCGCCGGCCGTCCTTGATTTCGTCGAGAAGGAACTGACAAAACTCAGGGTTCAAGCGGCGAGGTCGTAACGATGATGGAGGCCGCCGAGTCTCGAGATCGACATGACGCGGCAACCCGCGTTGGAGCCCCTTGCGACCGCTCGTCCGAAAGGCGTCTGCTTCGCAAGGCCAAGATGAGTCCGGTCGTCATGGTAGTAGCGGACGTATTCGGTCATGAGACGCTTGAGATGCCGCTCGTTGAGCACAATCACGTGATCGAGCAGATCCCTGCGGCAGTTGCCGACGAAGCGCTCGGCGACACCGTTCTGCCATGGACTGCGGAAGGTGGTCCGCTTCGGCTGGATGGCGAAACTCTTGATAGTACTGACTACCTCTTCGTTGAAGTTTGCGGCCCGGTCGAAGATCAGGTATTTCGGAGCTGCATCGTAAGGAAAGGTCTCCCGCAATTGCTGGGAAACCCATTCGCTGTTCGGATGCCTGGTTATGCCGAAGCGCAGGATGCGCCTGCGATCATAGGAGATCACGAAGAAGCAGTAGAGCATCCCGAACTTGAGCGTCGGCACAGTGAAGAAATCCATCGCCGCAATTGCTTCTCTATGATTGTGGAGAAACGCTGCCCAACGCTGCGCTGGCTCGGGACTTCTCGGAGCTTTCCTCATCCAGCGCAGCACCGTCCGTTCAGAAATATCGAAGCCCAGCATCTTCAGCTCGCCGTGAATACGTGGCGCACCCCAGGTTCGGTTCTCGGCCATCATGCGGAAGATCAGCTCGCGCAGTTCCCTGCTCACACATCTTCTGCCCGCGCGGCACGGATGCCGCGAGAGCCACGTCCAATAGAGCTTGAATCCTGCCCGGTGCCGACGAACAACAGTTTCAGGCTGCATAAGCATCAATGTTCTCTTCCATCCCGGCCAGAGCTGTCGCAATGTCACCCAGAACAGCTTGTCGATAACAACAAAACGGACGTGGGGACGTTGCCGTTTCAACACGCCAAGCTGTTGCCGAAGCGCAAGATTTTCCAGGAGCAAATCGCGGCGACAACGAAAGGATCGCTTAATCAGGACGAACAGGAGCCTCAGCAAGCGGAGCATGGAGCCAGTTTGACACGAAAGATCAGGCGAAACCCGATACACTTCTATCTTACTGATTAAGCAGCAGATCGTAAATTTGGCGAGGCACAGCAAGCGCTTGCACCGGAATAT
>PKWK01000344.1 GCA_003133205.1 Granulicella sp. | reverse complement strand
GCGGCCGAGCCAGTAGAGTGCGGCATCGGCGTCAGAGTTGCGGACGCTCTTGTGCAGCGCGGAAATAATGTCGTAGTGCTGCTCGCCCTGCTTGTCGTAGAGCAGGACGCGGCGCTGCAGAGCCTCGGCGGCGACTTCTTTGGTGATTCGATGGTCGGCCTGCTCAGCGGCCAGCGTGGCGCCGATGTCGAGCGCGTTGAGGGCGTTGCGCGCGTCTCCGCTGGCGTAGGACGCGATGGTGGCCAGGGCCTCCTCGTCGGCGACGATTCCCGACGCGCCAAGGCCGCGCTTCGCATCGCTGAGCGCGCGGTTGAGGAGGGCGATGATCTGCGGTTCGGTCAGCGGCTCGAGGACGTAAACGCGGCAGCGGGAGAGCAGCGCGGCGTTGAGTTCGAAGGAGGGGTTTTCGGTGGTCGCGCCGATGAGGCGGATAGCTCCCCGCTCGACGTAGGGTAGGAATGCGTCCTGCTGGGCCTTGTTGAAGCGATGAATCTCGTCGACGAAAAGGATGGTGCGCCCGCCTGAGGACGCGCTGAAGGAGGCGGCCTTCTCGGCGGCGACCATCACCTGCTTGATCTCCTTGATGCCGGACATGACGGCAGAAAACTCGATGAAAGTCGCGTGGGTGAGCGCGGCGATGATCTTGGCGAGGGTGGTCTTGCCGGTGCCGGGTGGCCCCCAGAAGATCATGGAGGTGGGGTCGTCGCGCTCGATTGCAAGGCGTAGCGGTTTGCCTGGGGCGAGCAGATGCTCCTGCCCAACAAACTCGTCGAGCGTGCGCGGCCTCATGCGCTCGGCCAGCGGGGCGTGGCTGAGGCTAAATGCGGCGGCGGCGATCGGAGAGGCGTCGAAGAGACTCATAAGGCAGTTGCGAGTTGAGATGCGGCGCGTTGGCGCGAGGCTTCGTAGAGCAGGAGCGAGCCGGCGACTGCGGCGTTGAGGCTTTCGACGCGGCCGGGCATAGGAATGGTGATGCGCGCGTCGGCGAGGGCGAGGAACTCGGCGGAGAGGCCAGCGCCTTCATTGCCGATCATCAGGGCGCACGGTTGGTGGAGGTCCGCTTGGGCGACGGGGAGCGCCGATGGATTCAAGGGATCATCGGCCACCGTGGCGAGCAACCGCAGGCCGCGCGGCTTCAGGGCGGCCAACTGGTCGACGGCGATCGGCACAACCGGCACACGGAAGACAGAGCCGGCCGAGGCGCGCAAGGCCTTCTGGTTCCACTCGTTGACCGTGCCGGGAGTGGTGAGAACGGCAGTCGCGCCAAAAGCCTCGGCGGACCGAATGAGGGTGCCCAGGTTGCCGGGATCCTGCAGTCCCGCGGCGATCAGGAGCAGTGGCGCGGCGTCCGAGCGGAACGCGTCTTCGATCTGCCATGTGGGCGGGATGAGCAGCGCGGCAATGCCTTGCGGATGCTGCGTGTCCACCGCGCTCGCAAACACGTCGTGCGGTAGCGTCAGGAGTTCAACACCGCGCGGAAGCCATGTTGGAGGGTCGATGCGCTCGCTGAGGAAGATGGTCTTGAGCGGGAGGCCGCAGCGGAGAGCTTCGCGTAGCAGGTTTTCACCTTCGATGGCGACCAACCCTCCGGACAGCCGCGCATGGCCGGCGAAGGCCGCGCGAAGCTGCTTGACGCGTGGGTTGGCGCGGCTGGTGACGAGGGTCGCGGACATAGCGAAATCTTACGCTGTGGACGCGACGAACGGATTCCGACAGGGAAGGACGTTAGGCGCGCGGAGGATCAATTGCAAGCCAGCGCGGTCCAGATGCCTGGCGACGATGGGCCATTCGCGCCGGTGATGCTCAGGTCCACGAAGCTGCCCGCGGGGATGACGACACCTGGCACAGTGCACAACGCGCCCGGAGGACCCGGTGCTACGGAGCAGGTGAGCGCCGTGTTCGCCATGCTGCCGGGAGTGCCCAAGCGCAACGTCACAGTGACCGTTTGCGCCTGCTGCGAGAAGACATTCAGTTGCGTCGCCGTGCATCCCGCCGGAACCCATGTCAGGACAGACGCAAGCTCCGTCAGGCTCCCCGCTGAGTTGTTGACCGAGTAGTAGGTCAAGCTATTCGAGGACACCAGATGATAGATCGAGGTGAACGGGATTCCGCTGATGCCCGCGCCCCCTCCGCTGCCGCCGCTTCCTGCCGGGCCGGCCGCGCCCTGCGGGATGGTGAAATTCAGCACCGCAGCGGAACTGGTGCCGGTGTTCGTGACCGTGGCCTGAGTTCCTGCCGCGCCCGTAGTCACGGTGCCGACGGTCATCGTCGCCGCCGCTCCCGCAGCGCCAGTCGGCCCGGACGGCCCGGCGCCGCCTGCCTGCGCAAGCATTGTCCATGCCTGCGGATAGAGGTCCGGCTCGGAGGATGAATTGCTCATCTCGGCGAGATACGTCGAACCGCCGAAGGTCACCGCATCGTTCGCCGCGTAGCCCGTACCCGCAATCCACGCACCTCGAAAATTCATGCCCGTGGCGCCAGTCGCGCCGACCGGCCCCGGCGCACCCGCGGCTCCCGCGGCACCGGGCAATCCCGGAAGACCCTGCGCCCCGATCGCGCCCGTCGCGCCAGAGGCACCCGCAGTTCCCTGTGCCGCCAGAACGGCCCAAAATGCAGGGCTTTGGCCCGGTGTGTTTCCAGCATTGGCAATCGCAAGCGAAATGTAGCTCGAACCTTGGTACGTCACCGCATCATTCAGGCCGTAGTTCGTCGCCGAAACATAGGTTCCCTGGTACACCACGCCTGCAAGCCCAGTTACGCCCATCGCTCCAGTTGGTCCCGCCGGCCCGGTGGCCCCGACGGCTCCGGTCGCTCCCGCAGGCCCAAACGGCCCGACTGGCCCTTGCGCTCCGGTAAGCCCCATCGGCCCTGGATAGCCCGTTGGCCCCTGCAAACCTGTCGCTCCGGCAGGGCCCGCCGGACCGGCCGCCCCTGCCTCGACCAGCAGTCCCCAATAAACGGGACTCATATCCGGCTCGCGGCCAACGTTCGCGGAAAGCGCAATGTAGCTTGAGCCGCCGTAGGCCACCGCATCGCCGATCGCATAGGACGTGCCGATCAGCCATTCCCCTCGAAACACCATCGGCGGGCCTTGCGGTCCGGTGGCTCCGTTTGCGCCTGCAGCGCCAGTCGCACCGGCAGCACCGGCCAGCCCAGCCGGACCCGTTCCTCCCGTGGCTCCCTGCGCCGCCAGAACCGCCCACTGCGCCGGACTCAGGTCAGGCGTATTGCCATGGTTGCTGGCGATTAGCGAGATGTAAGTCGAACCCTGCCAACTCACCGCATCGTTCCGCGCATAGTTCATCGACGACAGGTAGTTGCCAAGGTAGTTCGCCACCGGAGGCCCCTGCGGACCAGTCGAGCCGGTCGCGCCCGTAGGTCCGGACAACCCTTGCGGTCCCACTGCGCCAGTTGCCCCGGTCGCCCCAGTTGCTCCCGCCGGACCGATCGCACCGCTTGCGCCCGCCGCCGCGAACAGCGCCCACTGCTGGGGGCTCTGGTCCGGTGTATTGCCGTGATTGCCCGCGACCAGCGACACGTACCCGGCGCCTTTATACGAGACGCCGTCCGCCAGCGCGTAGTTCACCACGGACGAGTAGACTCCCTGAAACGCAAGCCCCACCGGCCCCGCAATTCCCTGCGGCCCCATGGGCCCGCTCAACCCAGTCGCGCCGGTCGCTCCGGGAATTCCCTGCGCGCCTGCCTGCCCTGCAATTCCTTGCAGACCCTGCAGGCCGATCGGCCCATTCGCCCCTACGCTTCCCGGCAGCCCCTGAGGCCCAGCCGCCCCGGATGCTCCAGTGGCACCGGTAGGCCCCGTTGGCCCCTGCGCCGACAGCACACCCCACTGCAGCGGACTGAGACTTGGCGTGTTGCCATGGTTCGAGGCGATGAGAGACGTGTAGCTCGAACCTTGCCACAACACCACATCGCCCTGCGCGTAGTTCTGGGACGAACTGTAGCTCCCCAGGTACACCAGCCCCGGCGTTCCCTGATTCCCTGGCGTACCCGTAGCCCCGGTCGGCCCCGCCGGGCCGATCGCGCCGGTCGCCCCACTTAGACCCATCGGTCCCATCGGCCCGGCCGCACCGGTGGCTCCGGTCGCGCCCAAACCCGCGCTCGCCAGCAGCCCCCACTGGGCTGGACTTGAGCCCGGAGTGTTGCCGTGATTTGACGCAATCAGCGAAATATAACTCGACCCCTGAAACGCTACTAGGTCTCCCAGCGCGTAGTTGGTCGTCGAAGCGTACAGGCCTTGATAGTCCAAGCCTCCGCCACTCGAAGGGCCCGCTGGACCCTGCGGTCCGGTAGGGCCTATCTGCCCTGGAGGGCCAGCAGTTCCAGTCGTGCCAACTGCCCCAGTCGCCCCCACCGGCCCTGTCGCACCCGTAACCCCTTGTGGCCCCGAAGGCCCAGTTGCCCCAACCGGCCCAGTCGCACCAGCCGGCCCTGGAGTCCCAGCCATCCCGGTCGCCCCAACCGGCCCAGTCGCGCCTGTAGGCCCCTGCGGTCCCGCAGGCCCAGTCGCGCCGGTTGCTCCGGTAGCTCCCGTCGGCCCCGCGTCCACTAGCTCCACATCGAGCGTCGCTGCGTGCGCGGTCTGGTCATTCTCCTTGCTGTCGAGCTGGACGATTGCGGTGCCCGCCGAGAGCGACAGCCCATTATTCGTTGATGGATTGCTGATCCATCCCTGCACCAGCGACGTCACATCCACCGCGAGGAACGCCCCTGCCTGGCTCACCGAAAACGTCCCGGCCGCGCTGCCGACAGTGGGCTCGTTCGCGTAGGTGACGCTGTACTCGCCCCACGCTCCAGTCACCGGCGAAATTGTCACCGACCCCGGCGTGGTCACGCGGTTGGCGTACAACCGCAGCACCGCGCGCGACACCTGCGCCGCGGTCGTACCTGCCGGCAATTGCGACAGGTCGAACTGCAGCAGCGTCGTATATCCGCCCCCGACATCCAGGTTTGAAATTGCCCCGCTGTTCGCCGCCGGCATGGCGCTGTTCACATGGGCGTCGGCCACCAGAGTCGCCTGTGCGGCCCATGCCCTCGCCGTGCTCAGACACGCGGCCAGACACGCCCACACACCCAGCAACACAGCCGAGCCGGCACGCAGCCTCAGCCGCAGTCTCTGCGAACGCCCAAAAATCCGTCCCATCCACAAGCCCCAGTTATGTCCTCAACGATCCCTGCTCAACGATGCACGCTGCCACTGGTCTTGTCCTGGCCATGTAAGTTGCTGGCGGAAAACAGACTTGGGAGCAGTCCCCTTGTAGGCCTATACGTCCGGAAAAGCAAGGCAAATCGTCTCGCCCGCGATAGCCACCGCCCGTCGAGCCGCAGAAATATCCCACAACGATTAACTTCACGCGAAATCGCCGTATCCCATAGACTGCAAAGGCAGCCAGCAACGAGGATTTCGATATGACCGAAGCCACCCCCGCCAACCAGCCCGGCACAGTTCCCTCGCCCGACACGCTCGTCAACGTGCCGCGCCTGATCACCGCGTATTACGCTGTGCGTCCCGATCCAGAGAACGCGGCCCAGCGCGTCGCGTTCGGGACGTCGGGCCATCGCGGCAGCGCGTTCAGCGGGTCCTTCAACGACGACCACATCGCCGCCATCAGCCAGGCCATCGTCGACTATCGCCGCGGCGAAGGCACCACCGGCCCGCTCTTCCTCGCGCAGGATACGCACGCGCTGTCGGAACCGGCATTCGCGACGGCGCTGGAAGTGCTCGCCGCGAATGGCGTCGAGGTGATGGTGGACGATCAGCTTGCCTACACGCCCACGCCCGCGCTCTC
>PKWK01000377.1 GCA_003133205.1 Granulicella sp. | reverse complement strand
CTCCGGTGGTGGGTGTGACGCGGGGGGCGCGGCCTTTTTTGGGGCGGGTGGATGGGTCGCGGTGCTTCTTGCCTAGTCGTTTGCGGTCGGGGCGCTGCGCCATGGAGGTGCCCTGCTCTCTCTTCCGCGGATTGAGTTTGCGGAAGGCTTATTGTCTAAGTCTAGTCTGGGCGGCGGGCATTCTGCGGGGATGGGCTCCGGTGGCGAGATTAATCGTCGGGGATTGTGGTTGACGTGCAACTGAGCACGCTGGAGGCGGTGAGCAGCACGCTGACCGTGTGGCACCGGTGGTAAGTGTGGCGCCGCCGGCTCCTACGCTGAAGTTTGTGGGTTGCTCGCAGGAGCATCGGCGGGAACCCAGGTCTCAGAAGCNNCGAGACCTGGGGCACCCAATTCCGTGGCGGGGTCGAAGGACAGAAGCGGATTCCTCCGCTGCGCTGCGGAATGACAAACAAAGAACGGACAACGACAAGAGCAAAGGCGAAATGCGGGGGTTCTTCCCCTTCGTTTCGCTCAGGGTCAGAATGACAAGCATGAATTGTGCGAGGGAGTGTGCGATGCGTTAGTTGGGTTTGGTGAGTTGGGCGACGGCGGTGGGGGTTAGCAGGAGGAAGTCGGCGCCGGGGTCGTTGTCGTCCTGAATGTCGCCCCAGCGAGGTTCGGGGTTGACCGTGTTGAGACCCTGCTGGATGTCGTCGAGGGTGGCGTAGCCTTTGCGGTCGGCGGCCTGGTTGAGCGTGACGAGCAGGGCGGACATGAACGGGGAGTGGTGGCCGGGGAGACCGTCGGGGACGAAGTCCTTGCCGCCTGAGGCGAAGTAGCGGCGGGTGCGCTTGGGCTCCTTGCGCTGGAGGAGTTCGGGGAGAGTGGCGTGAGCGTAGACGTCGGAGGGATCGCCGCGCAAGCCGCTGTCGGCAATCTTGCGGTCGAGGGTGCCGGAGAAGCAAGCGTCGAGGATGAGGACGACGTGCTTGGAGGGGATGCGGTTGACGTAGCGCATGATGGTGTCGTGCGCGAGCAGGTGGGTGTGGCCGAGGTCGTCGGCGACCAGCGGCGCGTTGGCGGGGACGATGAAGCCCTGGCCGAGGTCAGAGTCGAAGTAGCCGTGGCCGGAGAAGAAGATGAGAAGTTGGTCCTGCGGCTCGAACTTGTGATGGAGATACTCGGTGAGCTTGGCCAGGATCTGCTCGTTGGTGGCGTTGCGGACCTCTTCGACGTGGAAGCCGTAGAGGGAGGTGAGCGCCTGGTTGAGGGCGTCGGCGTCGGGGATGGGATTGGTGAGATGCGGCCAGTGAGCGTAGTCGTCGGTGGCGAAGATGAGGGCGTAGTTGTGGGGGATGGCGATGGTGGTGGCGCCGGGGGATGAGGGGGTCTCGGGAGCGATGCCGCGGAGGGGTGGTGGAACGTCGAGTTTCGCCAGTTCATCTTTGGCGGTTTTCAACCCGTGCGCGGAGGCCTTCTGGAACCACTTGCGTGCTTCTTCGAGGTCGCGAGAGACGCCCAGGCCCGACTCGTAGAAGGAGCCGATGCGGAACTCGGCGTTGGCGTCACCCTGGTCGGCGGCTTTGCGGTAGAGGAGAAGCGCCTGCGCATAGTCCTTGGTAACGCCCTCGCCATCTTCGTACATGAAGCCGAGATTGTATTGACCGGTAGAAAGGTTCTGATCGACGGCTTTGCGGTACCAGGCTAGGGCCTGCGGGTAATCCTGAGGAACGCCCTTGCCATTCTGATACATGGAGCCGAGATTGTTCTGCGCCAAGGCGAAGCCCTGCTCCGCGGCCTTGCGATACCACGTAGAGGCCTGGGCATCGTCCTCAACGACACCCCGACCGTGGCTGTACATGTAGGCGAGATTCGCTTGACCTGCCGCATTGCCCTGGTCTGCGGCCTTGCGATACCACGCTAGCGATTGCGCATAATCCACTGAGACGCCGTTGCCGTAGTAGTACCTGTCGCCGAGGTTGTTCTGGGCTGCGGCATCGCCTGCGGCGGCTCGCTTCTGGAGCGTGGCGAAGTCTTCGGGCTGCTGGGCGGAGGCGGTGAGCGCGCCGAGGCAGAGGGTGAGGACCAATACGAGATGGCGGCGGATGGTGCGCATCGCAGCTCCCGGGCTCGAATGCTGGAACTGGCCCCGGGGAGATTCGACCCCTGCGCGAGGATGCACTCGAAAATACGTGATGGGGGTTGCAAATTTCAAGGGGATTCTTCGGAACAGGCACCTGCTGGAGCGAAGGTGCAGGGTTATAATCGCACGCGTTCAGGGAACAAATTACTGGATTGGGCGGAACTAAAGACTTAGCAAGCGGAGAGATGCGCATCTAAGTGCACACGATTCCTAGGCTTCCGACGGCCTTCCAATTGCTTATCCGTAAGTGATGCAAGAGATCGTCTGGAGGTGGATGGATGCTCATAAAGAGTGATCAGACCGCGTATTGGGGTATCGCATGCCGAACTTGCCTGGAGGCAGTTGCATTCGACTCTCCTCCTTACTATGCGCTGGGGCCGGGGGCTCCGAATGTCAGGCCCGGCGCGATTCGTTGCGCTCGCGGCCACAGCCATGTGTACTTCCCGCGTGATTTCCGCTTCTTTCCCTCGGCGGTTCAGATCCCCAATGCAGTTATGGAGGCGAACCGGGCGGCTTTCAAGTCGTCGAATCCGTGGCCTGTGCGATACGAACGCGAGGTTTCGCCGCGATAGGATTTCAGGCGGCCCTGGAGGACTGGCAGGTGACGGTTGGTGGGAGCGGTCGCGCCTTCGCGTGATGCCCACTCATCGCAAAATCGCGATGAATGGGGCACCCATCTTCATTTCTGGTACCCTGGGCCGGTGTTGCGGAGGCTTCAGCCCGTATTTCTCAGGCCGGCGGAGATGCCGTTGATGGTTGCGGTGATGGCGCGGTCGAGCTCGGCGGAGGCGGTGGCGCCGGTGGCAGTGACGACGCGCTTGCGGCGGAGGAGTTCGACCTGGATGAGAGACATGGGGTCGACGTAGGGGTTGCGCAGACGGATGGAGTGCTCGAGGACGGTGTTGGTCTGGAGCAGGGTCGATTGACCGAGGACGGCGAGGATCATGCGCTCGGTGAGTTCGAACTCGGCGAGCAGGGTGGAGTAGACACGATCGCGCAGGGCCTCGTCTTCGACGAGGTCGGCGTAGAGGCGGGCGATAGAGAAGTCGGCCTTGGCGATGCCGACTTCGACGTTGCGGATGATGTCGATGAAGAGGGGAAAGCCGCGGGCCATGGCCTGGAGTTGGGCAAGGTTGGCGGCTTCGCGTGAACCCATCTCGGACGATGAAGCCGTCTGAGATGGGGCACCCGGATCTGTGGCGGGGACGTTGTGCTGAATGAAGTGCTGGAGGGCGTGGCCTACGCCGAAGTACGCGGGCACGACGTGGCGCGACTGCATCCAGCCGAAGACCCAGGGGATGGCGCGGAGGTCTTCCATGCTGCGCTTGCGTTGCGCGCTGGCGTCGGTGCGCTTTGCCGGGCGCGAGCCGATGCGGGCGTGTTCGAGTTCGGCGACTGGGGTGGCCTGCTCGAAGTAGGTGAAGGTGTCGGGGTCTTCGGCGATGTGTTTGCGATAGAAGGCGTAGGAGGTTGCGGAGATCTGGTCGAGGGCGGACTCCCACTCGGTGAGGATCTCGCCGGTGAGGTGGGGGATGTAGTTCGATGAAGAAGCAGATCCCTCCGCTTCGCTGCGGGATGACAACAAAGAGGGCGTGACGCCTGGCTGTGCGGCGGCGGTTTGATGCTGAAGCGTGGCGTCGGGCCGGGCCAGAGCGTCTAGCGAGGCGGCGATCATGAGCTCGAGATTGCGCTCGGCGAGGATGACGTCGGAGTACTTCCAGTTGAGGACTTCGCCCTGTTCGGTGATGCGGAGTTCGCCGGAGAAGCTGTCCATGGGCTGGGCGAAGATGGCGCGGTGGGTGGGGCCTCCGCCGCGACCGACCGTGCCTCCGCGGCCGTGGAAGAGGCGGAGGGTGACGCCACACTCGTGGGCGACCTGGTGGAGCGCGCGGTGGGCCTTCCATATCTCCCAGGTGCTGGTGATCATGCCGCCGTCCTTGTTGGAGTCGGAGTAGCCGAGCATGACCTCCTGGTGATAGCCCCAGGATTCGAGCAGCGGCTTGTAGGCGGCGGAGGTCCAGAGGGTGCGCATGATGGCGGCGCCGTTTTGCAGGTCTTCGATGGACTCGAAGAGCGGGACAGGCTGGAGGCCGGGGTCTGAGTCGTTGGGGTCGGCAGTGGTGGCAGAGCCTTCGACTCGGACTCCGCCGAGGCGGGCGAGGCGGATGACGTTGAGCACGTCTTCGGCGGAGGTGGCTCCGCTGATGACGTAGCGCGGGAGCGACTCCGGCACGTAGGTGCGCTTGAATTCGGCGATGGCGCGGAAGGTGTTGAGGACCTCGGTGGTCTGGGGGGTGAGGGCTGGGGGGAGTTGGAGCACTGCCGTAGAGTCTTGTGGTGATCCATCCCACGTCTCAGAGGCGAGACGTGGGGCACCCAGTTCTGTGGTTGAACCCGAGGTCTGGGAGATTTCGGCGATGGCGGCGGTGTGGACGCGCGCGTGCTGGCGGATGTCGAGCGTTTGCAGGTGGAGGCCGTAGGTGCGGACCTCCATCAGGAGCGGGTCGATGAGCATGGTGGCCAGGCGGCGGCCATGGTTGCGGATGAGGCTGGAGCGCAGGACGCTGAGGTCGCCGATGAGGTCGGCGACGCGGGTGTAGGGCTTGAGCGGTGACTGCTCCGGGAGGGGGACGGAGATATGCGGCGGGCCGCCGAGACGCATCATGATGCAGCCGACCAGGAGGCGGACGGACTCGTAGGGAATGCGGTTCTCGAGGGCGGATTGGCCGGCGTCGCGGAGCTGTTCCAGATAGCTGTCGAGGAGCAGCGTGAGTTCGGACGAGACAGCGACCAGGCGGGTGGATGGGGCGAGCTGGTCGAAGATGTTCTGCAGGCGGCGGCGGTAGTGGGCGAGCACGAGGGTGCGCGCCATGGCGAGCGCTTCGCGGGTGGCCTCGGGCGTGACGAAGGGATTGCCGTCGCGGTCGCCGCCGATCCAGGAGCCGAAGCTGACGAGTTGGGGCAGCTCGGCTAGGGCTGGCTCGATGTTGAATTCAGTGGCAAGCGCGTCGGCCACTTCGGAGTAGAGGACGGGCAGCGTGTCGAAGATGGAAGACTCGTAGTAGTCGAGCGCCATGCGGATTTCGTCGCGTACGGATGGGCGGGTCTGGCGGACTTCGTCGGTCTGCCACAGGGCGGTGATCTCGGCGATGACGTCCTGCTCCAGCGCTTCGAGCTGGGCATCGGGGACGGGAATGCGATCGAGCTGCTCGAGCAGGTCGGAGATGCGGCGGCGCTTGAACATGACGACGCGGCGCGCGACCTCAGTTGGGTGCGCGGTGAAGACGGGCGAGATGCAGATCTTGTCGAGCAGGGCGCGGGCGTCGTCCGCGGTGATGCCGGCGTGGCGCATTTGACGGAGAGCTCCACGTAACGATCCGCGTTGCGGCTCGGCATTGGGGTCGAGCTGGCTGGAGAGGCGGCGGCGCTTGCGGTGGTTGGTCTCGGCGAGGTTGATGAGTTCGAAGTAGAAGCCGAAGGCACGGGCGAGCTGGTAGGCGGAGGATTCGCTGAGGGCTTCGACGCATTGAATGGCGTGCTGGAGCGGGTCCGCGGGTGGCGCGGTGCGGGGCTTGGGGGCGGCAGATCGGGCGGGGCCGTTTGGGACTGAGGAGGCGGCTGAGTCGACCTCGCGGTAGGCGATGGCGGTCTGGCGAAGCTCCTCGACGGCTTCGAAGACGGGGAGGCCGGCCTGCTCACGGAGGACTTCGCCGAGCAACATGCCGAGCGAGCGGACGTCGCGGCGCAGAGGAGCTTCCTTGAGCTCGCCGGTGGGCGCTTGCAGCTCGGCCAGGCGCTGGGGCCAGTTGGGAGGGGTCCAGAGTGAAGGCATTAAGTCATTATGCACTGGACGGGGTTAGAAGAATTTGCCGAGTGTGAAGGTGAACTTGCGATAGCCGTTGTCGCCGAAGGCTGGCGCGAGGGTAATGACGCCGAGCGGTGTCTCGGCGAAGATTCCGAAGAAAACGTCCTGGCGCGTGATGGTGGCTTGATCGGGGGCACGCATCTGGCCGGCTTCGTAGCCCGCGCCGATGTAGATGCTCTGGCCGAGCGGTGCGGGCAGACTCGCGACACGCCGCAGGAAGACCGGCGAGAGCACAAAGTAGTCGGTGCCGCGATACTCGTCGATCGCGCTGGCCGAAAGGCGCAGCGGACCGCCCAGGGTGAAGCGGAAGGGCTGAGCGACGTTGCGATTGAACATGGTGCCGGCTTCGAGCGAGAGCACGACGATGTTCTTGTCGATGCGATGCGCGATGCTGGCCTGGGTGGTGAGCTGCGGAGCATTCGGGCTTTGCGCGGCGTGGAAGAGATAGCCAGCCTGGGCGGTAAGATGCACTCCGAACTGGGGGACCAGCGCGCGGTCCTGGGTGTCGTAGACGAAGCGCAGGCGCGCCTGCTGCATGGAGCCGAAGACGTTGGGCAAGCTGTCGGAAGCCGACCCGACATCGGTGCGCCAGCGAATGTCATTCATCTCCCAGCCGATGCGGAACTCCCGTGTGTAGCAGTCAGTCGATCCGAAGTCGACGCCTCCGCCGGCGCGTTGCAGCATGCGCTCCGAGATGCGGGTCTGGTTGCTGTAGATGTAGAAGGGCTCACGCAGAATGCCGGCGCGGGGCGCGACGAACAACTCGCCGAGCTTCGCGCCCGAGGCGTCGGGTTTGCCGATGGGCGGCCCGGGCAGCTTGTGGAAGTACTCGGTGTCGAAGCGCGTGAGGTAGCCGCCGGCGATGTGGGTGCGCAGTTCGGAGCCGTAGCCGCCGAAGTCCTGGTCGAGGAGAATGCCTTCGACGGTGGGGCGCACGGTGCTTCCGCTCTGGGCCTCGGCGTTGGTGCCGACGAGCACGAAAGGCGGCCCGGTATTTTTGTTGGTCACGTTGATCAGCAGCGTTGGGCGGTCCGGCTGTCCGTTCGTTTCGGGCGACTTGTAGGTCACGGAGTAGTCGGCATCGTACCGGCCGTCGCTGCGGATGTCGTCCAGCAGCGTTTCGACGGCGTCGGGGTTCATGGGCTGGTTGACGAGCGGCTGGGATAGCTGCTCGACGGCGCGGGTAGTGCTCGGGTCAGGCGCATTGACGCTGACGCGCAGCACACCTCCGGGCGTACCTTTGACGCGGGCGGCGCGTGACTGGAGATACTCCGACCACTGCGCATCGTTCAACGCGTACTTGAGCAGCGCCGCCTTGTTCCGTTCCGCTGCCGCGTAGCCACGCGTCGCGAGTTCGCTTGTCTTGAGATAGTCGCCACTGGAGAAGCCGCTGAGGTCGGGGACCATCAGGACGTCGGCGAGGGCGCGCGACTTCCGCTCGTTGTCCTCGATCGCCACCGAAAAGCTGCGCTCGAGTACGCCCAGGATCGAGTCGAGGTCGTCCCTGGTGACGGGAAGGATGGGAATGCTGACCGCGAGGGTTACGTCCGCGCGCATGTCCCGGATGGTCTGCGTGGGCAGGTTGTCGAGCACGCCTCCATCGACGAACTCGTGTCCATTGATCTCGAATGGGCGGAAGTATCCGGGCAGCGACACCGAGGCGCGCACCGCGTCGGGGATGGATCCGCGTGCGAAGGTGACGCTCCGGGCATCGTTGAGGTCGGTCGAGATGCAGCGGAAGGGGATGGGCAGCGCATTGAATTCGCCGCGGTCGTCGTAGCGATAGAATTCGCGGTCGAGGAAGGAGTTCAGGCCCTGATCGGTAAGCACACTGTTGCGCAGCGAGACGCCATGGCGCAGACCGACTTGCAGCCCATTGGGCAGATCGCGGCTGTCCTCGCGCCTGCGCAGTCCGCGATTCTTGTATGCGGTGTCAATGCGGAAGACCGAGTTGAAGACGTCAGAACTCAGCGCGAGCTTGATCTGGTCCGGCGATTTGCCGGTGGCGTAGAGCGCGCCGACAAGTGCGCCCATGCTGGTTCCGGCGATGCTGTCGACGGGGATGTGATGCTCTTCGAACCACTGGAGGACGCCGATCTCGCTCATGGCCAGCGCGCTGCCGCCACTGAGGGCGAGTCCGATGCGCGGCCTGCCGGTTGGCCCGGGTGGAGGTGGCGCGGGCGCGGTTGACGGAATCGACATCGTCGAGGAGTTCGCCGACTTGCCTACGCCACCCTGATCGCCGCTATAACCGGCGGTTGGATTGGTGGCCGCGGGCGGCTGGCATCGCGATGGCGGGGGCGCCAGAAAGATTGACAACAGAATCGCGCCTGTCGCGCCAGGTAAGCCGACGCGACGGCGAGCACCCGAATTGAGTGTGCTGCCTTCGTTCAATGAATTCGGAATACTGATCTCAGAAGCCACACGCGGCCATGGTAGGCTCCATCGTGGAGAAATGCCAGCCTAGAGCCTTTCGATGCCTTGGCTTACCCGCACATCCAATCACATAACGAGGGCGAGTTTTTCGAGCTCTTCCTGCATGCACTTGAGCGAGCAGGTGGTGGATTCGATGCGCCAGGCGACACCGCGCGCGGCGTGGTTGGAGACGCCGTATCCGCGCACGTTGAGGAACGAGCTGATGAGTTCTGCTGCCTGCCAGGAGTCCAGGCCGGACTGCATGAGTTCCTCGCGCAGGGAGGAGAGATCGGTGGCGGTGAACTTTTCGATTGCGCCAGTTGCGGCTGAACAGTGTTCCATGGCCATCCTCCTTCCCGATTCAATTACGCGTCAATCGGGTTTACGGAACCAGGCCCTGCTCCGTCTTCTGCGACCAACCTGAGTTATTAGACGCAGAATAATGGAACGAGTTGCTAAAAATCCTCGCCGATTCACGCATAATCGCGCTATGTCACTTTCGGGTCACCGAATGCTACGTAAGTTGCTTATCGGAAAGTTCCCCGCGAAGGGTTAGGGCTGCTGTACCGATGCGCCACAAAGCCATATGCGCAAATGCGCAAATGCGGATTCCTCCGCTGCGCTACGAAATGACAACCATGGGAATGACAAGCAAAAGGATTCAGGAGGCTCGGTCTGCGAGCAAGACGGGGATGCCGTCGACGATGGGATAGCGCCGGTCGCAGCCGGAGCAATGGACGGTGTTTGCCGCTGCGTCGAGGACAAGGGATTGGTGGCAGACAGGGCAGACCAGCCAGCGGAGGTCTTCGGGGTGGAGGGCGGGCTGAGGAGGTTGAGCGGGCATGGTTCAAGCTACAGGGTACAAGGTTCGAGGTTCGAGGTTCGAGGTTCGAAGTAGGGGTGCGCGGTACCATGAGAGTCGATATGAAAAATGCAGCGCGGATTTTGAACGGGATTGAGATCGCAGCGGAGATCAAGGCGGAGGTTGCCGCCGAGGCGGGTTCGCTGGCAGCGATGGGTGTGACGCCGGGGCTGGCGGTGGTGCTGGTGGGCCATGTTGCGGCGTCGGAGATTTATGTGCGCAGCAAGGTGAAAGCGTCCGCGGAGCTGGGCATCCGGAGCGAGATGCTGACGCCGCCGGAGAGCGTGACCACGGACGAGATGCTGGCGCTGATCGCGGAGTTGAATGCGCGCGATGAGATCGATGGCATCCTGATTCAACTGCCGCTGCCTGCGCATGTGGATACGCGCCTGCTGCTGGAGGCGGTGTCGCCGGAGAAGGATGTGGATGGGTTCCATCCGATCAACGCGGGGCGGTTGCAGAGCGGACGGCCTGCGCTGGCGCCATGCACGCCGGCGGGGATCATGGAGATACTGAAGCGCAGCGGGCTGCCGGTGGCGGGACAGCACGCGGTGGTGCTGGGGCGGTCGGATATTGTGGGCAAGCCTGTCGCGATGATGCTGCTGCACGCGCACGCGACGGTGACGGTGTGCCATAGCAAGACGGTGGACATCGGGCGATACACGCGTGATGCGGACATTTTGGTGGCGGCGATCGGCAAGCCGGGGTTTGTGACCGCGGAGATGGTGAAGCCGGGAGCGACGTTGATCGATGTGGGGATCAACCGGTTGACGGATGCGGCCGAAGTGGGGCGCTTCTTTCCCGGCGACCACGCAAGGGCGGCGCAGTTCGGGCAGCGCGGATCGACGCTGGTGGGGGATATTCATCCGGCGGCGTTTGCGCTGGCGGGGGCATACACTCCAGTGCCGGGAGGCGTGGGCGCGCTGACCATCGCGATGCTGATGCACAACACGGTGAAAGCGGCGAAGGCGCGGCGCGGCACGGCTGCGGTAAAGGCTTAGCGCGATGCTGCGCGTGGGGCTTACGGGCGGACTGGGCAGCGGCAAGTCGACCGCGGCGCAGATATTCGCTGAGCTTGGCGCGTATGTGCTCTCCGCCGACGAGATTGGGCGCGAGTTGATGCAGCCGGGCGAGGCGGCGTATGCGGCGATTGTGGCGCACTTCGGCGCGGGGGTGGTGAAGGCGGACGGGGCGCTCGACCGGGCGGCGCTGGCGCGGATGGCGTTCGGGAACGGGCGGATCGAAGAGCTGAACGCGATCGTGCATCCAGCGACCATCGCGCGGCAGGCGGCGCTGATTGAAGAGATTGCGGCGCGGGATCCGGATGCGGTGGCGATGGTGGAGTCGGCACTGATCTTCGAGACGAAACATGGCGGGCCAGAAGGCTGGCACACGCGGTTCGACACGATCATCTTCGTGAGGGCTTCGGAGGAGTTGAAGATCGCACGGTTCATCGCGCGAGCGTCGGGCGGGAAGATGCTGAACGACGAGGAGCGCGGGGCGCTGGAGGCGGAGGCGCGGCGGCGGATGGCGAATCAGGCTGCAACGGAACGGAACGTTGTGCACTGCGATTACGTACTAACCAATGATGGCTCGATGGAGTATTTGCAGGCGCAGGTGGATGCGTTGTGGCCGGTGCTGAAGGCTGCCGCGAAGCGACCAGCAGACCTGTAACGCTTGGGTAGTCCGATGAGGAAGACACGATGAACACTGAAAAGGTCTTCATGCAATTCGTAACGGCCGTCAATCGTCACGACCCGCAGGCCCTGAGGGCTCTGATGGCTCCCGATCACATCTTCGTAGACTCGCTGGGGCACCGAGTCGTGGGCGCGGAACCGATGGAGGCTGGGTGGGGCGGGTACTTTGCGATGTGCCCGGACTACTGGATTCGAACTGACAGCGTACTTGCAGAAGACGGTGTGGTATTAGCGGTGGGCGAGGCAGGAGGGTCGATCGACGACGTGGCGTGGCGGACACCCGCGGCCTGGAAGGCCATGATTCGCGACGGCAAGGTGACGGAGTGGCGCGTGTTTGCCGACAACAAGCCCGTGTACGAGATCCTGGCAAAGCGGTAGCGGCGCCGCAACGGCCGAGTTCACAACGATGGATACGAACGAATAAGATGGGTAGTTGAGCGCACTCCTCGATCTGGGGTGGCTGGAGAAGCTTTTCGATGAAATTACGTCCTGTTCTGCTGGTGATTCTTCTGCTTGGCGGGTTTTATTACGCTACGACGCATTTTGTGTCGACCGGCGCGCTTGCGCCCTGGTTCGGTCTGAGGCATGCGCCTGATGGTTCCGGAGCCAATATTGAATCGGTGCGCGGCCCAAATGGCGCCTTCGATTTGAACGAGGCCTCCGCTGCGCCTGCTTTCGACACGGAAGAGCAGCAGAATATTGCCGTCTACAAGAAGGCGATGCCGAGCGTGGTGAACATTACGTCGACCGAGGTGCGGTTCGATTTCTTTTACGGGCCGGTGCCGCAGACTGGACAGGGCTCGGGCTTCATCCTCAACAAAGAGGGCCTGATCCTCACTAACAATCACGTCATCGAGAATGGCCAGCGGGTCGAGGTGACACTGTTCGACAAGCATCAGTACAAGGCCACGGTGGTGACGGTGGACAAGGGGCACGACCTGGCGCTGCTGAAGATCGACGCGCCCAACCTGGTTCCCGCCACTCTTGCCGAGACCAGCACAGGCCTGACGGTCGGGCAGCGTGTGTATGCCATCGGCAACCCGTTCGGGCTGTCGGGCACGATGACGCGGGGCATTATTTCGGCGATTCGTTCGGTACGGAGCCCGGAGAATGGCAATCCGATTGAGGATGCGATCCAGACGGATGCTTCGGTGAATCCGGGAAATTCGGGGGGGCCGCTGCTGAACTCGCGCGGCGAGGTGATTGGGATTACGACGATGATTGCGTCGAATGGCGCCGACCAGTCTTCGGGCATCGGCTTCGCGATCCCCATCAATACGGCGAAGGCGGTGCTGGACGACTTCGCGAAGTATGGACGGATACGGCGGCCTACGCTGGACATCGTATCGCTTGAAATCGTCCCTGACATTGCTCACCAGATCGGCCTAGCTTCCGACTACGGCATCCTGATCGAGCGGGTGCTTCCGGGCGGCACGGCGGAGAAGGCGGGCCTGCACGGGGGGACGCAGCGCGCCTACGAGGGCAACATGCCGGTGATGCTGGGCGGGGATCTGATTGTGAGTTTCGACGGCCAGGAGATTGCGAGCGCGCAGGATCTGTCGGGAGAGATGAACAAGCACCACGCCGGCGACACGGTCACCGTGACCGTGTTTCGCGGGAAGAAACGCATGGACGTCAAGGTGACGTTGGGCGATGCGAAGGACCAGCCGCTGGGGCCGCAGACGTAAGTGGCGCGACCGCGGAGGTCTCTTCATGCGCTGCTGGCCGCGGGGATTGTGATCCTTTGCGCGACGGGGTGGCCATTTGGGAAGACGCACTTGCAGGCGGTCGCGGTGATGCGCGAGGTGTCGGGGCAGCCGGTGCCGTGGGTTGCGCGCGAGTTGACGGTTCCGGTGACGACGGAGGATTTCAGCTTCCCTATCGAAACGGCGACCGGGCGGCAGCAGGTGCGGGCTCGGATGTATACGCCGCAGGGCAAGCCGCATGCGCCGGCGATGGTGATCTTCCACGGCGTGCATCACCTCGGGATCGATGAGCCGCGGATGATGGGCTTTGCGGCGGCGATGGCGAGTTGCGGCATCCGCGTGCTGACGCCGGAG
>PKWK01000097.1 GCA_003133205.1 Granulicella sp. | reverse complement strand
ATTCTTGAACACGAGGCGCAAGGTGAGCAGGCGCGCCAGATATTCGCCGATGCTAATACGCTTCTGGATGTGATCATCGAGAAACAACTGATTACGGCCTGTGGCGTGTACGGTTTCTTTCCTGCAAACGCCGTGGGCGACGATGTCGAGTTGTATACGGACTGTGCGCGCAAAACGGTGCTGGAGCGATTCCACTTCCTCCGCCAGCAAGCAAACAGGGAAGGTAACGAGCCATGCCGGTCGCTTGTCGACTTCATAGCGCCGAAGGAAACAGGGCTGCCCGACTATATGGGTGGTTTCGCTGTAACCAGCGGGATCGGCCTGAAGGAGCTGTGCGACCAGTACAGGGCCGAGAACGACGACTACAACGCGATCATGGCGGAAGCCATCGGAGATCGCCTCGCTGAAGCTTTTGCCGAATGCCTGCACAAGCGGGTACGTGATGAATGGGGTTACGGTTGTGCGGAGGGCCTGAGCAACGCGGATTTTATCGAAGAGAAGTACCGGGGGATCCGGCCGGCTGCGGGTTACCCGGCGTGCCCAGATCATACGGAAAAGGGCCCGCTCTGGAGTTTACTGGATGTGCAGGCTAATACCGGCATGCTGATTACGGAGTCGTTTGCGATGTGGCCCGGCTCGAGCGTGAGTGGGCTCTACTTCGCCCATCCGGAATCGCGGTATTTCAGCCTAGGCAAGATCGACCGCGACCAGGTCGCCGATTATCACGAACGTAAGGGTATGAGCGTAGCCGAGGTCGAGCGGTGGCTTGGACAAAACCTGAACTACGACCCCGAGGGATAACATCCGGACCTGGGGCCGCTAGTGGCCATCTGGACTCAAGGGAATCTGTGCTCCGGAACCTTTCGAGACACGTAATTGACAATTGTGTGAGCCTGTTCGATCGGCTCATCGTTGGTGGCGCTTGCCGGCATCAGGAGCACGCTGCGTGATATCGCGCCAAGCAATCTATCGATTCTGCAGTACCGACGAGATTGCCTAGACGAGGAGGTGGACTAGAATCACCCCACCTTGCAAATCATTCTGGACGCCTCAAGTCCCCCATTAGCCATTTCCCAAGTTCCGCAGAGGGTAGCCTTATCCCAAGATGGAAAGCTCCAAATTCTGCATACATAGCGCTCGCTTGATCAAAGCGCATTTCATAGATAAGCTTTTTGAAAACCAGAGGATCCTCGGCGAACAAATCCACTCCCCATTCCCAATCGTCCCATCCGATAGAGCCGGTAATGATCTGCCGAACCTCGCCTGCATAGCGCCGTCCAATAGCGGAATGCTCCCGCATCATGCGCTGCCGGTCGAGCATCGATAGCGTATACCAGTTCACTTGCTCGCCACGCCTCCTATCCATGGGGTAAAAGCAAACGTACGTCGCATCGGGGATCACCGGACGAAGGCGACCCGCCATAGCACTGGTTTGCCTCGATACAACGGCTTGGATGGCAGACTCCCATTCAGGTGTATGCGGCTTATGTCCCTCGGCGTCCAGCGCAGCATAGGTCTTCGTCGAAGACTCGTATAATCCGAATTCAACCACTGAAAGATAGGAGGATGTTACTTCCATAAAATCATGCAGTTCCATCTGAGCCAGCGCCAATTCGGTACGATTTAAGTCAATGATTGACTCGCGGAAATGAATCATCAAAAGATCACCTTTGTGACCTATTTGGGAATACACAGCAGAACCGTTCGATCGATCATCGCATGATCCGCGCTCCAACAATCCCAACAATTTCGTGGCTTCGTCGCTAATTCGTTCACGTTCGGGCGTAGATAGGCGGCGCCAGGCTCTCCAATCAAAGTGGAACGTCTGGTGTAACGCGCTTGAACCTTCAAGTGTTAGTGGGGCAGAAGGTAGTTCACTCAATCGAGTTTCCTTTCTTTCCACGTAGCTCCTGCACAATTCGACATGGATGCTGTATCCCACGACTAGATTTCAAGCAATGGCATGCCTGATGTACGGATCATGGTGTATCGGAAAGCCCCGCTGGCAAACTGAGATTGTGTCATTCCTTTTGTTTAATCCCCGTCGTCGATACCCACTTCGTGACGTCCCGATTAAAAGACACTTAGAAAACGGATCACCGCCGCGCTGGGTCGCCCTGCTCCGTATTGACACCGAGTTCCACGAATGCCTGCTGCGCACGAGCGGTATCGAATTTTCCGCCGCGAGCCAGTTTCGATAGGGTTGCGGCGACAATTGACTCTGCGTTCACTTCAAAATGGCGGCGTAGATGCTCGCGGTTGTCGCTGCGTCCAAAGCCATCCGTGCCGAGTGTTACCAGCCGGTCGCCCAGCCAGGGCGCAAGTTGATCCGGAACGGCTTTCATATAATCGCTGGCAGCAACGATGGGGCCGTTTGTGTCCCTGAGTGCCATAACGACATAAGGCGTCTTCTCCGGATCCGCCGGATGCAACCGGTTCCAGCGTTCGACCGCCAGGGCTTCCCGTCGAAGTTCGGTGTAGCTGGTCACGCTCCAGACGTCGGTCTGGACGTCGTATTGCTCCGCGAGGATCTCATGCGCACGTAGCGTCTCATTGAGGATCGGGCCACTGCCGAATAACTGAGCGACGATTGTTCCTTGTTTTGCGGATTTGACTTTATATATACCGCGCAAAATACCGTCGCGGACGCCCTCGGGCATCCCTGGCATGGCATAGTCCTCGTTGTACATCGTGATGTAGTAGAAGACACTCTCGCCTTCCTGATACATGCGGCGGATCCCGTCCTGAAGGATGACGCCGAGTTCATAAACATAGGCCGGGTCGTAACTGACGCAATTGGGGACTGTGCTCATCAAGATATGGCTGTGCCCGTCCTGATGCTGCAAGCCTTCACCCAGCATAGTCGTGCGGCCAGCAGTGCCAGCCATCAGAAAACCTTTACCGCGCGAATCCGCGAAGGCCCAAATCATGTCCCCCACTCGTTGGAATCCGAACATGGAGTAATACATGTAGAACGGAATGACTGGCAAGCCGTAGTTCGAGTAGGCGGAGCCTGCCGCGGTGAACGAAGCCATTGAGCCAGCCTCAGTGATTCCTTCTTCTAGAATCTGGCCATCCGTTTCCTCCCGGTAATAAAGGAGCATGTCCATATCATGCGGCTTGTACTTTTGCCCTTCACTTGCATAGATGCCGACTTGGCGTATCACCGATTCCAAGCCAAATGTGCGGCCTTCGTCGGGCACGATAGGCACGATGAGCTTGCCAAGTTCCGCATCCTTGAGAAGATGGCGCAACATACTAACAAAGCCCATAGTGGTGGAGACGGCACGGCCTTTTGAGCCGGCCATCCACTCGCTGAAGTGTTCCAATTCAGGGGCCCTGAAGTTGAGCTCAGGGACTCTGCGGCTGGGCATATAGCCGCCGAGCAGCCTACGACGCTCGTGCATGTAGACGATCTCGGGGCTATCGGGTGCAGGACGATATGGCTTGCCCTGCTTTGCCAATTCAGCGGGAACAGGGATATCGAAACGGCGGACGAACGCAGCAAGAGCATCGTCGGTGAGTTTCTTTTCCTGGTGGGTGGCGTTGCGAGCCTCCCCGATTCCTAGACCGTAACCCTTGACTGTATGGGCCAGAATCACGGTCGGACCACCGCGATGTTCCGAGGCGCGCTTATATGCGTTGTAGACTTTGACCGCATCGTGGCCGCCGCGACGCAACCTGCCCACCTGATCGTCGGTCAGGTCGCGGACCAACTCACGCAACTCGGGATATTTGCCAAAAAATTCCTCGCGGATGTATGCGCCGCCCTTGGCCTTGAACGTCTGATAGTCGCCATCGACGCACTCTTCCATGCGTTTGAGCAGAAGCCCGGTGTAGTCCCGTTCGAAGAGCGGGTCCCAGTCCGAACCCCATATCACCTTGATTACGTTCCATCCCGCGCCACGGAAAACGCCTTCCAGTTCATCGATGATCCGGCTGTTGCCGCGCACCGGTCCATCAAGGCGTTGAAGGTTGCAGTTGACAACGAATATAAGGTTGTCCAGCCGCTCGAGGGAGGCGATGGTGAGGGCGCCGCGCGTGTCCACTTCATCAGTTTCACCGTCACCGATGTAGGCCCAAACCTTACGCGGAGTCTTCTCAATGAGATTGCGGGCCTCCAGATACCGCATAAAACGCGCCTGGTAAATCGCATTCAGAGGACCGATGCCCATCGAGACCGTGGGGAATCGCCAAAAGTCTGGCATCAACCATGGGTGCGGGTAGGACGAAAGGCCGGGAGTGTCACGCAGATCGTGACGGAAGTTGAGAAGGTGCTGGTCCTCGAAGCGACCTTCCAGATAGGCGCGTGCGTAGATTCCAGGGGAGGTGTGTCCTTGAAAGTAGATGAAGTCCCCTGGCTGATCGTCATAGCTCGCGTGGAAGAAGTGGTTAAAGCCCACCTCTAGCAGCGTCGCGAGCGAGGAATACGTGGAGATGTGGCCACCGATGCCAGGATCCTTCTTGTTTTGGCCGTGCACCATGGCCATCGCGTTCCAGCGAATGAGGCTCTCAATGCGGCGCTCGAGGGGCCGGTCTCCTGGGTAGGGTACTTCCTCATGACTGGGGATCGTATTTACATAAGGCGTGATCAGCTCACTGGGTGTGGAGATGCCAGCCTCGCGCGCACGTCGCCGAATCGCTGATAGGAGTTCGGCCCCCTGCTGGGGACCTTCGGAAGCAACCACGTCATCGAAGGCTTCAATCCACTCTGCAACTTCACTTGAGAGATCTACATTCGCTGGAAGGTCAGTTGTTGTATTCATAACTTTGTATTCATGCGAGATAACTCGTTCTCTAGCGCTAGATTCAAAACTCAGAATTTATCCAACCGTCTGGCACTTCACCTTGTCTTTTCCCTTCAACGCGAGACTTCTCTTCGACCTTGTGCTGCGATGCAGGGTGCTGGCGCTAAGCGGATCGTAGGCCCAAGGTTGTTCGAGACGGCACGTATGTCTCAAGCGATTCTCACGCGCTGGGCAACTCCGCAATCTCGGAGAGAGCGACATCGCCGAGACCATGATCAAGTTATCTTCCCTGCTGGGAACGGAAGCAATAGAACATCCGTACTTGACCCTGTGTAGTTTGGCTCGGTGTTGCTTAAGCGCGGTTAGAAGCTTTATCCGAACAACCCATTCCTTGTTCCCTCTCCATCTCTATTTCCTGCCTGCACGGACAATGGTCGATCGGTCAACCAATCTCCTGGTGTCGAAGTGCGCCTCTCTTTGTCAGGGAGTACACGATGATGCCGAGGATGAGCAATCCCACCGAGCCAAACGCTGGTGCGTCGTCATGCGGTTTCAACCAATTTGGGAGAAGCGACTGGACCCATGCGTGTGAGAGATCACGATCAGTTCTCGGATATAGGGAGGGATAGCAGGCAGGAGTAAGAGGATGAGACCTCTGACAATCAATGCGGTCGCGATGGGCCGACTACAATGCTCTCGCCAGTCGAGGTGAATTTCATCAGGTGGCTGAGCAAGTATGGCTATCCCAAAAGGCCGACTTAAGTCATAGATTGTTCTACTGAAAGGCACTACAGTGAAAGTTTGTATATTCTTAGCTTCACGGCGAGAGATGATCACCAGACATGCTGTGCTTGATGTAGCGTAGCTGACTGTGAGGCAACTGGCCGTTTCCCCTAGTGGCAGTTCTGTACTCCTTGCAGCGCCGGGTCAGCTGCGACTGGTATGACGCAGACAGCCCGAGGAGAAGTGTGAATGGACGCTTTATCGCTCGATCGGATTCATTTCGCCTTCACGATTACCTATCACTATCTGTTTCCTCAGCTAACCATGGGGCTGGCGCTGCTGATTGTCGTCCTGAAGACAATGGCCATCTGGAAGCGGGATGAGAAATACGGTGTGGCCGCCCGGTTCTGGGCCCGGATATTTGCCGTCAACTTTCTCCTGGGAGTTGTCACCGGCATCCCAATGGAGTTTCAATTCGGAACAAACTGGTCGGAATTTTCCCGCCGTACCGGGGGCGTCATAGGGATGCCTCTTGCGATGGAGGGTATCTTCTCATTTTTTCTTGAATCAGCCTTTCTCGGCTTGTTTCTCTTCGGCGAAAAGCGGCTCTCTCAATGGTGGCACTGGGCGGCAGCATTCCTTGTGTTTCTGGGCTCTTGGATATCGGGCTTTTTTATCATCGTAGCGAACGCTTGGATGCAGCATCCGGTGGGATACAGGATTCTACCGAACGGCCTTTATGAGGTCAGCAGCTTTTGGGCCCTTCTGGGAAATCCATGGGCTTGGCTACAGTACGCGCACAACATGTCAGGCGCCGTGATTACGGGCGCATTCGTGATGTCAGCTGTAGGAGCGCTCTATCTGCTTCAGCGGCGGCAAGAGGAGTTTGGCCGCATCTTCCTCAAGGTCGGTGTACTTGCCGGCATCGTTTCGTGTGTTGTGCCTCGCCAAAACTCCATCCGACCGAGAAATCGCAAGTCTTAACGGTTAGGAGTCGCCCGATGCACCAACCCGCGGCCAGGATGGAAAGCTATGAAACTAAAGGCCGCCGGCATTTTGGCGAAGCACAAGAGGCTAACGATGACAGGATTCGAGAAATTGAGCGTGGAGTTTGCCGAATTCGCGTTGTTCAATCTTCCTGCAGACAGGATCTTTCCATCAGCAAACCCAGCGTGGGCCGCGTCACTGTGAGCATGACGTCGTTCGGAATGTCAGTGCTTTTTCAGGCGCACACGTGCCGTTGAACTACGAACCACGAGGCGCGATGAAAGGGAAATAGAGCGAAAAGTGGTCACGCTCTTATCTAGCCTGCCAAGGAGGCGTTCCGCGGCAAGGCGCCCCAGTTCGTACTTGGGCTGGAAAACAGTCGTCAAGTGAGGCCGGATGATGGACGCAAGAGGCACGTCGTCAAAGCCGACGATGCTCATCTCTTCGGGGATGGAGACGCCGTGTTCTTGAAATGCCATCAACGCACCTATGGCGACGATATCGTTGACAGCCATGATCGCGGTGGGACGATGACGCCGTCTTAGCAAGGTTTCAGCGAGTTTGAACCCGTTCTCGAGCGTTGGGTCGACGCGAAACATAAGAGACGAGGAAACGCGGATGCCGCGTTCAGCCAGCGCAGCTTTATAGGTATCGAGGCGAAGCGTGGCGATGCCTTCCGGGGCACCGAAATAGGCGATCTCGGTGTGACCCGCCTCGAGAAGGTGCATCATCGCCTCGCGCATTCCCGTGGACGTATCCGTGCTGATGGAATCGAAGTACAATGGATCTGCGTTAAAGCGCTGACCAAGGGAGACGATCGGAAATCCTTTCTTGCCCAGGGAAAGTAGATACTTCTGACTCTCTGTTGCCGCGGAGAAGCGTCGCGATGCGACGATCAGGCCGTCAACCTGGCGTCTCGCGAGCATGTCCAGGTACTCCGGCTCTGCCTTGTCATCGGCGCCCGCATTGCACAGGATGAGTTGAAACTGTGCCTGTGCGAGAACGTGCTGCACCCCCTCGACCATCGCCGCGAAGTACGGGTTTGTGAGCTCCGGAATGGTCAACGCTATCAGGCGGGTTCGGTTGCTTCGCAGCGCACGTGCCGAGGGGTTCGGGCTATACCCCAGCTCGTTGATCGCACGTTTTACGTTCCTTCGGGTTGCAACCGTGACTTGCGGACTCTCGTTGAGAACGCGGGATACCGTCCCAATCGAGACCTTTGCCCTGCGCGCAACATCGTGTATGGATACCATCTAGGCCTCCGCTGATAAGATAAGTCTACGGCCCAACCCCTCCCGATAAAAAGAAGGCTTTAGATCGACACTCCTTAAAATCCGGCCGCACGCAGGTTGCCAGGAGAATGGATGCGCCTTAGCTGTAATAACCTTGAGGAACCCCATGGTCTGGCCTCACCTAGGCGCCGCTGACTCCGCAGGCTTTCTCCGTGGCGCCTTGTCGCCGGTCAATGTCAGCGCGACCAGCATGGCCAACAGAGTCGCTGCGGCGGCGGCGACTGCCTGCGGAACGGTGATTGGCAAGTACAGAATGACGACACCGATAAACATTACCGAGGTGGCGATCAACTTATTCACAAGATCGCGCTCCGAAAAGAAGAGCCAGCCAAACAGAACAGATAACACGATTCCTGCACGCTTGATACTGACGGCAATGACGACATCGAGATAGTGATAGGACTGGTACTGTAGGAGAAGGCTGATGGCGTCCAGAATTCCGGCAAGCGCGATCCAGAGCAGGCCCGACTTCAGCACCGACCAGAGCGGATCGCGATGAGAGAGAGCAAGGGCAAGAAAGAAGACACACATTCCAACGCCATACACGAAGCTTTGGGTGAACACTCCTGTCATCATCACAAGCCTCTTATCCAAAGGGCTGGAGATAGCCAGGAGCAGCGAGACCGTGAGCATGTACCGGCTTCCTGTTTCGTGAAAGATTGCCTTCACCGGGGCAAGTAAGCCAGTGGCGAAGAGCCTTCTGTGCATGACGAGTGAGCCGACGATGGTGAGGAGAACGCCGAGCAGTTTGGCTGCGCTGGGAAGCTCTCGAAGTATGAGGAAGGCTGCAGGTACCAGCAGTACCGAGGTGAACGCGAGAAACGGCACCGACGTGGACATGGGTGAGACCTGCAGCGCGCGAAAGAAGAGCCAATTGCAGAGGGAGAGGATCAGGAGATCGATCGCGAGATAGATACAGTAGGTGGGAAGCGGCGCAAGGTGCAGCCCCATGATTCCGAATAGATTGCCCGCATCCTGGATGGTGATTGCCGATGTATGCCAACGCCGCACCAGCAGGACGAGCCCGAAGACGAGGGCGTCAAACAGGTGGCTCCAGAACATGACGGGCAGAAGGGATCGTTGGGTGACGGCCTTCTTGCGCGCCACTTCCATCAGCACATTGGTGCAGGACATGACGCCCGCAATGATCAGTCCCGCTGTCGAGAGTTGGGTTGCGACGGAGGCAAGCATCATCTTGGTCTCATATCCTGGCTGCGCGCGCTCCGCGATAAACGACGCTCCATTTCAAGCGAGAGACTCACGATCCCAGGGCAGCAGAGAGCGCCTCAATCCCAGAATGGCATGGCCTAGGCATTTGAAGTAGGTGCGATCGGGCTTGCCCAAGGTGAAGTGAGCCTCAACCGGTGTATCGAATCTTTCCAGTTGAATCAGAACCTGGTTCATTCCCTTTCTCAGAATGGCCTCCGTATAGTTTGCACCGTCGCCTCCGCCGTTCCCTTGATTTGGACGGATTGGGGTGGTCTCCCGTGTTTCATGCAGGAACTCGCCGTTGAGCCACATCTTCATGCGGCTATTGTTTGAGAACCCAATGATGACCTCCTGCTCCGAAGGCGATTCGATGCAATGCAACAGTTTCATGACGCCTGGTCTGCCCTGAAACATCGGCTCGATCATCAGTTCATTCCCGGGCGACCAGAACTCCAGCCATCCGGTCGGACACGAGGTCATCAGGCCGCGATGAGCCGCTCGACTCGAATCGGCATCACGGGCTTCGGTGTCGACCGGAGAGACGAGCCATCGGTTTCCACCGAGCAGAACGAGGGGCAACGCCTCTAAGGCGGGGCGTTCGTCCAGCCGGACTTGGATCGTGCCGAGATTGGAGTCGAAGATCTCAGAAGGCGAAGCAGACGCGCGGTACTGGCGAGCGAGCCGACCTTGACCGGGTAAGTTGAACTCCTCGGAGCCGGCATCTGAGCCCAGCGTCCAGTGCGCAGGCAGATGGATCTGCATCGTTCCGCAAACAGGCTCCGGATGCGGGTTCTCCAACTCCACTGTAAAGACGGCGGGTTCCGAGCCAAGGATGGCAGCGTGATGGTGGTAGCGGAGCGCGCAGCGAAGGGTGCTTAGATCCCAGCGAATCGTGCCAGGGTCATAGCTCGCAAGCCAATCTGTATCGAGATGAAACTGCGGCGCCACTTCTGGCGCTGGCGCGGAGCCTGCTGCAGCAAGCACCGTATCCGAACCCCAGTAGTGGAGGACCGTGGGAGCGGCTCCGCACACCTGGTCCGTCAAAGCGCGGATATCGGTTGGCGCACGCAGGTGACGAATGCCGCCATTGGGCAGATTCGTGCTGATTTCATCGCGAAGCGGTGCGACCCAGGCATCTGGCAGCCCTCGTGCCCCAAGCAATATGCCGAACATCGCCCCGACCGTGGCGCCGGTGCAATCGGTATCCCAGCCGCAGTTGACCGCTTTGCAGATTGCGTCGGCGAAATTCTCGCCGTAGAGGAATCCGATGGTCTGGAAGCCCATGTTGATTGGGGAATACTGCGCGAGCGCCAGATAGAACTCGTCCTTGATGGTGTTGCGTGCGGTGACCCAATCCACCCCACCCCGGTAGAGCTCGACGACCCGCTGGATCGCTTTTGCGGTCAGCGAACTGGCGGGAATGGCGCTGAGCCCCGCTTCGGTAAGCCTGAGTTTGTCACTCTCCACAAAGGCGCATGACTCCACCACCGCATTGAAAATCTCGCCGAACACCGACTCGCCCCCGCCGTGATCGCAGATGGAATCCTCAAATGCATAACGGGCCGCGATCTCCGGCGCTCCCGGAGCAACACACGCCCAGACCTCCGAGCGGATGGGGCTGCCCATGCAGTCCCGAAACCAGTTGTTGTGCCATCCCGAAACGGGGGGAACAAGACCTTTCACGAGATTGGTCTTGCTCAGCCCGTACTCGTCGAAGTTATAGCGTACGCAATCCAGCCAGTAATCCGCGAGGTTCCGCGCAGTGAGGCCCGGGCCGACATCCTGCAGGGCCTGAAAGAAGATGAGTTGCAGCTCAAGATCGTCATTCGGGATGCCCCCCTCGGGGAGGTCCGGATACCACGAAACATTGAATAACTCGTCGCGCCCAAACTTCTCCTCGAGTGGTCCCCCCAATGTACCGCCGATGTTTTTGCCGAGCCAGCAGCCAAGCACTTTATCGCGGTACACATCGCGCGGGATGCGTATCCCACGCATCGGCATCGATTTCTCCAGCTTCACAATCTCCTCCTTGGTGATGGTCGTGCATTTAAAGGGAACCGCAGCGGCGTCAGGATGCTGCTGTCAGCCTCCGTTGCGCATCCTTCAAGTAGCAGGAGAGGCGCTCGTATCCAAGCAGCACATTGGCGGGATAGCTTCTGAAGTAGCCCGAGGCCGTCAGCTTCGCCTGGTACTCTTTCAACTGGCTAATGCCATCTTCCAGCAGTTCAGGCAAAGACTGTGAAAGGAAGCTGGGAGGATTGTCCTTCCTCTCTTCTAACAATCTGCCGAAGATATAAATCCGCGTCGTCAGACGGAAACCCTCGGCGTACACACGGAAGAAGTCGAAGCGCTGCACGAGATCGTCATAGACCTCCTGCTTGAATCCGGGATTGCCCTCGGATACTTGTTCGAAGAGAGCCTTCGTCAATTGATGGGCTTCATCCTTCTCGGTCAGGATGGCACGCACGTTGTCGTCATCCATCGCCAGGGCATCCTTGGCTCCGGTCTGCCAGTTCTTCAGGCTGTGATGCGTCTCTGCGACCCAGGTCGGCTGACCAAGATTGACGTGGAATGCGCTGTTGTCAGAAAAGACCGTGCCATTCACGAAGGCTGTCTTCTTCATCAGCGGCCAGGTTTGTTCCATCACCTTCATCGCCCAGTCCACGCAATCCTTCAGGGCCTTGGGCGACGTGGTTTCCGCAGTAAGCTTCTCCTCGACAATCCAGCGGGTATAGATCTCCCTCTTCTCGGCGTCCGGGTTCCTGCCCAGAATTGCCGCTGCATAGAGGTTGATGAGGTTCGCGGTATCGAAGCAGGAGTAGTCCTGCACTCCCTCCCAGTCTGTGCGCATGATGTAACCGCTGACGTTGTTCTCCAGACCGTATTGCAGGCGATGCGTCAGGTCATCGGTCATGATGCTGGGAGCGATGCCCCAGCCGAAGTACTGCCCGTAGACGTCATACTCGATCCACTGTTCGCGGCTGCCAACCTTGCCAATCAGCGGGTTGTCCGGGAAGGTGGGATAGAAGTCATGGGGTGTGTTCTTCAAGGACAACGCAATCTCGATAGGGAGAATCTCAAGCGCCTGCGCGAACTGGTCCTGCTCCTCCTTCTGGTAGATGAAGTCACGGATGACTAGCTTCTTGCCGGCATCGCGGAACGAACCGTACATTCCACGGACCATGTTGCGATGCCAGGTCGCGGGATTGATGTTCTTGCACTCTTCGCAATCGCACGCAAACATGTTGCTGATGGCGAGCCTGCTCTCCCCCGTGCCAAAGGAAGTTACCACCCCGGCTAGGTCAGGAAGCATGATGAAGAGTTCGCGGTACTTTGCCGGTAGAAAATCCTCCCACCAGAAGCTCTTGCTCGGACAGAAGACACCGTTTTTCAGGATTTCAGGGTGGCTCTTCAGGATGAAGTCCTTGAACCACAGCTCCTTGTCTTCCAGGTACACGTCGATCCCCGCATCCCGTGCTTCAGCGATCAGCTGCGTAAGATAGTCGCGCCGGAACGGATTTAGGTTCTCACGTAACGCATAGTAGTAAATATTGTGATCGATCTGCTGGTACAGCTCGAAGAGGTTCTCACCGCGGGACTCACCGCCCAGAAACTGGGCGGGAAAGACGAGCTTGTCGACGATCCCTGGCTCATGGAGTACGAGCGCATTCATGTCGTTGGCTACCATGAAGGCGAGGCGCCTCCGAACTTCTGCAAGATCCCAGATTCGGACGAAATCATGGACTTCAAGGGCGCGCGTCTTGTATTGCTTCAATGTATCCTCCAGTGCGGGTGGGTGTAGCTGCTGATTTGCGTATGGCGTCGTGTGAGTGTTGTGCCGTCCGATTCCTACAGAGCCATGGAAGCACAATCTGTGGAACCTGTTGTTAGAAATGCAACTTCACCGCAAGTTGAAGAATGCGCGGGTCGTTGGCGGTTGTGATTTTGCCGAAGTTTGAACTGGATAGGGTTCCGTTCGGATTCCCGAAGTTGACCCAGTTGAGAACATTGAACACATCCAGGCGCAGTTCCCCGTTGAGAGTTTCGTGGATGGGAAAGAGGCGATCCACCGCAGCGTCAAATTCAAAATAGCCCGGTCCGCGTGCGGCATTACGCGACAGATTCCCAAAGGTTCCCAGGGCATTCGGGGTGAAGGCTGCTGGATTCACCCATGAACGCGGTCCCCGGTTCACGGTGTAGATGTCGGAGAGAACTTGGTTGGGCCGATCCAGATTCTGCCCCGAGAGAGAACGGTCGGTCCCTGTCAGGATATTGACCGGTAGCCCACTCTGGTAGCGGATCAGCGGAGCCATCTGCCAGTTGCCGAGCAGAAGCCTGGTGAACTTCGAACCCACTTCAGGACTCCGGGCGACAATCGATGTGTTGAACAGATGGCGCACGTCGAATGAGCAGCTACCGTAGTCGGCCGCGCGATTGAACGGCTGTTCGTAGATCGGCTGGTACGGATCACCGGAGAAGTCCAGATCGCTCAGGCAATGCGAGTAGGTGTAGTTCGTAAGCAGCGTGAAGCCGTTCGCCAGGCGACGCTCGGCTGTCACTAGGAAGGCGTTGTACGATGCGTTCCCCTCGCTGGACAACTCTTCGACGTCACCAAACTTGTTGGCCGCGTTGGGATTCATCGTGTTCAGGATTCGCCGCTGATTGGTGTTGGCCGTCGTCGAGCAGGCAGTCGCTCCGCACATGCCGGGAATGTACTGCGCGGGATTCAGTTCATCCGAACCGAGGATGTGAGTCGTCGAATTTCCAAGGTAGGTCGCCTTGAGCAGGAAGCCGTCAGGGAACTGGTGCTCATAGCTGACGTTCCACTCCGCGACGTGGGTTGGTATCAAAACGTCTGGCGGATACGCGACGTACTGGCCGAAGGTTGGGAACGGTGCGGTTTTCGACGGCGGAAAAGCGATTGGAAAAGGGTTTCCGCCAGCGTAGCCGCCCCACGGATTCGCAAAGCCTCCGGCCGGCGCCGTGAGGTAGATGGAATCCGCAAACGGGGGACTGGAGACCGAGTGCTGCGCGAAATATAACTCGGGCGTGTCTGTCAGGATCGCGAAGCCGGCGCGGAATGTATCGTGTGCTTCTGCCCCGGGCACATAAATGACACCGATACGTGGAGAGAAATTCGGCCAATAGTTATGCGTCAACGACTTGGAGACGCCTCGATCGCCGTAATAGCTCACTCCCGGCGGCGCGTTGACGTATACGGAACTGATCTGGTTCGCGGTATAAGCGCTCATGCTGAAGTCTGCGCCCAGCCCGTTCGTATTTGTGGCCGGCGTATACGGCTCCCAGCGCAGTCCCGCGTTGATCGTCAGCTTGTGCGTCACCCTGTACGTATCCTGGCCATAGAAGCCGTAGAAGGTGCCGCGGTAGTTGGTGGCCAGTGGTGCACTCTGGTCGTAATTACTCAGGTTGCCCAACAGGAAGTCTGCCATCGCATCGGAAGTGAAGGTTCCGTTGAAGGTGAAGTTGCCATTTGCATCCGAGGGAGTCAGGCTGTTCAGCCGGGCGCGGATGACATCCACGCCGAAGACGAAGGAATGAGGACCGTGAACTAGGTTCACATCGTCCGCGACCTGCAATTCATCGCGGTTGATGTGGGCCGGTGAACAGCTGCCGCATCCGACGCTGAACAGACTTCCGACCGTGACCTGCAAGTTGTTCGGCAGATAATCGTAGGAGTTGACTCCCAGGGCTCCAGGGTTGATCACATTGGAAGCAGGTCCTCGATTATTGCGAAGCCGCGTGATTGTCAGATGGAGAGAGTTCACCGTGTTTGGCGTGAAGGCATACGTGTGCCCAAGCGTAAATGACTGTGCCAGTTCGAGATTGCCCGCCCGGGTGGTGAGCAAGAGGTTGTTGTTCTGGAAGACGCCCGGATTCCGATAGTCATCGAAGAAGTAGCGGCCGAAGAGAGACTGCTTGCTGCTGATGACGGAATCGATTCGCCCAAGGATCTGGTCCTCATTTCCCGTGGTGGGGATGCTGTAGAGGACTTTTCCGCAGGGGTCGCTCGTTTGCGGAAGATACTTGGTCAAAGCCACTGCCTGCGGGCTGAAGGAAGATGTCGGAATCTGGTTCGCCGGAGAAAACGGCTGGCCGGTGCTGGGATTGATGAGCGTACGACTGCCGCTTGCCACGCAGCTTGCAGATTCAAACGTACTGAAGTTACCCTGCAAGATCGCCGGCGTCGGCACGTAACTGATGGAGGTGGGGCTCTGCTGGTTGCGCGTCCCCTGATATCCCGTGAAAAAGAAGAGCTTGTCGCGAACGATGTGCCCGCCGATGTCACCGCCAAACTGGTTGCGCTTTAGGCTGTCCGTGGTCGTAGCGAAGTAATTGCGGGCGTTGACAGCGTAGTTGCGGATGTACTCGAATGCATCTCCATGAAAGCTGTTGGAACCCGAGCGCGTGACGATGTTGACGACACCGCCCGGATGAAGGCCGTACTGAGCAGGCAGCGTGCTTGTGTCAACACTAAACTCCTGCAACGCCTCTGGGAACGGGAACGGCAGATTCACGTTCGTCATCGGATCGTTGTTGTCGCCACCATCGAGTATGTAGTTGGTTCCGTTTGCCTGCCCGCCCGCGACGGAGATCGTGGTGGAACTGTAGAAGTTCTTGCTGGTATTGATGTCACCGGTGGCGGTGGAGGGCACCGTGATGGATGCGCCCGAGAGAAGCACCAGTTGCGTGGGCTGCCGTCCATTCAAAGGAAGGTCGACGATGGGCGCCTGACCGATCACCTGCCGGATGGTGTTGTCCGTAGTATCCACCGTGCTTGTCGCCGTGTAGACGGTCACGACTTCATTGACCTCGCCCACTGAGAGCGTTGCATTGATCTGGGTGTTGTCGCCGACGTGGAGGTCGATGCGGGGACGCCGGTATTCCTTGAACCCGGGCGCGCTGATGCTCAGCTCGTACGACCCGATAGGTAGGCTATTGAAGACAAACTCTCCCTGGTCGCCGGCCTCCGCATCGTGCACCGTATGGGTATCCAATTGCGTTGCCTGGACCTTGGCCCGCGGTATGACCGCGCCGGAGCCATCCGTCACACGACCGTTGATCTGCCCAATCGACACGGCCTGCGCGTTCGCTTGGATCGTCCCGCTCACGAGGACGATCCAGGCCGTGAAAAATAGTATCCAATAGTTTCGATTCATGACTTCTCCTGCAAGCAGAACCAGCTTTGCCTTGCCGCTTCCGAAGTTTAAGATCCTTGCGTTTTCAAAACCTGTAACACATAGCCCTGTATCATAGAAAGCTTTCCATGCGGACGGCATTAGCCGCACCCTGGCAGCTTAGATTGGGGTCCTATTGGCATATTGTCGAAGCATCCGTAACTTCTCCGTGGATATTTTGGTGGAAACGTTTCTATGACATTGGAAGGTAGCTGCTTAGGCAGAGGAGTGTCAAGCGGAAACTTTCCGCTTGCCCGGACCGATGTGCAGCCGCTTTATGAGCGAGACGAAGTCTGGTCGCATCCGTTGAATCTCATCCCAATCGAGTACCCGTTCGCCGACATGGCGGATCGGGCGGTCAGGTTTGCACTTGCGCCTATGGCACAACGGTTGATGCCTGAAATGGATTGGTGCCGATGTCTGCTGCTCCTTCGCTCGGAATCCCGCCGCCAGCCATACACCACCGAACACCCACCGCGTCCTTCTCCGGCAACCTCATGCCGTCGAGGCCCAACCCTGCCAACGACCCCAACACCCCAAGAACCGAAACGCACACCGCGTCACGGCGCGAAAAGCTACCGTAACAAAGCACAGAAATTCAACCCCGAACACTCCAGCGGCAATCAAATGCGGGTGAAATGCGGGTAACGTTCTTCTGCTTGTTTCCGTATGTGATTGAAAAGATCGTGGCAAGAGACGGGATCGAACCTGACCTGACCTAGCCCAGAGCTAAGGCGCGTTCATCGCAGAGCCTTGACGGACTGCGCAGCGGAGGATAGTTCGCCAGCGATGCTCAGCCCGCGCCGCGTGGTCTTTTGCGATGCCCTGGGCGGCATCGGCTTTGCGCTTTTTCACCTCGGCGATGTAACCGTCGAAGGTCTTCTCCGGCATCGGCTGCCCCGTCGCCACGGGACGCAGCAGGTTGATGAGCAGCAGCCGCACCGGCCGGCGTGATCTCCTCCAGCTCCACGCTCGCCCGCACACCCTCCCGGTCGCGCTCGATCTCCGCGAGGATCAAGCCACGGATGAACTCGCCCTGCGTCTGGCTCCGCTTCGCCGGCAGCCCCTCCAGCGCCCCCAGCTCCCGCTCGTTGAGCTTCGTCCCGACGTGATGCACCCGGAACTCCGCCCGCTTCGCGGCCTGTGCCGCCAGGTATTCTGTGTCGCCCTTCGCCATGCTTCGCCCTCCATCCCGAGCAGGTTTCCCCGAGGTTCCCCACGGAACCCCAGCCCCGCTATCTGTCTTGATGCCGCGAGGTCGTTTCCAGGGTGCCCGCAGGGTTCCTCTGCACGACCCTTCGAGGGTGCGGGCGGGTAGTTTGCTCCCAAAATGGGAGCGTGGTATTATCAGCTTGTGCGAATCATTGCCCGATCAACCCTCAATAGGGGTATTTACTTGACG
>PKWK01000128.1 GCA_003133205.1 Granulicella sp. | reverse complement strand
CACTTTCACGTTCAAGTTCGCGCCGCAGAACACCAACCCGCGCCTCGGCGGCACGAACGCGCACGTTTTGATTGCCATACACCTGCTCGAGCGAGTCGAGTTCGGACTCGCTAGCGACCAACTGCCCCTGCAGTCTGGCCCCGGAATCGACCATAGCGCGGGTCTGCTCCTTGATATCGATGGCGGCATTCCTCGTGGAGAACTCGCTCATTTCCACCTGGGCCTGCTGAAGGTCGCGGCCTACCGTCTGCAGGCGTTGCTCGATGAACTCACGTTCGCGCCGGGCCGAAGAGGTGTTGACCCTGGCAACCAGGGAATTCAGTTCGTCGACGTATGCCTGGGCCATGTCGCGCGCGCGTCCGCGGTCCGTGTCTTCGACGACGATGGTGATCACTCCGCTCTTGGCATCCTCAGAGATGGCGGTTTTGCGGGTGAGTTTCTTCGCGGTGTCCTCGGCGTAGCGGTTGCCGTACACATGCTGTAGTTGGAAGCGCTCGATAAGATGACCGCCGATCGTGCCGCTGCGGAGCAAGCTGATGAAGAGCTCGCCGTTGCCATGCCCACCTAGCAGGCCGCCTGCTAGGCTCGCCAACCCGTTCACCGCCGATCCCTTGCCGGCTAGTGCCGCCAGCATAGCGGCGCTGCCGGTGGCTTGTTCGGGAGGCATAATGCGGGTCGTCGATTCATATTGGTTGGGTAAGACGAATGCAATTACGGTGCTTAGCACCAACGCCAGCGCAGCCACGCGCACCAGGGTGAGTCGATTCGCCCACAGGAGGGCGGCGTTCGAGACCCAAGCGGCATCGGATTCCGCGGACTGGCCAACAGCGTGCTGGGGCCGCTCGGGCATTGCGTCTGTCGGGCTAACGGCGTCCATAAGTATCCCCGCTCGCTGCGCTGGTCGAATGTTCCGAGACTGAAAGAGGAGACGGCATTGAGATTCGTATGCTTCAAGCGGCCAAGGGAACGGCCCTCGGAAGAAGGGTGAAGCGAAGATACGGGATGGAATCGATCCGCATAGGTGTCGCTTACTGCAGGGTCAGCGCAGCGGTAAATGCGATCGAAGAGACTACCTGCGCCGTGGCGAGCATGTTCCTCCAGAAAACCGAGCCTCCCACGATCTTCTGCGGTACAACAACGACGTCTCCGGGATTGAGCCGTGTGGAGAGAACCTTCTCCTGGTACCACTCGCCGGAGCGCCTTCCGACGACGAGACCGTTAGCCCGGATGACGAAAATCTCCTTGCGGTTGGCAAGATCGGTGGCACCGCCTGCGCGGCGAAGATACCATTCAGCGTCTTTGCCGGGGACATAGGTGATCGCAGTAGCGTTGTAAACCTGGCCGCTGACCAGGACGATGCCGGGGCGCTTGGGGACGGTCAGCACGTCACCGCTGCGAAGCTCGATGTCAGCAGGGGTATTCGCCCAACCCGCGATGTCGCCACTAATCTTAATGACGAGCCGGCCCACTGCTTGTTGGGCGCGGAGCCGCTGCAACACCTGGTTCTGTTGCTGGACAAGCAACTGCAGTGTCGCGCTGTCATCTCCGCCAGAGACATTCTGTCCGAGCTTGCCGCCGATCGAGGTTGTCTCGATCTGGTGGATTAGTTCGGCGCGGCTCTTTTCCTCAAGCTCTTTCACCTGCTGGCGGACCAGCACGGCGCCGTCGGGGTAGGCAGTTGTGCGAAATCCTCCGGCGCGCTGGATTACGGAGCTCAGTTTCTCGCCTTCCTGCAAGCCGTACGTCCCGGGGTAGGTGACTTCGCCCGCGAGCGTCACCGACGCTCCGATGTCGTTCCATCCCGAAACCTGATGGACGGTGAGCACATCGCCCGGCTTCAGCGGCACGTCCGCGTTTGCATCAAGGCCGTTCACTGCCTGGCCAATTGCAACGGTGCGGCGGCGGCTTACTACCTGCTTGCCATCCTTGATCTCATAGCTCGCCAGGTCCGCGTCGTCGAGCAATGCGCTGCGTTTGAAGCCTCCAGCGATACGCACGAGTTGAGCCGCGGTCATGCCCTGGGTGAGCGCATAGGCTCCCGGCTGGAGCACCTCTCCGCGCACGGTCACCTTGGGTGCATCAGTCTCATAGCGGCCTCGGATGCGGATCGTATCGAAGGGCTGGAGAAAGATCGAGGCACCACCGGCAAGCACGTCGGCGACACTGAAGTCGATTGCTTCGGGGCGCAGATCGGGAGGCATCAGTCGGATGATCTCGCCATGGTCGGAGGGCTCGGGTAAGAGATCTTGATAGGAGCGAATCGCTTCGCTGAGCTTCATCGCATCGTGATAGGGAAGCTTTCCTGGCCGGACCACATGACCGGTCAAATAGATTGCCTTCTCGCTATATGGAAGGATGGGCGCAACGATGATTCGATCTCCATCCTTCACCACGAAGCTGTCCATCTGCCTGCGTGACGACTCGGCCGTACTGCCTTGGGGAAGACCGACCTCCAGAGTTGAGCGATGTCCGTCCGTCTCGATGCGTTCGACGCGAATATGCGCGAGTGCTGCGGAGACGCGCACGCCGCCAGCCTCGTCGAGAACATCCGACAGCTTCATCTCGCCCTTGAATTCATAGATAGCAGGCCGCTTGACCATGCCTGAGACCTCGACCTGCGGTCCTGCTGCCGGGACCAGGATGGTGTCGCCCGGCTCAAGGCGTTCAACGTCCGCGCGAATGCCGTGCAGCAGGAAGTCATACAGGTCAACCTCGCGGATCAGGGTCTTTCCCCGGTAGTGGCGCACGGCGCGAAGTGAGCCGACGCTGGTAGGGCCGCCTGCCGCATAGAGCGCATTCAGTGGAGTGGACAACGAGCTTATGTCGTATGCGCCCGGTCGCTGCACATCGCCAACCACATACACGCGCACGGTGCGCAAGCGGCTGACCGAAACGGCAACGTGGGCATCCTTGAATTGCGGGCTCAATGCGCCCTGCACCAGGGCCTGCGTGCGCTCAAGCGTCAGGCCCGCCACGACGATCGATCCAGCCTCCGGCAGAACCACCTTACCTTCGCGGTCGATGACACGGGTAAAGCTCTGCGAAACACCTCCCCATAGCGAGATGGTGAGGCCATCGCCCGGTCCCAGAACATAGTCCGGGCCAATCGGAAGATCGATGGGCATCTCCTTCGTGCCCATGCCACGCGTGAGGAACACATCCGAACCGAAGCGCTTTACGCCGCTGCTCTGCTCCGGGACCTGGGTGTACAAATCGCGGAGCGACTGAAGATTGTACGGGGCAGTCTGATGGAGAAGGTCGATCTTATCGCTCTCCGCGGGTTCGGGCGTTTTCGTTGTCGGAGGACTGCGCGGTGTCGATGATCTTGTCGTGCCGACAGTGTTCTCGCGCTCGCTGCCAGCAGCCCTCTCCGGCATGCTTCTGGAGATCTGGCTCGCGGAGTCCTGCAAAAGTTCGCTGTCTGCCGGAAGATTTCGCAGGGCTAATGCGAGTTGGTTTGTCCCGTTAGCACTGTCGTTTTCTACGTCCCGGCCTCTGTCGATTGACGGCGTCTGAAACGGATCCGGGCCTGGAGAGGCCTCTGTCGATCGCTCGAAGTCCGAGTCCAAGGCATACCCGCGCGCCCGCAACCAAACAGAGATTGTCTGCCGCAACTCCGCGTTCGTAGCAATGTTGCTGAAGAGCATCTCGTCCGTGATGGAGTCTTCCTGAACAGCGATGCCCTGTTTCAGAAAGTAGTCCGCCATGACGTGTTTCACATCGACGATAACTTCGGGCTTGTCATGCAGGATAACAATAATCTGATTTGCGGAGAGCACCGTGGACGAGCCCGCATTGCCTTCACGCGCGTTTGCGCTGCGCTGTGACGTGCCGCTCTGACCCGAGCCACCCTGGGTTGGGCCACCGTTGTTGGCGCCCGCGTCTCGCGAATAGAGACCGCTGTCTGCGCTGGCGCTATCGGGAGTCAATCCCGCCGGCGAAGGCATCTCCTGCGAGAATGCAATCGCAGTAGACAGAAGTATGCTCGCACCGGCAACGAGGAGCGCCGGTGCCTTCCCGAAAGGCAAGATCGATCGAAGACCGGAGGGCCGGCGTTCAATCGCTCGCGACGCTGCGGCCCTACCTGTCACTGATGCTTCTCCATCGGCTCGATATCAAACTCACTCACCTCGACGGCGATCGAGCGCATGATGGCCTCGATGGAAAGAACGACACGGCACTCCTGCTTGCGCCGCGTAAGGATTCCCTCCAGGCCCGCCAGCGCTCCAGCAACAATTCGCACTCGGTCGCCACAGCTCAGATAGGGATGCGGTTCAGCCTCTAGCTTCGCCGTCGCAGTGCGCAGCAACGCGATGTCTTCATTCGGAATGGCCGTGGGCCGCGCGGACGATGCGGCGAAACCGAGCACTCCCGGTGTCTGCAACAGGCGCAGTCGATCATTGATGCCAACTCTGGCGAAGATGTAGCAAGGGAAGAGCGGCAGGTCTACTTCTGCATGAACCCCGTTCTTCCACGTGTGCCGGCTCCGATGCAGCGGAAGGAATACCTCAGTTGCCTGCGAATCCAGGCGCGCTGCGATGCTCTTCTCGTGCCGCGAGCGGGTATGGACCGCATACCAATGCAGCAACGGTGTTGAATTGGTCATTGACTCGCTTGTCGCTTCCATCTCTGCTCCCCTTTCGCTTGCCCGTCTAGCCTGTCTGTTGCCGCATTCGTGAATCGGGTGTGTTACAGCTTCGCCCTGTCACTTAGGTAATCGTGACCTTCCCCGCTTCGCCATCGTCAAACTAATCCGCTTACGCGGTGCAACATGCAGGCGCTGTTATTCGCATAGTCACGCCTGAAAATCAGCAACAAATCTCTTCCAGCGTGAAGCTTCGATCTTGTACCGAAGACCCGCCGTCACGTGGAAATGCAATCGCGTCCAGATAAAGCGAAGCCGAGTACAAGCCGTCTTTGCCCGCAACCATGTGTCATTGCTACGCGCGGCCTCGATGGCATGTGGTGGAAGATGCGATGGCAGGAGTTTCCGGCGTCTCTGGCTCGGCCAGTCCGGGTGATCCTGCAACAGAACGTCTTGCAACAGGAGATAGAGCTTGGACCCTGGGAATTCGAGAAACACCAGTTCGTCTTCGTAGCGACCAACCCAGAGACGGACCCGTCCAGGCAACTCATCCACGGTGCACGCGAGGAATTGAGCGGGAGGGACAACACCGAACGTCCTGCTCGCGATCAGACTCGCTACGCCGATGCCGATCTTGGTCTCCGGAGCGGCCTCGATGGCCGCAACGATCTCCTGCCAGAATGATTCGTCGTCACGATGCGAGCGGATCGCGGTCGCGTATTCGAGCATCCATGCAGTCCGTGTCCACTCCGTTTGAAAGTGCTTAAAAAGATGCAGCGCCTGCCCCAGCAACTTATCGCATTCCGAGAGCGCAGGAAACTCAAACCCGTTCCACACCTGTAACTGTAGGCGCGAGAGCCTGTCGCCATGCCGGTTCGACTCGCTCTGCTCTTCATCGGGGACAAGGTGCAACTCAAGACTGCGCTGCGACCTGACCTTGTACAACTTGCTCAGCGACGAAGCCTCCGCAGGTCCAGCTCGGAACTCCCAGGTATCGCCGAACACGGCGGACAGCCGATAGCCCTGCCGCTCCAGGACCTTACGGCATTCCTCCGCGTCGCGCCGGGCCACCAAGAAGTCTAGGTCGTGCTGATAACGATAGGAAGGATCGAAGCAGGAGCGCGGAGCCAAAGCAAAGCCCTTCAGATTCGCGTAAGACAGCTTCGCCCTCTGAAAACCCATGTTGATCGTTACGAACTCGTTGAACATATCCTCGGTGCGCACGCGGTTTTCGGCATAGCTACCTTCCAACTCACGCAGAATCCGCACTGGCATCACGTCCTCAATCCCAAGCGTCCCGGCGCGGGCGAGAAAGTAGAGCGCAAGGCCGCTCGTGTGCAGCCACTCCCTGCAACGCAACCAATCGCGTTCTTCAAACGGCGCAAACCGCGCGCGAAGTATCTCCGCATCGTCATCACGAAGCGCCGCAATGACCGTCTTCGCCAGTCGCCGATTCATCTGATATCCTTCCCGCTGATTTGGCATAGGCTAATTCCCGTACATCGGCTCGCCAAGACTGCCAGCCGGTGGAAGATGCCGAATAAACAGGATGATGGCCCATTGTTCGTCATCGCTTAGAATCCCCTTGGAGCCGGGCATCCCAGATGGTGAAATGCCGTTATCGATCACCCACTTCAACTGCCCATCCGTATACGACTGAACATCCGTCGAAGCGAGCGACGGTACTGGGGGTGTCATCCGGTACGCAAAGGGTACGCCTGTGTTTTGGCCATCCATCCCATGGCAGGCCACGCAGTAGTGCGTAAACGCCTCCTTGCCATCCGCGACACTCTTGTCGCTGAATGCAATCGGATTGCTAGCATTCTTGTTGCGAATAAATAGCCTGTGCTTAGCCTTGATCATCACGGCCGTCTCCACCTTGCCGGGCGGCGTAGCCTTGCATCCCTGCAGCAACACGCCAAGAGCAAGCGCCGCACTGAAGATCATTCGGCGCATTGCAGTCACTCCGTCACATGCAGTGTTAGCGTCATGGATCCGTGGCCTGAGCCGCAGAAGCGCGAGCAATGGCCCACAAAATCGCCAGTCTGCGCGGGGGTGAAGGAGAGCTCGCTGGTAGCGCCCTTGCGGATCTCCGTTTGCAGGTTCAGCTCCTTGAACTTGATCCCGTGAGTTACATCATCGCTGTGAAACTCAAGCACCACCGGCTCGCCCTTCTTCAGCGTGATGTCGGCCGGAATGTAGGTAAAGCGCTTTGTCGCAACCTCGATTTTTCGCGGCGCGTCTGCAGCCGATGCGGACCGCGAAAGAGCCATGCAGCCCCCCGCCACTAAAACTGCGCCAAACACCACTCTGGATATAGTTGGCAAGCTCATCAATTCCTACCCTCTCCTTGGAGTCCCAGAAGCTAGTGTCTCTTCCTTTGTTTCCGTAAGAAACGCAGTGCGGATTACTTCACTGCTTCAAAGTAGTGGGTGAAGCACTTGCAGTTGTCATTGGGCAATACGGCGTTTGTCACTTGTTTGTCAAAGCTCACGGCGCCCGCTCGGACGAAAGGACGTCGGAAACAGAGCGTCGACCGCGAGGGTGAGACCACAGTTTCCGCCCCTACGAAATCCTGGGTGGATTCTGCAAAATATCCCCGAGAGTAGTGTCCGGAAAGTCAGTCAAAATTGCGTCCCAGCCATACACCTCCGACCACCGCCGGACGCCCGCGTCGAGCTCGTCCACGGTCCACTTCTGGAGGGGGAGCGGAATGTTCCCGCCGAATATCTCTGCGGCCAGGCGGGTAGCCGTAGCGATGGCCACAGGTCGCAGAGGATGCTCCTGCGCTCGATCTATCACCTCGCGCCAGAACCTCTCGTCATGCAGCCAGAAATGAACACAGGTCCTGAACTCCAGCAGGAACGCGAGGCGCGTCCATTCAGTCCCGACTTGCCCCAGCATGCGTATGGCTTGGGCAATGAAATGATCGGGCTCTGCCGGAGCCGGAAACTTATGTCCATCCCATGTCTTCGTGCGCCGTCGTTCCAACATCGCATATGGAGCCCGATCCACCCCTTGCGCGTCTGCCAATACAAAATAAACCCCGATCGAGGGTGGAGTGACCGTCTTGATACCCGTGTCGGGCGGCTGAGCAGCGGGCTTGGCATGAAACTCGGAGTAATGTTTGCCAAGCAAATGTGCCGAATATCCAAGCTCGGCGAGGATGTCCTCACACCTCCCGGAATCGCTTGCCGACAGGATGAAGTCCATGTTGAGCTGGCGCCGAAGCACCGGGTCGGGACATGATATCGGAGCTAATGCAATGCCCTTCACATTGCAATAACTCAGCTGTTCACGCTGCAAGGCCTGGTTGATCCTGACAAACTCCTCCAGAATCTTCGTAGTACGGACCTTGTTGTCGGCGAAGTTCCGCTCCATCCCGGCGCGCACCTCTTGAGGTACCGCCCGTTCAATTCCGAGAGTCTTGAGTCGCTCGAGAAAATACAGTTCCAGACCGCTTGTGTCGAGCCATTCATAGCTCCGGCCCCAGTCATCCCGCGTATACAAGGCTAATCGTTTATACAGATCGTCTCGGTGCACTTCGCGGAATGTGGCGACAATTGCCCTCGCCAAATCCTTATTCACCGACAGCAAATGGCCGGCAACGCCCGGCGTCTCCCGAACATCCCCGGCATGGTCCATTACGGTGCCAAATAACGCAGGATCTCGCGCTGGTCCGCCGCGCTGAGCGATGCTCGGACGCGCATGTGGAGCAGTACTGTTCCAGTAATGCGAGTCGGAAGTTCCTCGGGAGCGTTGTGACACCGGCCGCAGTTTTCCTGAAACTTCCTTTCACCTTGGCCTTCCGGGATCGCGGGGCTCGCCGCTTGTTTTGACTGCTGCGTCGATGGCGTGGCCGCCTGGCTTGACGCCGGCTTTCCAGATGCCTGCGCTGGAACCAGCAAGCAACCGCACTGAATTACCCCTATTGCGAATAGTGTTTGTAGTTTCATTGTTTACCTGGCCACGCTGGGAACATGAACCGGTACACAAGCCCGGTCTTCCATATATTTCCATTCCCGGTTGAAGAGAACTGTCTCGAATAACTTGTGTTAATTCGCACATCATGCGGCAGGAAGTAATCCAGACCAAAATCTGCGCGCTGCGTATCGACCGCGGGAAGTCCATCGGTAGAATCTGGGCTATTGCGAAATACCTGCTGCATTCGGAAGAGTGGCTCAAATCGCCCAATCACGCTGTCCGGGCCTTTGAACTGAGATAGGCGGTAGCCCGCTTCCATCCAGTAGCCCTGCGCATGCGATCCGTGCGCGTACTCAGAACGGATCGACAGAGGACCACCCACGGGCTGCCACCAGAAGTGAGCACCGCCGGCATACTGGTGATCCCCCTCGAACATCTTCCCGAAGGACAGTCCGACTTCCATCCTTATTGAAGGGAAGTAGGCCTCAATCCGGTCACCCGTTGCGCGCGATGATTTGAATTGCTTGCCGCCGACATTTGCGGAATAGAACGCGGTGTAGTCGACATTCATTTTTCTAGTCGAGAACAGCGAGCCGCGCAGCTCGCCTCCCGTTGCGGCCCCGCCCATGTTCCCGATGGGGAAGATGATCGGGCTGTCTTGGAAATTCCCGATCCAGATGGGACTTAGTCTCTCGTTATACGTGTTGAATGGCGTTAGGAATTTGCCCGCCACGAAGGTAGCATGCCGATTGGCGAGGTAGTCCAGTTGAAGATAGGAGACTCCCTTGAGCAACATGGTCTGGTCCGACAAGCCATTCTTTCTAGGTGTAACAGACTCCAGTAAGTAGTCCCGCGTTTCAAACAAGAAATGCTGAGTTAATGGAACAGCCACCAGTGGCATAACCGTCGGACTGAACGAAGTAGGCCCTTTGTTTGTGCTGCTGAGGAACCCAACTCCGCCGCTAATCATTGGCGTGTTCTGGCACGTGGCACATCGCGCTACGGACAGCAGGGCAATCAAGGCCACCGCGCCTGACAGGATTGAACGGGTTGTTTGACTGGGGGTTTCGCGCCACATGAAGAGAACATAGCCTCAATCGAACTCAGAGTTGTCGTAGCAGTGCGTTCTCTTTGTCACTTCCTTGTCACGTCGCAAGTGGCGCAACAAGGCGTTTGCCTCAGCACTCCGCGGGTGCCGTCACAGAAATGTTGCAGCCTTCGGAATCATGCAGTAGAGTCCGAAATAGAAATGCTGCAAGTAGCGCCATTGCAGCGATCGCCGACAGAACCGCCGGATACCCGAAGGCCATGATCGCAGCGCCGGATACGGCCGATGCGATCGCTTGGCACAGCGAGGTCACAAAAATGTTGGCCGCGGACGCGCTGTTTCTTTCGCGCTCTGCCACGCGGTTCATCAGGAGACTGTAGATTCCCGGACCGCTCATCCATTGAAACGCAGTAAAACCCAGATACAGAACCACAACCAGTGGCACGGCATGGGCTCTTGCCAGCGTTCCAAGAGCGATCGCAGTGGCGACCTGCGTATACATGATCCCGGTCACCAGGCCGAATCTCCTGAAAATGGCAGGCGCTATCAGGACTGCCACAACCTGCGCCAGCTGCGAAGCAGAAAAGATCAGGCCAATATGAGCTAGAGGGATATGAATGTGACGGGAAAGGTACGCTGTAGCCAACGGCGAAAAAGAGCCGATTACAAAGCTCCACAGCGCGACGGCCGGCAGAAAACGGAATAAGAATGGGTCAAATGTCCACGGCTGCCTTTGTTTCTCTTGCTCAACCTGCAGCCGCAGGCGTGAAACAGGCAAAATTCCGAACGCCACAATCAGGCAGCACAGAAGTAACACGATCCGCTTCGCGTCCAATGTCTGCATCGATGGGCGTATGGCTTGCAGCCATCCGGGGAGAAACCCGCCAACCATTCCCCCCAGCACACCCATTCCTATGCCGGCTGAGAACAGCAGGCTAAATGCGAAAGTACGATTTCTCTCCGTCGTGAGCCTTGCGGCCGCAGGGGAAAAGCACACCGTCCAGAGACAGAAACACATCCCCGTGATCAACGCCAATCCAATCTGGGCGCGCTCCCAGATGATGTACGCGCGCAGAGCCGAGACCACTGGAGCCAGGATGAAGCCCGCCAATAACAGGCGATGCAATCTCACCCGTCTCGCCAGCAGCCCGACGGGGATTGTCCCCACTACACCGCCGATTGTCATCGCGCCAGTGATGAGACCTAGTTGCCGAACCCCGAATCCGACGTCCAGCAAAAATAGATTGAACAGGAAAAAGAAGATCGCAAATCCGAAGTCGAAGCAAAGAGCCCCAGCAAAAAATATCCAGAACTCCCGACTCAGCTCCTTTTCCGATATCCATGACCTAAGACGAAGAAGAGCATCGCCTCGCAGTGCTCTGCGCGCTCTGATCTCCTGCTGAAGGGCCGCCGGCACTACTTCTTCTCCCGCACCAGCCGCGCAAGCCGGTCGACCGCCCAATCTAAATCGCGATAGCGGATCTCAAGTATCTCCGCGGTGAGCAGCCTTTCAATCGATTCGATCTGAACTTTGCGTAACTCTTCCAGACCGCTCAAGCGCTGATGCATCGAACTTCGAGCGGCCTCCCTTGAGAAGGGAACGACCACTTGGACGTCCACTTCTCTTCGATTCAAGAAGACGACGTGGTGAACATTGGATGAGCTAGCGACTGCTATGCCAGGGAGCGCTGCCGTGAATAATTCGATCGACGGCTTTCCACCAGCACGCGGCGTAAGAGGCTTGCCTGCCACCTCCGCAAAGAGTTCCACCGCCGACGGGCGAAGCCGCATCAGGTGACAATTGCCAACCACCCGCCGATCTTCCCGGCCGTTCAGAAGGAAGCTCGCGTCATCGGTGATGAAGTTCCATCCCGCACGCGCACATGCGAACGAAAGCGAAGACTTACCCGCGCCAGAATCGCCGCAAAGCAAGACGCCGTATCTCTCCAACTCTACGCAGGCCGCATGGACCGGAGCCGTATGTCGATTGGCGATATGCGCCAGCGCCGCAGCCTCAAGAAAGTGATACCGAAGATAGCTCTTGTGCGATACCGCCGCCCTGGTGAGCCATGCGAACGAGAACCCATGAACTACGTCGCTGACACAGAAATTAGCCTGGTCGGCGACGCCCACTATCAGATTGCGGTGCGCACGAAAGACCGGACCGGTAGGGCACTCCGTTGAATCGTCTTCCAGCATGCCAATCTGAAACCGCAGCGCGGGAATATCAAACTGCTGCCTGAAGGCTCCCCAACTTTCTTCTGCGCCTTCCATCACCTCCTCCGAATTCGTAGTCAACGCCAGAGGAAACCCCAGCGGGTAGTAGACAGCGGTCAGCGGCATCTCCATGTGGCAGAGATATGGGTCGAGGGGGTTAACAGACTTCACTTCACTGCTCGTATCTTTTAGCTCTTCGATTGTGGGCATCGCGCTTTCAATTGGTCCTGTCGGGTCGCTGGTATCTTCTAAAATGCAAACTTCAAGGCGAACTGGATGATGCGGGGATTCGCAGCCTTCGCACTGATCAGGCCAAAGGAAGGGTTCAAGTTGACGGGACCGTTGGGACCCTCGGTGAAGTCGACACTGTTATTCGGGTTGGCGAATTGAGGCGTGTTGGTCAGGTTGAAGAACTCGGTCCGGAACCGGAGGCTGCTCGACTCTGTCACCGGGAAGCTGCGTTCGACAGCCAGGTCGAGATTGTGTTGCCCAGGGCCACGCACAAAGCCTGTGCCGCTGTTGCCGAAATCTGTATCACCGGGGCCGCCGCTATTTGGAGCCTCTGGCGCAGCGGTAAATGCTTTCTGGTCGAGGTACCCGTTGATCGCTCGCGAATAGAGCGAACCGCGCGTGGTGGGACTCGCCCCCGATCTCTGCGCCCGATTCTCAAAGTTATAGTTGCCGTAGACCAGGCCTGCGTTGCCGTCGAGCACCGTAATCGGGCTGCCCGACTGAATCACTGCAATGCCTGAAAACTCCCAGTTGGTTAGCATCCGCCGAGCCAGCATCGGTGTCTGCTCGAACTTCGGCGCCTGCCATGTGAAGCTCAAGACAGCCCGCTGGTCGTGGTCGAAGTCCGTCAACCCATAAGCCTGACGCGGATTGTTCTGGTTGTTCGTCAACAGCCACAACTCAAAGACTGTACTGCCGCCCGAACCGCTGGTCTCGTCCAGGATCTTCGACCATGTGTAACTACCGAGGAACTGGAATCCATGAGCGAAGCGTTTCGTGATGCTGCTTTGCAGTGAGTTGTAATTCGCTATAAAGTTTGTCTCGTGGAAGAGCGATCCAGTGGATATTCCCTGGAAGGGAACTCGCTGAATGACATTCGCCGCGGTATTCATCGTCTCGCCATTTACCGGATGCTGCGGGCTCGCGAGTAAAGACTGATTGAACTCAACGCTTCCCGGCGAATGAGTCGTGTGTGCGCCGACATAGCCCACTTCCACCAGATAGTCCTTTGCCAGGGCGTACTGGAAGTTCAGGTTGTACTCCTGCGTGTATGGATTGGTCACGTTTGGCGACACACCCGATGTGTACGAGCCACCGCCCGCAATGCGCGGTTGATAGATGGGGTAGCTTGAGTCCAGAGGCAGCGACGGGCTGAACGGATGTGCCAGCGTTGCGCCGGCATTCTGCGAATCGAAGGAGAACGACTGCACCGCAAATGGCTGCTGCCCGATCGTCGATTCGGAGAAGCCGCCGGAAGGGTGATCGAAGTAGATACCGTAGCCACCGCGCAGCACAAGAATCGGCCGCTCGGTCAATCTCAGTGCAAAGCCCAGGCGCGGCGAAACAGCAGCATAGTCCGTCGCCCACAGGCCCGAAGTCGAAGTTTTGGTAACACCAGTGGAAATGTGACCGGGAAAATTCGCGGGCAAAGTGTATCCGCTCAGCGAGCCTGTGGCCGGCACTTGCCCCGCTGCAATCGCGGGATCGAAGCTTGGCAGCAGTCCGTGGATCTCGTGCGGCGGTCCGAATACTTCGTAACGCACACCGGCGTTGACGGTCAGACGTTCCGTCACCTTAATGTCGTCCTGCAGAAAGGCCGCCAGGTCAGTGTAGCGCTCGTCCCTGCGGAAGAGGCCGGAACTGCCGCCGCTGCCAGTCACATTGCTGACGCCAGTGGGGCTTCCATTTTGTGCCGCGCTTTGGCCTAGCAGGAAGTCGTCGAAGGTGGCGATCTGCAGCAGCCCGTCTGAACTGAAGGGCGCGTCGACATCCACTTCGTGGCGCTTCACCTCCGCGCCAAACCGCAGATTATGGCGGTTGCGGGTAAGCGAGATTGTGTCCTGCCATATGAAGCTGTTGGTGTTCTGCCATTGCGAAGGCGTGCCCGCATCTCCAGTAGTGAACAAGCCGGCGATGCTCACGCCCGGCGCTACTCCCGCAGCTCCCGTGGGTGTGCTCATCCCCAGCGCGGATGCTTGGATCGGGTTCGCGAACGAGGAGAGACCATCAAAACGCATATAGCCGAAGCGCGCCACATTGACCAGGTTCGAATTGACGATGTGCGTGTCCGACAGAACGAACATCGTGTTCTGCTCGAGTTGAGTAGTTCCCCACCCGGGAACATTGGCAGCATTCGGCGAAAAAGGTTGGACGGTCGGCGCACGTGAGTAGAAGAACCTTCCCAAGAGCATGTTCTTGCTCGTCATCGCGTGGTCGATATTCACGCTGAACTGGTTCTCGCTGTAATTGGCCGGAGTGGCAAACGTCGACTGGCCGATCGGAAGTTGCGTTGGATCGGAGCCAGGCAAGTTAATCTGCGGACTTGGGACTGCGTACTGGCCGTTGCTCAGTTTGAAGTTGAGTAGCGCCAGTGCCACTGGATTGATGTTGGAACCGTTGCAGGCTACCTGCGTGCCGCCCGCGTTGGTCAGATATCCCGCTGCGTTCCCGTGGTTTAAAGGACAAAACTGAGTTCCCAAGGTAGCTGCTGAACGGTCCGAAGCAAGTTGCGGCAGGGTCACCGTTACTTCATCCCCGGATCCATTGCTCGAACGAAGTCCCTGATACTCAATAAAGAAGAAGGTCCTATCCTTGAAAATCGGGCCGCCAAACGATGCGCCAAATTGGTTCTGCTTCAGCGTGGGGCGAGCCTGACCATCCAGCTTCGAAAAGAAGTCGTTCGCATTGAAGATGTTATTGCGCACAAACTCCCACGCACTCCCGTGACGCTGATTCGTTCCACTCTTGCTCACCAGGTCGACGTTGGCTCCGGCGCCTCTCCCATACGAAGCGTCATAGTTGGCGGTCTGCACCTTGAACTCCTGGATTGCGTCCGGCGCGGGAATGGCCGTGCCCACCTCTTCGCCGTCATCGGCGGCAGAGTCCTGCGAAAGATTGTTCGCATCGACCCCGTTGAACTGAATGTTGTTCGAGGTAGTTTTCGCGCCATCGGAGGTTACATTCTGAGTGTTCCGACCCAGTGCCGTAGCATCCGGAAGCGCCACAACTACGCCGGGAGAGAGTCCGAGAATCTGCGTGTAGTTGCGATTGGCCAGTGGGAGAGCCCGAATCGCCTCCTCCTGAACCGCACGTCCCAAAGTCGAGCTCTGGGTTTGCGCAATCTCCGCGTCTGCAGCGACATGCAGAGTGACTCCAACCTTCTGCATCGCCAGCCTGAACTCGAGCGAACTGGTCTCGCCGACCACCACGCGTACAGAGTGCAGAACATTTGCTTCAAATCCCGGAACGCTCACCGTGACCGTATACGTGCCCGGTGTAAGCATCGTCACCGAGAAGGCGCCCGCGGAATTGGTCACTGCGGACCTGGTTCCATCCGTCGACTCATTGACCGTGGACACCGCCGCATTGGCGACCGCTAAACCTGATGGATCATGCACCACACCCATGATCGCCCCGGTTCCAGGGGCCTGTGCCCGAAGCAGACCCGCCGTCAGGAACAACGCAGCTAGCTGGACTAATAGGAAATATCGCGCAGATGCAAGGCTCATCCTGTTTTCTCTCTACGATCCCGTTTGTTCTCTACGGGACCTAGTATGGAGAAACATCCGCGCCTAACTTGTCACTGGGTTGTAATCCCTTTGCCGCTTTTTTGCGTATTGTGAATCCACCTGCTCCGGCGGCGGGCAAGCTGGCGACTTGACCTGAAAGGATCTGCCCCTGCGCGCTAGATCTATAGTTCTGGTTTGACACTGGGGTTGTGGCTGGATATATTTGCGCCGCACGCAGCCGGAAACAATTTCTTTACTGGAACCCGTCGACGCCCAAAGCTTCCAAGCTTTTCGGGCTGGGTGGACCAGCGTACGGCTGATGGAGAGGACGGAACGCTCATGGTGTTCAAGAAGCACGCTCTGATCGGAGCAGCGTTGTCGGCAATCATTCTGAGCATGGTCGCCCATGCCCAAACGCAGGCTCCCATGTCGGGCCCGATGTCGACTGCCGATCGCGAGCAGTACCGCGAAAAGCTGCTGCAGATTCTGCCTCCGGACCCACCCTTCGACGCCTGGCTGAAGAAGACTAACGCTCTGTCGCCGGATTTCAACTCGCTCCCGCGGCATAATAGCCTTCCCGATCCGCTGACGTTTCTCAATGGCCGCGCCGTGACAACCGCAGCGCAGTGGCCCGCGCGCCGAGAGGAGATTTCGAAGCTCTCACAGAAGTATGTCTGGGGCACTGTGCCGCCGCGCCCCAAAATCGACCACGTCGTGGTCCTCGATGAGAGGCACGAGGACGGTTACACGGTCCGCAACATCCGGCTCGAATTCGGGCCGGAGTCCAAGGGCACGATGCGGGTCCGCGTCTATATCCCTGATGGCAACGGGCCTTTTCCTGTGTTGATCAACTCAAGCCTGCAGGGCTGGGCGGCATCGCTGATCCGGCGCGGGTACATCTCGGCGGGATTCGCCGGCAACGATTCGATGGACGACGCCGCTGCCCTCGCGCAACTCTATCCGGACTATGACTTTGCCCTGCTGCCGCGCCGAGGCTGGGCCGCAGGCTTCGTGGTGGATTACCTGACAACGCTGCCTCACGTGGACATGAAGCACATCGCCATCTTCGGATACTCGCGCGATGGAAAGATGGCGGCGCTCGCAGGCGCGTTGGACCCGCGCATTACCGCGGTGATCGCAGGAAGCACCGGCGGCGGCGGCGTATTGCCCTGGCGTGCGGCCGGCGAGCGCGGCTTCGGCGAAGGCATCGAGAGCACCACGCGCTCCTTCCCGACGTGGTTCGCACCGCAGTTGCGCTTCTTCGCCGGGCGGGAAGACCGGCTGCCCGTGGATGGCAACCTGCTGGCGGCGATGATTGCGCCGCGCTCGATCCTGATGGAGTGGGGCAACAACGATCAGGTGTCGAACACCTGGGGCAACGAGCAGACATACTACTCCGCGCTGAAGGTCTACAAACTGCTGGGCGTAGCCGACCGCATCGGTACTCTCCGTGTTCCCGGATTCCACGGCGCAAACGACGAGGAGGCCGATCTAGACTGGCTCGATATTCAGTTTGGCCGCTCCAACAGGAAGTGGACGAGCAACCTGATCTTCCAGTGGAACTGGGACACATGGCGCACGAACACAAAGACCGTACTCGACCTGACGAAGTATCCAAAGCACGGAGCCGACGACTTGCTGAGGTCCCCTACGGGCGGCGCGATTGCGTCGACGGCGGACTGGGAGAAGAAGTCGGCCGAACTCCGCAGGTCGGTTGTAGCAATCCTGGGGAGTGAGCCAGTGAAGCTATCCAGCGCAGACTCCGCGAGGCCGCTTTTCGGCCCGGTGCCTGGCGCAGGTCCAGGCGCAGGAGCGGCTGCGCGGCGGCCAGGGGGAGCGGCACCGGGTGGCCCCGGAGCTACCGCAGGACCGGCTGCCGCGGCGGGGCCGGGCACGGCGGCAGCCAGGCCAGGTGGCCCAGGAGGACCGGGCGGTTTTGGCGCGGCACAAGGCGTTGGCGGTCCAGCGCCAAGTCCCGGGCAGGTCGCACCGAACCTTCCCTTGTGGGTGATCAGCAATGGGGGCAACTCCTACGGCTGGCTGGAGCCGCAGAAGAGTGAGGCGGCCTCGCGGCACATTATGTTTGCGGGCCTGGCCGGCGATCTGTACTACCCGAAGGACACGCCGGCAGGGAAGAAGCTGCCCACCGTGATCTGGCTGCATGGATATAGCTACCCGCTCGGTTACATGTGGGTCTACCACTCTGACCTGCATCCGATTCTTGCGCTGGTGCATGCTGGCTACGCGGTGCTCGCCTACGATCAGAGCGGTTTTGGCAGTCGGTTGTCGGAAACAGGCCCGTTCTACGACCGCTATCCAAAGTGGTCGCACATGGGACGGCTGGTGGAAGACGCACATTCTGCCGTGGACGCTCTCGCTAAGGATGACCTCGTGGATCCCAATCGGATCTATCTCTTCGGATACTCGCTTGGCGGGACCGTAGCCATCTACGAAGCTGCGCTGGACGCGAGGGTGAAGGGCGTCGTCTCCATCGCGGGCTTTACGCCCATGCGCACGGATACGGCGACGCGTGGCGATGGCGGAGTCGCTCGCTACAGCTACGAGCGCGACCTGATTCCGTCACTCGGCTTCTTCGTCGGGCACGAGGCGCAGATTCCGTATGACTACCAGGACTTGCTCGGCATGATCGCGCCGCGTCCCGTTCTGGTGGTGCAGCCGCAACTGGACCGCGACGCAACGCCCGCAGACGTGGAGTCTGCCGTGACTCAGGCGAAGCAGGTTTACTCACTCTACGGCGCCGGAGACAAGCTGGCGATCAGCGAGCCGTGGGATTACAACCGCCTGCCCAACAAGACGCTGGACGAGACCGTGAAGTGGGTGACATCCAATCTCCCCTGACCGCTGGAGCGCCGATATGAAGTCCGATCTGGAAGTCACGCGCCGGGATTTCGTGCGGACCGCGGCGCTGGTAAGCGCATCCGCTGCGGTCGGTCGCGCGGTGGGTTTGCCGGGAAGTGCGGAGGCGGTCGCGCAGGAACCGAAGCAGTCGAAGGAAGTTGCGATGGGATCCGTGTTCCCCTATGGCGCGGTGTATTTCCGCAAGTCGAATCCACCCGCTGAGGATTGGGCAAGGGATCACCAGACTGCGGCACGCGTCGGGATGAACACCTTTCGCCACTGGTTTCTGTGGAGCGCAATCGAGATAGCTCCGGGCAAGTTCGACTGGGCTGACTACGACCGCATGATGGATCTCGCGGCGGCGAATGGGCTGAAGGTGATCATCGCGGAGTTCACGACGTGTACTCCGGAATGGGCCTTTCGCAAGTACGCTGCCGCGAAATATAAGGCGAGCGACGGATCGACCCAGGGCAGCGAGATTGGCTCGAGCACTGCCGTTGGCGGCTTTCCGGGACTGTGTCTCGACAATCCCGAAGTCCAGGCGGCGGCCGAGAGATTTCTCACGGCGTTGATCGAGCGGTACAGAAGCCATCCCGCGCTGCTTGGCTACGATCTGTGGAACGAGAACACCTACGACGGCGGCGGCGCGAGGAAGATGAACTGCTACTGCGACGGCACTCGGCGCAGACTGCACGAGTGGTTGCTGTTGCGCTACGGATCGTTAGTGAAGCTGGGCAAAGCTTGGGGCCGCTACAGCTACGAGACATGGGAGGACGTCGAACCTCCCGAGAGTCTTGGCGGATATTCCGAAAGTCTCGACTGGCTGCAGTTTCGCATCGATGACGCATTTCGCCTCCTCGAGTGGCGGGTCAAGCTGTTTCGCCGGCTCGATCCGCATCATCTGATCTGCGCTCACGGTGTTGCGGGAACGCTGGAGTCACTGCCTTCGTCGGCGCACAACGAATGGCGTTCCGCGGCGATGATGGACGTCTGGGGCTTGACGTGGGTCGCCTCGCGGCACGGGAATGCGCCGTGGCTGCAGTTCCAGGCTCTCGACCTCGTTCGTGGCGGCGCGCGCGGCAAGCCGTTCTGGCACGCGGAGGCGGAAGCTGGTCCGCTGTGGATGCAGCCGCAAGTGATCGGGCGGCCGCGCGAAGACGGTCGCCAGCCCGACGCGGAGGACGTGCGCATCTGGAACCTGATCTCCTGCGCGGGCGGTGCACGAGGCATCCTGTATCCACGCTGGCGGCCGCTGCTCGACGGGCCGCTCTTCGGAGCGTTCGGGCCGTTTGCGATGGACGGTTCGGTCACTCCGCGCGCCGAGATGGCGGGCAAGGTCGCAAAGTGGGCGAACGCGCACGCTGATGTTTGGCAGTCGCATCCGGTGAAAGGCGATGTTGGCCTCCTTTTCATTCCTGAGTCCGAACTCTTCAACTATGTGCAGCAAGGCGGAACCGAATACTATGCCCAGTCGATCCGCGGCGCATATCAGGCGTTCTTCGATTCGAATATTCAGGCCGACTTTGTGGCGCTCGAGGATATCGATGAGTACAAGCTGGTTTATCTTGCGTATCCGGTGATGCTGAAGCAGGAGACCGCGGACCGGCTGAAGAAGTACGTGCAGAACGGCGGCACGCTGATCTGCGAAGGGCTGCCGGGCTACTTCGGCGATCACGTGCACGTTGGAACGGTGCAGCCGAACCTCGGACTCGATGAACTGTTTGGCGCGCGGGAGAAGTACGTTGAGTTCGACCCCGACCTTTCCGAACAGATGACGTTTGAAGTGAAGGGAAGCAAGATCTACGGCCGCTACTTCCGCCAGGACTACGATTTGCAGGGCGGAAAAGCTGCCGGGCAGTATTCGAACGGCAACATCGCCGCGGTCGAGAATACGTCCGGGCAGGGGCGAACATTGCTGATGGGCTCGTTTCCCGGCGCGGGATATTACCTCCATCATGGCGCCGCGACCAGGGAGCTGTTTGCGAGCTTCCTGAAGATGGCCGAACTGACGCAGCGAGTCGCGATCGACGACCCGACCGTGCAGGCGCGGCTGCATAAGGGGCCCGGCGGAACTCACATCTGGGTGACGAACCCGACACGCACAGACAGGCAGGTGACGATCGCTCTGCTCGAGGGTGCGATTCTGTTGTCACCAAGGGATGTGTGGGGCGACGCACACATCACGCGCGCTGGATCGAAATTCACGATGAATGTCCCTGCGCGCGACGCGGTTGTGATGAAGGTGGAAGAGACACCCACGATACGTTAGCGTGGCTCCGGCCCCCGCCCTGATACACTTGAAATAGAGACTTTGCCGCGCTTTTCTCGGATTTCCCTCCTGGTTCTGACGGCCTCTCCTTAAATTTCATGCATAGTCTTCACCGCACAGATGATCTCCGCATCCAGTGGACCAAGGTGGTTCTTCCTCCGGTCTTTCTGGAGGAACAACTCCCGATCTCCGACGAGGCCTCGTCCACCGTATTTACTGCGCGCGCCGAGGTTAGCGAGATACTCGCCGGCCGCGATCCGCGGCTGCTGGTCGTTGTTGGCCCTTGTTCGATCCACGATCCCAAGGCCGCGCGCGAGTACGCTGCGATGCTCAAGCCGCTCATCGACGAACTCGCAGAAGATCTCTGCATCGTGATGCGGGTCTACTTTGAAAAGCCGCGCACCACCGTTGGGTGGAAGGGCTTGATCAACGACCCGCATCTCGACCAGACTTACAAGATCAACGACGGCCTGCGCATCGCGCGGCATCTTCTGCTCGATCTCGCGGTGATGGGCGTTCCTGCCGGCACCGAGTTTCTCGACATCATCTCGCCGCAATATTTTGTCGATCTCGTGACGTGGGGCGCAATCGGCGCGCGTACTACGGAGAGCCAGGTGCATCGCCAGCTCGTCAGCGGCCTTTCGTGTCCGGTCGGCTTCAAGAATGGAACGTCTGGCAACGTGCAGATTGCGATTGACGCCATTCTTTCCGCGAGCGGCGAGCACACGTTCCTCGGCGGCACCAAGCACGGACAGACTGCCATCTTCGCCACCACCGGCAATCCGGAGTGCCACATCATTCTGCGCGGAGGGCGCAACCTCACCAACTTTGACGCTGCATCGGTGGATGCGACCAGCCGGCAACTTGAGAAGGCCGGGCTGCCTGCGCGCATCATGATCGACTGCTCGCACGCCAACAGCAGCAAGGACTACACTCGCCAGGCCATCGTCGCGCACGACATCGCTGGTCAGATTACCGCGGGCGACCGTCGCATCGTCGGCGTGATGATTGAGAGCAATCTGGTCGCGGGCGCGCAGAAACTCGTCGCGGGCAAACCGCTCGTGTACGGACAAAGCGTCACGGATGCCTGCCTCGGATGGCCCGAAACGGTCGACATCCTTCGCGAACTTGCTGCCGCTGTCCGGGGCGCCCGAACTTAGCGCGCTGCGGCGGGACAGGGTACCCCCCGGGGTGGTGGTACTAAGTCGCATGTTTGCAATGGTATGTCAAAGTTGCTCCTTGTAAATATTTGATTCGATGGGTGTTATAGTCAAATATTCTATGTGGTTTATCGGCCAAGATGAGGTTGCGGCGTTTCGGGCCGGCGGTTTTGGCTTTTGCTGGCGTTGTACCCCTATCCCCGTACTTAAGTCCTAAAGTATCTGTTCTAAAGGTGTTAGATCTGGACCGGTCCTATGTTTGGTCTAGACCATGGGTTAAATGCGAAAGGCCCAGCCGCGGGGCTGAGCCTTTTTATTTACTTACTGCCTTAAGGATACCAGACGGACCATAACTACTATGCCAACTATTTTTGTGGTGTGGAAAAGGTGCAAGTCATTGGTATGGAATGGGTTGCTGCGATGAAATATTTCTTGTTGTGAGCGGAGGGGGTTGACAGGGGTGGCTCGGGGCTAGCGGGGTGGGGGATAGGTCGCGCCTTCAGCGCTTGGTTGGTTGGCGGTCCCTGACCCAGAGCGTTGCACTGGGCTAGGATGGGGCGGGAGATTTGACCTGCACGAGTCGTAGATGCCGCTTACCAGTTGCATGGCGCGATAGCCGTCCTCCGCGGTCATCAACGGCTTAGTTCCGGTCTGGCAAGCATGGGCGAAGTCGAGAAACTGGCGCTCGAATGGCAGCGCCGAGATCGCCATGGGGTCCGACGCGCCGGACGCGACCTAGCTGACGATGGGCGCGTCTTCGCCGGCGTCATCCTGCACATCTCAGGTTGTCAGCTTGTCGCCCGGAATGATCGCGGTCCCCTTCGCGCCATGGATTTCAACGCGCTCAGGATATCCGGGCCACAAGGCGGTAGAAGCCTGAATGACGCCCGTGGCGCCGCTGCCGAACCGCAGCAGCGCATTGAGCACGTCTTCGGATTCGATCTTGTGAACCGCACCGAGCTGCCAGCAGCCGAAGACCTGCGAGACCGGGCCGGCAAGATAGAGCAACATGTCAACCTGATGGATTGCCTGGTTGATGAGAGCGCCACCGCCTTCCACCTCCCAAGTGCCTTTGATCGGGCGGCTGAAATACTCGGCGGAGCGGTGCCATTTGACGTAGGCTTCGGCTCCGATAATTTTGCCATGACGGCCATCTGCGATGGCTCTCTTGAGGAATTGAATGGAGTCGTCGAAGCGATGCTGGCTCACTACACCGAGCTGGATGCCGGCCTTGCGCGCGAGATCGAGCATGGCGCGTGCGGTGGCGAGATTGGTGGCCATCGGCTTCTGCACCAGGATGTGCTTTCTGGATTTTTGCCTGGCCGGTAGCGCCCAGCGTGACCGCGGTCGCTGTCTGATAGTTCACTGACACGCTCGGATTGGTTGGAGTCGGCGGCGGCGGGTTCACCGTGATCGCGATCGTTCCAGCCGTGCTGGTTGAGACGCCGTCATTCACCGTGAACGTAAAGCTGTCTGCGCCGAAGTTGGAGCTCGTCGGGGTATAGGTCAAGTTGGGCGCGGTGCCGCTTAGCGTGCCATGTGCCGGTGTACTGGCGACGGCAAAGGTCAGCGTCGCGTTGTTGGAATCAGTACCCGTCAAAGTGATGGCTTGTGCCGTGTTGTAGGTGACGGTGACTGACTGTGGCGTGGCTACCGGCGGACTGTAAGGCTGCAAGGAGATAGTGCCGACGGACCCGGTCATCGGTGCCGGCTGCTCCATCACGACGGAGGCGGCGCCACTGTCATACGAGATCGTGGCTGCGGAGTACGTGCTGCTGTCCGTCAACGAATAGGTGAAGCTGTCGGCGCCGGTGTAACCCGTATTCGGGATGTAAGTCAGATTGGGCGCGGTGCCGGAGAGTGTGCCGTGCGTTGGGCCGGCGACGACGGCATAGCTGTACTTGTGCGGTGAGGCGACGATGGTCTCGACTCCGGAGCACGCCGCTCCCGGCTGGGACGAAAGTGTCGCGGAAATCGGCCCGCCCGTGGCCAGTATCGATTTGTTGGTCGCGGTGGCTCTCTGGCACGTGGGGATTGTTTGGTCGCGCCAGACTTTACCTTTGCGCAGCAGGGTTGCGCCTTCAATCTTCCGTCAGCGGTTCCGCCTGGTGACAATACGCAGGACTGCGGGTACGTCGTTACCAACACCAATCCCTCGACCAGCGCTCAATATGAGCAAGTGACGGTGACCACCACGGCCGGCCTCAGTTCCGGTGACGATCGTGGTCAGCTGGCCGGTAGTGAAGTTTGCCAGGCGAACGGCAAAGTTGCCCTCGTCCATGATGTACAGATTGCCGTGCTTATCCACGGCGAGGCCACGAGGGCCATTGATTGTAGTTGCGGTGCCGCTGCAGGTGGCTCCGGGGGTGGTCGAGCAGGTCGTCAGGTCGCCATCGAGGCCACTCTTGGTTCCAGCGACGTCGACAACGGTCGACATCAGGTAGGTGGAGTGACTGACCTTGCGAATGTGTTCGCCGGTGTTCTCTGAGATATAGATGTCCCCGGATGCCGGATCAATGGCAATGCCATAGCCCGAGTGGACGTAGGTCTCATTCGCCGGGCATCCATCTCCGACGGTGCTGGTGCCGGAGTTGGTACAATCACCAGCTCCCGTGGCCAGGCCGCCGGCGAAGGTGGTGATGTTGCCCTGCGTATCGACCCTGCGAACCGGGCCGCTGGAGTCCGTAAAGTACACATTGCCCAGGCTGTCCACGGCGATGTGTGTGGGACCATTGAGTTGCACCCCGGTCGCCGTCGCGGAACCGCCATCGCCGGGAGATGGCCATCATCCTGATGGCCTCCAGCGCCATCGCGCAGGACACCACTCCCACTGCGACGAGTCGGCGAAGATTCGCGCATCGAAGAAGGCTTCGACGGGCGCTTCCGCCGACGATTCGAAGGCTAAGTCCAAGGTGATCCGCGAGGACGCGAACAAGCAGATACGAGTCACCTCTGCGCGGACCACTGCGTTGCAGGCAGTCATGCAGTTTGGTGCGCCGGAGCCGACCCAGATCGTGATGAAGGTTCGCGCGGCGCCGCTGGGCAGCAAGCCCGAAGATGCAGTTGCCGACGGCAATGTTCCTGATCCGAAGACGCGCGGCCCCTGGCAGTGTTATGCGATCGACTATGCTGCGGATGCGCGACATATCCAGTTCGTACCCAATTCGGATGGAACCTTCAAGGTCTCGCTTGAGTTTGCCGTGCTGGTCTACGACGATCAGGGCAAGCTCTACAACTCCATCAGCAAGGTGGCCGGGGCAGATAATATTACAGCGGCAAAGAAGGCAACCATGCTGAAGAGTGGCATGCAGTTTCACCAGGAGATCAGCGTACCGGTCAAAGGGGATTACTACATCCGCGCTGGCATCCATGATCGCGTGAATGATGCGATGGGAGCCGTTGAGATGGATGTGAATGATGTTAAGGCTGGGGCGGAAAAGGCAGCGGCCGCACTGGCTAAGGCCGCCGCTGGTGCTTCCGCCGCTCCGTCCACCGCTCCAAAGCCTGGCGCTTCACCGGTGACACCCCGGCTCTGATAGCTCAAACTCAACTACTGGAGTCGAGTCTCGAATGTCTCTACGCTCTTTATTGATATGCGCTCTCGCTGTGAGTCTTCTACCCGCAGTGCCGGCATGCCGTGCGCAGGACGGCCTCTACGTCGGCTTCGATCAGAACCTCTATCCCGGTGACGCGCAACTTTCGCTGCTGCACAAGAACCTCTCCTACGTGGGCTATTGGCTGAACAATCCTCCGGGCGAGACCTCGAACCCATGGAAGGGGAAGCGCGCGGTCGTTACAGAGAACGGCTTCGGCTTTCTGATTCTCTTCAACGGCCGTCTGGACGCCGCGTTCAAGAGGCTTGACCCCATCGTAACTGGCCGCTCGGATGCGGCGAAGGCCATCGCAGCAGCGACCAGCGAAGGCTTTCCTCCACACGCCATCATCTTCCTCGACATTGAAGAGGGCGGAAGGATGCTTCCGCGTACAGCGAAGTATGTTGCGGCCTGGGTCAATGCGTTGCGTCACTCCAACTACCGCTTGGGAGCTTACTGCGCGGGCGATGAAACGGAGGACGATCCGGGAACGAAGATCTCTACCGCCGACGACATTCATAATCAATTTCCCGATGTAGCCCTCTGGCTGGCCAACGATCAGTGCCCGCCTGCGCCCGGCTGCACCATCTCGACGAGCGGTATGCGCATGGACCAGTCCGGCCGCAGCGATGCTTTGGTGTGGCAGTACTCCCAGTCTCCGCGTCGTCCGGAACTCACTCGTCGCTGCTCCGCCACCTACGCCAAGGACGGCAATTGCTATGCCCCTGGCTCGCCCAAGGGAGAAAAGTACTCGCTGGACCTGGATATTTCCAACTCACCCGATCCGTCCGACGGCAGATCAGTAACAAAGTAACGGATGCAGCTACATGCTGATTCCGAATCTAGCGTCGGCTGCCCCGTCGACCTCGACCAGGAAGCACAAAGTGACCTGAGTTGCGTCCGGGCAGGCGCAGGAAAGAAGAACGGCAGCCCCGTAAGGAGCTGCCGCCGGAGATGCAATTCGGTTTCGTTAGAAGTTGAAGCGACCGCTGAACTGCAGTGAACGGGCACCGCCGAAGCCGGTGATGTACCCGAATGTTCCCCCGCCTACAGTTGCGTTCGGGTTGCTGCTGAGAATTGCGTGGTTCAGCACATTGAATGCCTCGACGCGAAGCTGGAACTCGCTCTCGCCATAGATGTGGAACCCGCGGAAGACGCTGGCGTTGATGTACGTAACGCCCGGCCCACGGAACTGGTTGCGGTGGGTATTGCCGAAGTGAAGCGCTCCGGTCTCGACCGGGTTGGCAAACGCCGTCGGGTCGAACCAAGGCTGGCCGCCGCTTACGGCAGTGTTGCCGACCGTTCGATTGTGGCCGCCCATCTGAACGTAAGGCTTGACGAGGTCAGCGTACAGCGTTGCGCCTGGAGTGTTGATGTTGTTGGACTGCGCACCAACCGAGAACGGAGCGCCGCTGACGTGGCTGAGTTGGCCATTCACCTGGAAGCCGCCTAGGAGCGCGCTGGCAACGCCGTGGTTCGCGAACGCCTGGCCGGAGCCGAACGGCAGGTGGTAGATGCCCCAGAACTGGAAGTTGTTGGTGCGATCGTATCCAGCGCTGGCCCGGTTCAACCTGAAGTATGCCGGATAGGAGAACTTGACGCCCTCCGAGCCGGAGCCTGCGCCGTTATCTTCAAAGTCGAACGCATGCGACCAGGTGTAGACGATGCCGAATTGCGCCAGACGTCCCGCATTCCGCGTCAACTGCGACTGCAGACCGTTGTAGGTGGAGCTTTGGCTCGGCGCGGCCATCGTAATGCCGCCGGTATTGTAACAGATTGTGCCGGCAGCTGTGGTTGCGTTGGCGCAGTGCTGCTGGTTGATGATGGTATTGGCTTGGAAGTTGCATGAACCGGTGAGCCCCGAAGACGGATTGAACTGCCCGTTTGCCATGCAGAGTGTGGTGCTGTCGGGCAATGGGGCTGCATTGAGGCTATAAGCAAACAGTTCCCGGACCGCATGCGTTCCGACATAGCCGAGGTTCATGACGAACGAGTGGCCCAAATCCTGCTGAACGAAAAGATTCCAGCTCTCGATATAGCCGCGGCGGTAGTTTGCCGGAGCAGTGGTGGTGCCTCCGCTAACTGGGAGGGAGGCAAACCCGGAAGGAAAGGTTGGTGTCACCTGGATGGGAATGCCGACGGTCAAGGGAAGCGCGTTTCCGCTGACGGGATCGACAGCGATGGTGCCTGTTGCGGTCCCGCTATAGGATGGGGCGAGGTCTTCGGGGAAGGCGTCGCGCAGGAAGCGCATGCTGTCCGGATCGGACGTAAGGCCGCCTCCCGTGCGGATGACCAGTTTGTCGGTCACGCGATAGGCGAATCCAAGACGCGGAGCGAAGAAACCCTTGCCGGCTTGATAGCCTGCACCGTTTGGGTTGCCATTGATGCCACCAATCTCGACATTGGCAGTTTGGGGTAGCGTGGGATCCAGACGTGCGATGCCGGGACGATCACGATAGGGAGCGGGGTAGTACTCGTAGCGGACGCCATAGTTCACCGTCAGCTTGTTCGTGATGTTCCACTGGTCCTGTGCATATCCAGCTAACTCCGTCCAGCGCAGCGAGTTGGGGTCGGTTACCTGGCTTGGCTTTGCCACTGCCGCGCCGGTGCCGTTGTTGGGAAGGCCCAGCAGGAAGTCGGCCAGCGAAGTATAGGCGTTGGGTGCGGTGGTCGGGCTTCCTGATGCAGTGCTGTCCGTCATAGCACCCTGGAAGCGGAAGCCGCCGCGCGGAGCGTTGATGTCACTTCCGCTGGTGGGCTGGAAGTGGTTCAGGTCGAAGTGGTAATAGGTGAAGCCGTATTTGGTGGAGTGCTTGCCCTTGGTCCAACTCACGTTTACGTCGGCGGTGAACTGATTGTCGCGGAACAGGAATGGATTGGCACCGTTGGAGTTGCCCATCGCCGACCAACCGGTGAACATCAACGACGGCTGACCGGCGTAGTTGGGGCCGATTCCATTGGTGCCGGGAATCTTCAGCGTATTCAATCCGAAGTTGCCGTCGGCGATGTCAATGGATGACTGCGCGCCCGAGACCTGACGGGTGTATCCGGCGTCGGCGTCAACGAGCAGGTTGGGGGTAATGACATGAGTGAAGCCGAGCCCGACGTTCTGGATGCGGCCCGCGGCTGCTCCGGGCTGACCGCCGTCGAAGGTGCCCCCGCCCGCTGCTAAGAGTTCCTGCGGATCGGTGACGGTGAATGGCTCGACGCTGTAACGGCCGAAGATGCTGGTGCGATCGGTTGGATCGTAGGTCACCTTCGAGTCAGAAGTGTTGCGGTTATAGGAGAAGGTGCCACTGCCGTTGTAGTCGTTGGCAAGTTGGGCTTGCAGCAGCGTCGTGCTGGGCGTCCCCACCACTGCGGAGATGGGCTGCAGAAGCGCCAGCATCGTCTTGGCCGCGTAAGATTGCCGCGACGCAGGGATGCAGTTGCAGCCATACTCTGACAGGAACGTCACGGTGCGGGCCGACGGGAGGTAATAACCGTTGACGGTGCCGGCCCCGGATACGGGAACGCCGCCCGGCTGGGGATCGTACAGGGTTGTGCTCGCGGCTCCAGTAAGGGCAGTGGCCGCAGAAAAGTCGCCGCCAAGCATTGCCGTCGTCGGCACGGTCTGAGTACCGGTAATCGACTGGCGACGGGTGGTGCGCTCAAAATCCTGGAAGAAGAAGAGCTTCTTCTTGCCGGTCAGAATCTTCGGGATGTATACGGGACCGCCGATGGAGAAGCCAAATTCGTTGAAGATGTTCTTTGGGACACGGGTGATACCGCTCTGGACGGTCTGCGTGTAACCTCGGGCGTTGGTGTTGAAGAGCTGGTTGTACTCCCAAACGCTGCCGTGGAACTTATTGGTGCCGGTCTTGATGATGACGTTGATGGAGGCTCCGCCCGCGACGCCCTGCTCGGCATTGAAGGAGCTGGTTGCAATGTTGACGCTCTGGATGGAGTCCGCTGGCGGTACATACGCGACGATGTAGGGCAGCCAGCCGTAGTAGTTCACTGCGCCATCGATGCGCGTCGTGTTGCTCATGTCTTCCACGCCATTCACGTTGAGCGACATGGCCCGGGACGGGTTGGAGGCCGTCGAGTTCTGCTCGATGACATTGGCTGCACCAGGAATCAACGTGTACAAGGTCTGATAGTTGCGCCCCTGGGAAGACGTGATCGGCAGTTCGGCGATCTGTGTCTGTGATATCTCGTGATTCACCTCCGCCGACTCGGTCTGCAGCGTCGGCAAAGTGTCGGTCACGGTCGTCTCCACCTCAACCGTACCGGCCTTCAGCGTCACGTCCACCCGCACTTCCCGGTTGACGCTGACGGTAACGTCCTTTTCGGTAAATGCGCCAAAGCCCCCCTTCGCCGGAATAGCGATGGTGTAAAGGCCCGGCTGCAAACCCGGCACGTGATACTCTCCGTCCGAGTTGGTCGTCGTCGTACGAGGATCGCCGGTTGCCTGGTTCGTCACGTTTACCGTCACGTTCGGAATCACTGCGTCGCTTGCATCGGTGAGCGTTCCCGTAATCGAACCGTAAAGAATCTGGGCATGGGCCAGCGGGGCTGAAATAACCATCGCACAGAAGACCAGCGCCAGTGCAAATCCCCAGATCGCTATCCTCGCCCACTTGCTTGCTTGATCCATCGACTGTCGGCTCATTGCTTTCCTCCAAAAATGCCAGCGCAAGCCTGACTCTCGCCAGACACAGCACATGCATGTTCCATATTTTTATGCGACCCGAACTTTATCTAAGGTCTTCAACGAATGTCAAGCAATTTGTGGGCAAGAAAGAATCGCGGGAGGGAGTATTTCGACCAGTTCTCTATCAAAATTGTGTGCAAAAGCGGACACTTAGCGCGAAATCTGCCTATTGGCCTGGTCCCATCCCGCGACCAAGAAGCGTAATTCGCCTCCCGGTCACATCTTAAGTTTGCTCGGCAAATTTTATTTTCTATGCAGGCGTCCTTGTCCCCGTCGTATCATGGGCGACTGAGGAGATAACTATGCAATCGGATGGAGTCGATCGGCGTTCGTTTCTGAAATCTATGGGATCCGCGAGCCTATCCACTGCTTTCCCGGCGGCGGCGTTTGGTGCCTCACCCTTCGTCGGAACCGTTATGGAAGAGATGGCAGAGCCTGGGCAAAATGTGGACGCCAAGCCGGCCTACTCCGTCAGATTTTCCGTCGCGGGCATGAGCCACGACCACATTTACGGTATGGTCGATGCGATGATCCGCGGAGGCGGGGTGCTGGTGAGCGTGTACGCCGCGGAGCCTGAACGAGGAGTTGCGTTTCTCAAGCGCTATCCGCAGGCGAAGGCGGCGAAGTCGGAGGACGAAATCCTGAACGATGCCTCGATTCAACTTGTGCTGAGTTCGGCCGTCCCGAATTTGCGTGCGCCTCTTGGCATCCGCGTGATGCGGCACGGCAAGGACTACCTGAGCGACAAGCCGGCGGTGACGACGCTCGAGCAATTGGCGGAGGTTCGGAAGACAATCGAGGAGACGAAGCGAATCTTCGCGATCATGTACAGCGAGCGGTTGGAGGTGAAGGCCGCGGTAAAAGCTGGGGACCTGGTGCAAGCGGGGGCGATCGGCAAGGTGATTCAGACGATCAACATTGCGCCCCACCAGATATTTCAGGCGCATGGCGATGCAGGAGGCGCATCGGGCCGTCCCGACTGGTTCTGGGATCCGGAGAAGTACGGTGGAATTCTGACCGACATTGGGTCACACCAAGTGGACCAGTTCCTGTTCTATACGGGGTCGACGAAGGCTGAGGTGGTGGCTTCGCAGGTGGCCAATGTGAGGCACAAGGACCACCCCAAGTTCCAGGACTTTGGCGACATGATGCTGTGCGGAAACGCCGGCTTTGGCTATGTGCGGCTGGACTGGTTTACACCGCAGGGGTTGGGAACCTGGGGCGATGGGCGGCTCTTCATCCTGGGGACAGACGGTTACATGGAAATTCGAAAATATGCGGATATAACAGGACGCAAGGGCGGTAATCACCTGTTCGTGGTGGATGCGAAAGAGGCGCGGTATATCGACTGCAACAACCTGACCCTTCCGTTCGGGCCGCAGTTCATCTCCGATGTTGTGAACAGGACGCACATGGCGCAGGATCAGACCCAGTGCCTGCTCGCGGCGGAGTTGGTCATCCGGGCACAGCAGGGCGCAACGCACGCGAGTATTCAGGGGTGAAGGAATGAAGAAGATAGGTAGGGTTTCCCGACGGAGCTTTCTGAAGACATCTGTGGGAGTGGCGGCGGTGGCCGGCTTCCCGACGATTCTGCCTTCATCGGTCTTTGGACAGATGGCCCCGAGCAACCGCATCAACGTCGGCGCCATTGGTGTCGGTCGCATCTCGCGCGTTCACGATCTGCCAGGCATTTGGCAGTATGACGATGCGCGGATTATGGCCGTATGTGATCTGGATTCAAATCGGGTCGAGTCTGGGAAGGCGCTGATCAACGATGTTTATGCGAAGAAGACGGGGAAGCCGTACAACGGCGTCCGCGGCTATCACAACTACCATGACCTGTTGGCGGACAAGGACATCGATGCTGTCGTAATCAGTACGCCGGATCATCAGCACGCGATCACGGCATGCGCAGCCGTGCGAGCCGGCAAGGACGTGTATCTGCAGAAGCCCGCTTCGCTGACGATCGCTGAAGGCAGATATCTCAGCAATGCTGTTCAGGCATCGGGGCGGATACTGCAGGTTGGCAGTCAGCAGAGGTCGACCGTGCAGTTCCGATATGCGGCTGAACTGGTGCGCAACGGACGCATTGGCGACCTCAAGCACGTGGCGATCGGGCTTCCCGGTGACCCTTCCGGACCGGATGCTGCGCCGATGCCAGTGCCGAAGAACCTGAACTACGATGCGTGGCTGGGATCGACGCCCGAGGTTTACTACACGGAGATACGGGTGCATCCACAGAGCGGATTCGATCGTCCGGGATGGTTGCGATGCGAGCAGTTCGGAGCGGGAATGATCACCGGCTGGGGCGCTCACCACGTGGATAGCGCTCATTGGGGCATGAACACCGAGTACACCGGGCCTGTCGAGATTTGGGGCACCGCCGAGTTTCCCACGCACGGGCTATGGGATGTTCACGGCAAATTCCTGACGCACGCGATCTATGCGAACGGCGTGACCATGGATATCTCTGGCGACTTCCCGAACGGCATCAAGTTCTATGGGACGAAGGGATGGATCTTCGTCTCGCGCGGCAATGAGACTGTTACGGCGAGTGACCCGGCGGCGAAGCTGAAGGATGCGACAGCGCTGGCGTCGAGCGATCCGAAGATCATTCAGTCGGAGATTGGCCCGGACGAGATCCATCTCTATGTCAGCAAGGAGCAGCACCGCAACTGGCTCGACTGCATTCGTTCGCGGCAACAGCCGATTTCGCCCGTAGAGATGGGCCACAGGGCCTGCTCGGCGTGCCTTCTGCACCACATCGCGATGAAGGCAAAGCGCAGACTGCATTGGGATCCGCAGAAGGAGCAGTTCAAAGAGGATGCAGCGGCCAACACGCTGCTCTCTCGCCCCCAGCGCGCGCCATACTCCTTCGACCAAGTTTAGCTTCGTCGTCTGGCTGTCTCGCCTGAGGCTACACTCGTCCGTGAGGCCTGCCCGAAGCTATGACCGTGAACCCGAGAAATGCAATCACCGCCGAGGAAGTTCTTGAAGGTGGAACCTCCATCTTCAGCGAAACCAGGACCCATGCGCCCGGCCCGGAAGGAACACTTCCGATCACTCCGGAGATGTTGTTGACGCAGCCCTCGGGCAATCTTTTCGGGCTAAGCCAGAACGCAGGCATGGGATGGGAGCCCACGCGTCTGCTTGATCCTGAATTCCTCATCCTGAGTACGCACGGAGGCATGCGCGCGCAGGACGGAACACCCATCGCGCTTGGCTTCCACACGGGCCATTGGGAGGTGGGGTTGCTGGTGGCCGAGGCCGCCCGCGAGCTTCGCGGCCTGCATTGCGTTCCATTCGCCGGGGCGTGCACCGATCCGTGCGACGGCCGCACGCAGGGTACAGATGGAATGCTTGATTCGCTACCCTATCGCAACGACGCTGCGATCGTGTTGCGGCGGCTGATGCGTTCGCTGCCAACGCGCAAAGGCGTGATCGGCATCGCAACGTGCGACAAAGGACTGCCCGCGATGATGATGGCGCTCGCCTCGTCCGGCTCTCTGCCAAGCATCCTGGTTCCAGGCGGGGTCACCTTGCTTCCCGAAAGCGGCGAAGATGCGGGCAAGGTGCAGTCCATCGGTGCACGGTATGCGCAGGACCAGATTACGCTCGAATATGCCGCCGAGATTGGTTGCCGAGCATGTGCGACGCCCGGTGGAGGCTGCCAGTTCCTGGGTACGGCGGCTACGTCGCAGGTCGTCGCCGAGGCGCTTGGGCTGTCGCTGCCACACGCTGCCCTTGCGCCTTCGGGTCAGCCCATCTGGCTTGATGCGGCCACGCGATCGGCTCGGGCGATCCTGCGCATGGCGCAACTTGGCATTGGGACAAGCAACGTGCTCACCGACGCGGCGATCCGCAATGCCATGGTGCTGCATGCGGCGTTTGGAGGATCGACGAATCTCCTGTTGCACGTTCCCGCGATCGCATACGCTGCCGGTTTACTGCGTCCATCGGCAGCCGACTGGGCTGTGGTAAACCGCGAAGTTCCGAGACTTGTCGACGCGCTGCCGAATGGCCCGAACAACTTCGCGACCGTTCAGGTTTTCCTCGCAGGAGGAGTGCCCGAGGTGATGCTGCACCTGCGTCGTGCGGGACTGCTGGACTGCCGTGTGAGGACCGTGACAGGCGAAACGCTCGATGAAAACCTCAACTGGTGGGAACAAAGTGAGCGACGCAGAGTATTGAAGGACAGGCTTCGCGAGTTGGACAATGTCGACGCAGACGACGTGATTCTCTCGCCGGATCGAGCAGGGGAGCGTGGACTCACCGCGACCATCTGCTTTCCGACCGGCAATCTGGCGCCCGAGGGAAGCGTCATCAAGAGCACTTCCATCGACCCTTCTCTCATCGACGAGAACAATGTTTATCGCCACACTGGCCCGGCGCGCGTCTTCGTCACGGAGACCGCGGCGATCGATGCAATCAAGCGCGGTACGGTGACCCATGGAGACGTGATTGTGCTGATCTGTGGCGGCCCGGCGGGTGCTGGCATGCAGGAAATCTACCAAATCACCTCTGCACTGAAGAGTCTGCCATTCTGTAAGCATGTTGCCGTCCTTACAGACGCACGCTTCAGCGGAGTCTCGACTGGCGCTTGTATCGGGCATATTTCACCCGAGGCTCTGGCCGGCGGCACGATTGGACGCGTGCGCGATGGAGACACGATTAAAATTATGATCAACCGCAACGAACTGCGTGGCACCGTTGACCTGGTCGGCGAGGGAACCGAGCGGTTCTCTGCGGAGGAAGGCGCGGTTCACCTCGCGGCTCGACTACAACGGAAAGACCTTGCTCCTCATCCCTCATTGCCGGACGACACGAGACTATGGGCCGCGCTCGTCCAGGCCAGCGGAGGCGTCTGGGGCGGATGCGTCTACGACACAGATGCGATCATCTCACAACTCGCCAATGGCGCGGATTCGCAAGACAGTTCGCACCCGCCTGTGAAAATTGGCAATGCAGGAAGGTCAACCCAATGAAGCTTTATCGCACAGCTAGTGGAATCTTCGCCGAAGAGGGAAGCTGCTTTTACCCCGTGTCCGCGTCAGGTTGGGACGAGCTGATACGCAGCGCTGATCTGCATGCGCTAGTCTGCGCGGCGACCAGCGGCAGTCCGGTCAGCACGTTCGAACCTGCGAGCCTTCTTGCTCCCATCGTCAGCCAGGAGGTCTGGGCTGCGGGCGTGACATATTTCCGCAGCCGCAACGCGCGTATTCAAGAGAGCAAAGATGCAGGGGGTGGCGATTTTTATGATCGAGTCTACGTAGCCGAGAGGCCGGAGCTTTTCTTCAAAGCGACCGGGCGGCGAGTAGTCGGTCCGCGAAATGCCGTCCGCATAAGATCCGACGCCAAGTGGTCCGTGCCCGAGCCTGAGCTAACCCTTCTCATCAATCCTGTTGGGGAGATTGTGGGCTATACGATCGGCAACGATATGAGTTCCCGCGATATCGAAGGCGAGAATCCGCTCTATCTGCCGCAGGCGAAAGTGTATGACGGGAGTTGCGCGCTCGGCCCTTGCGTCCTGCTCTCTGCGGAGCCGCTCAGCAAGTCGACCAGGATCGAATTGCAGGTTACACGGCATGGTGAGACCGTCTTCTCGGGCAACACCACGCTCGCAGAGCTCAAACGCGAACCGAAGCAGCTTGCGGAATATCTCTTCCGCGACAACCGCTTTCCTGACGGAGTATTTCTGATGACCGGCACGGGTGTCGTTCCTGGGGATGATTTCACCTTGGCCAGCGGCGACGTGATTCGAATTGCGATCGACGGGATCGGCGTGCTGGAGAACTATGTGAGTTGAGTTCGCAACCGGACTGTTTTGCAACTGCTGAAGCAACGAAGTAACGGCTCGCAAACGCGATGAAGGTCGGTCAGTTGGCGCCGGCGTGTGACCTCCGCTTTATCCCCACAATGGCTCCGCACAGTTGTATGGCCTTATTTTGTTGTTGAACCGGATCAATATGCAAATAGAACTGCATATCTGTAGTGTTAGCCGACGGCGATCGGTGCACGATCCTGTCATATTCAGTTCAGAATTGTGCCGAATCGCTGGCGTTTTTTCGTCTTTTTGGGAGACTCGCCTCTTGGTCGGATACGGAATGCGATGACAGTATGATTTAATTGTAGTACAAATCTATTGACGTCATTCCTGAACAAAGATCAGCATGTGCGGATTCGACGCGAGGTAGATATTCAACTGGCCCTTCTAGCGTACCTAATGAAGTTCCCGACGATCGGATGGCGCTTACCAGATGTTTGATCTGAGTGGAAGATGCGCGGTGGTAGTGGGCGGCACGGCCGGAATTGGCAGGGCAATAGCCATGGCACTGGCCTGCGCCGGCGCGGACGTAGTCGCAACGTCCCGGTCGAGCGAGAACATCGCTGCGACAGCAGAGCAGATCGAGAGCGCCGGCCGCAGAACCTTACGCATTGTCTCCGACGTCTGCGATCGCGAAAGTCTCCAGAAGCTACATGATCGGACGATTGCAGCCTTTGGACACATCGAAATACTGGTAAACTGCGCCGGCATTACACAGCGAGTTTCCACGCTTGAATGCAGCGAGAAGCTCTGGAAGAGCATCATGGATGTGAATTTGAATGGGACCCTGCGGGCGTGCCAGATTTTCGGGAAGACCATGATCAAGGCTGGATATGGACGCATCGTGAATGTCGCGTCGCTCTCGACCTTCGTTGCGTTCCATGAAGTAGCCGCATACGGTGCGAGCAAAGCGGGCGTGGGCGCACTGACCAAATCGCTGGCGGTGGAGTGGGCCGAGTATGGCGTCACAGTTAATGCGATTGCGCCGGGCATTATCCCCACCGAACTTAACCGCAAGCTCCTCGATTCAGGTCGCGGTCAGGAACTCATTCTGCGAACGCCGATGGCGCGATTTGGAACGGTAGATGAAGTCGCCGGCGCGGCTGTTTACTTTGCAGCGACGGAGAGCGGCTTCGTCACTGGGCAGATTCTCGCCGTCGATGGTGGCTACCTCGCCAGCGGCGTCAACCAATGAAAGGGCGCGCTAGCCAGCCATGAAGATTACCAACGCACGTCTAATCGTCTGTTCTCCCGACCGAAACTTCGTGACACTGAAGATTGAGACCGATGAAGGGATCTACGGGCTTGGCGATGCGACGTTGAATGGCCGCGAATTGGCCGTCGCAAGCTATCTCTCCGAACACGTTCTGCCTTGCTTGATCGGACGCGATCCATTCCAGACGGAAGACATTTGGCAGTACCTGTATCGAGGCGCTTATTGGCGGCGCGGTCCTGTCACCATGACCGCAATCGCCGCGGTCGACATGGCTCTCTGGGATATCAAGGGCAAGGCGCTGAATACGCCGGTTTACAACCTGCTGGGAGGCAAGAGCCGCGACGGCGTACTCGTCTACACTCACGCCAATGGCGCCGACATCTCCGAGACTCTCGACTCTGTCCGCAAGCATATGGAGGAGGGTTACCTGGCGGTGCGTGCGCAAAGCGGGGTGCCTGGCGTCGCCTCCAGCTATGGTGTGCCGAAGGCGGGCAAGCCCTATGAACCCGCCGAGCGCGGCTTGCCATCGGAAAACCTGTGGTCGACGGAAAAGTACCTCAACTTCGTCCCAAGCCTTTTTGAAAAGCTCCGTGTGGAACTGGGTGCCGATGTGCATCTCCTGCATGACTGTCACCACCGCCTAACTCCGATCGAAGGTGCGCGACTTGGTAAGGTGCTCGAGCCATATCACCTATTCTGGTTGGAGGATCCATGCCCCGCCGAGTTGCAGGAGGGCTTTGAGTTGATTCGACGACACACGACGACGCCGATTGCAACGGGTGAAGTCTTCAACTCGGTGTGGGACGCGCACGACCTCATTCGTCATCAGTGGATCGACTACATCCGGATGACTATTGTCCACGGTGGAGGAATCACGCACGCGAAGAAGACGGCTGACTTTGCTGCGCTCTATCACGTGCGCACGGGATTTCATGGAGCGACTGACCTGTCGCCGGTGACCATGGCCGCCGCGCTGCACCTGGGTATCGCGATTCACAACTTTGGAGTCCAGGAGCATATGCCGCACAGTGCGCTGACGGACGAAGTGTTCCCGCACCAGTATCGTTTTGTGGATGGATACATGCATCCGGGCGACGCCGCCGGGCTTGGCGTGGAGATCGATGAGGTGCTGGCGGCTAAGCATCCTTACCAGCGCGCGTATCTGCCCGTCGCGCGTAAGCTCGATGGCACGCTTACAGATTGGTAGAACGTTGCACCGGCTACGTACTCAGTGCTACCATACGTCGTCCGGTGCCCTTCACGATCTGCTTCTTCTTCCCTGGAATCGCTCGCCTCGGCACGCGTTTGGTTCCAGTCGCTTCACCTGCACTCGACCGCCGCTGCAACACCAGGATTGCGGCACCGCGCAGACGAGCAACCTCAGCCTCGTGCGTGGGCATCAATCTCGGCTTTAGGCCGGCGAGGCTGGATTCCGATAACGCCTTTTCGATCACCGGAGCCAATCGCCCCCACGCCGCAACGATATCTCCAGCGATGAGGATCACCTCGGGAGCGAGTGCCGCCGAAATTGTCCTTAATCCATGACCCACATATTCCGCTTGCTTGGTCAGCGCTGCAATTGCCTTGGCATCCTCTTCTCCCGCCAGCCGGAGCAGGTCTTCGATCGTCCGCGCGACTATCTTCGGATTGCTGTCCGCGTAATACCGCAGCGCGGCATTCGAGGATGCGTACACTTCCCAGCATCCGCGCGCTCCACATCCACAAAACGGTCCGTTGACATCAAGAGGGATGTGGCCAAATTCGCCTGCCATCCCGTGGTTGCCGTAGATGATCTGACCGTTACAGAGAATGCCCGTTCCCACACCTTCGGAGATGGTGACAAGCACCGCGTTGCGGACTCCGTCCATACCTCCAAACCAGATTTCTGCAAGAAGGCAGGCATTCGCGGCGTTGTCCATCTCCACCGCCATCCCGGTCCCTTTTTCGACAGCACCCTTGATGTCAAAATCAGCCCATCCAAGGTTTGGAGCGAACCGAAGGCGCTGTGTCGCGGAATCAACGCGGCCCGGCAGGGCAATGCCAACTCCCTCAAAAGATCGCTGCGCGTGGGTTTGCTTCATCCGCAGCATGCTCTCGACGATTCCAGCGATCGTCCTCTCCGGGTCCGACGTCACCGGCAACTGTGCGCGCGAGAGAAAACGTCCGTTCAGGTCCACGATCGCGACGGTGGCCAGTCTTGGCCTTATGTCCGCTACCAGCATCACCAGGTTGTCATTCAACCCGACCATCGTCGGACGGCGTCCGCGCGGAAGGTGTGCTGTTCCGCCGTCCCTCACCCAACGCTCTTCAATCAGTTGATTCACAATCAGCGATACGGTGCTTCGCTGCAGTCCGGAAAGTCGCGCAAGTTCCGCGCGGGAGATCGGCTGATTGGCCCGAATCACCTCGAGAATCACATCGCGATTGATGTCCCTGGCAACCTCGCTGGAGGCGAGATGAGCATACGCAAGATCGACTTTCTGCATCCCTCGGATCATCTCATTTGTCCAATACCGCTTAACCTTCCCGCTAGCAGTGCCGCGGACAACGCGATTGACCTGTGATGCTTCCATCACTATACCGCGCTCAGTTCAACCCGCAAAGCATTCCAGCAAGTCAAGAATGACGCGCGCGTATTCCAAATTAGTCTATATTTGGTTTGCGTGCACAACTATATTACGCACCTCGTTGCCCGTCGAGCTATTCCCGACCATGCTGTTGCGCACATGCACAGAAAGCACCGCGAATTGATTGCGATCGAGCCTGGGAGACGGGTGCGAGAGCCTGCAACGCCAAGCTCGTCCTCCGGCATTTGCATTTGTCCCTGTAGGCACGCTAAATTGGGTTTCTTCGAAATCTCGAACAAAGTGAAGACCGAATGAGAACATACCCACAAATTGCTCGAACCACTTCGCGATGGAGTCGTCCAGTCACCCGGTACCTATTTTCCTTGGGCGTCACAGCAGTGCTCACTTTGACTCTTACTGCGCAGATTCCTGCTCATGTTCCCACGCCGGATACCGAGCGCCGGGTTGACGCACTGGTCGGCAAGATGACCCTGGAAGAGAAGGTCTCCCAGATGCAGAATCATTCGGTCGCCATTCCACGGCTGGACGTGCCCGAATACGACTGGTGGAGCGAAGGTCTGCATGGAGTCGCTCGTTCGGGCTATGCGACCGTCTTCCCCCAGGCGATTGGTCTCGCTGCGACTTGGGACATTCCTCTCATGCGCCAGGTTGCTACGACCATCAGCACCGAGGCTCGCGCGAAAAATAGCGAAGCGCTGCGTAAAGGTGTCCACAGCATCTATTACGGGCTCGACTTCTGGTCGCCCAATATCAACATCTTTCGCGATCCTCGCTGGGGACGCGGCCAGGAAACATACGGTGAAGATCCATTTCTCACCAGCCGTTTGGGCGTCGCTTTCGTGGAAGGAATGCAGGGCGATGATCCCTCCTACTACAAGGTCATAGCGACTCCAAAACACTTCGCGGTCCACTCGGGTCCTGAAAGCACCCGTCACACCGCAAACGTCGATGCGTCGCCGCACGACCTTGAGGATACGTATTTGCCTGCCTTCCGCGCGACGGTCGCTGAGGCCAAAGCAGGCAGCGTGATGTGCGCCTACAACTCTGTTGACGGGGCACCCGCCTGCGCCAATGCGATGCTGCTGCAGGACACGTTACGGAAATCCTGGGGCTTCAATGGCTACGTCACATCGGACTGTGCGGCCATTACGGACATCTCTGCGGGACACAAGTTTTCTCCGGACCTGGAACACGCTGCCGTGGCCGGCGTTCGTGCCGGCACCGACACAAGTTGCGGCAAGGAATATGCTGCCCTCGTAAAAGCGGTTCATGATGGCTTGATCACCGAGAAGGAGTTGGATGTCTCTGTGAAGCGCCTGTTTACCGCGCGTTTTGAGCTCGGCCTCTTCGATGATTCAGCGAAGGTGAAGTACGCGCAGATTCCTTTCTCTGCGAACGACTCGCAGGAGCATCGCAAACTGGCGCTGGACGTTGCCGGCAAGTCGATGGTGCTGCTCAAGAACGATGGCGTGCTCCCGCTGAAGAAGACGGCTACGGTCGCTGTGATCGGCCCAAACGCTGCTAGCCTGGCTGCAATTGAGGGTAACTACAACGCAGTTCCATCCAGACCGGTGCTGCCGCTTGCTGGCATCGAGACGATGTTCGGTGCTGCGAAGGTGAAGTACGCGCAAGGCTCGCCCTATGTGAGCGAGCTGTCGCTTCCCGTTCCGCGGACGGCACTGCACCCGTCCACGGGGGACGCTCGTTTCGGCTTGAAGGGCGAGTACTTCGACAACGTGGATTTTCAAGGTGCACCTGCGATGACTCGAGTGGACGAGCAAGTTGAGTTCGATTGGAACTCGGCCTCGCCTGACAAGACTGTGGACGCGTCACACTTTGGCGTGCGCTGGACCGGCATGATCGAAGTGCCCGTTGCGGGAGACTATCAATTCAGCTTCACGCTGGCACACTGTTATCCCTGCGGCGACGCAGAAGGAGTCAGGCTTTTCTTCGATGACAAACCACTCACGGATCAGCCAGTGGCTGAAAGCGAGTATCGGCCGAGCGGTTTGAAGCCCTTCACGCTCCACTTTGCAGACACCAAGCCGCACGCGATTCGCATTGAGTACACTCACAAGGCTCGACTTTTCGGCGCAGGGATCACGCTTGACTGGAAGCCTTCCATCGACGCGGAGCGCGAGGCCGCCGTAACCGCAGCGAAGCAGGCAGATGTGGTCCTGGCATTCGTAGGGCTGTCTCCCGAACTCGAAGGGGAAGAGATGCCGGTGCATGTTGAGGGCTTCGATGGAGGCGATCGCACCAGTATCGAGTTGCCTGCCGTTCAAGAAAAGATGCTGGAAGCCCTTGCGGCCACGGGCAAGCCCCTGGTCGTTGTGCTGATGAACGGCAGTGCGCTCGCAGTCGATTGGGCGAAGCAACACGCTAACGCGATTGTGGAAGCATGGTATCCCGGCGAGGAAGCGGGAACTGCGATTGCGGATGTGTTGACCGGGGGAATCAACCCGGCCGGAAGGCTCCCGGTGACCTTCTATGCAGGCACCAAAGATCTGCCCGCATTCGGCGATTACTCAATGAGCAATCGCACGTATCGCTACTTCCATGGCACTCCGCTCTGGGGTTTTGGCTCCGGACTCAGCTACTCAAAGTTCAAATGGACCAACCTCAAGCTCTCGACCAAGACGCTCGACGCCGGGTCACCTTTAGTCGTCGAGGCGGATGTCGAGAATATCGCGGGACCGGCCGGGGATGCCGTGAGCGAACTCTATCTCACGCCACCTGCCGCACCCACGTCGCCGCAACTCGCGCTCGTTGGCTTCGAGCGCACTACGCTCGCGCCTCACGCCAAGCAGCATGTCCGCTTCATGGTGGATGCGCGTGCTTTGAGCACCGTCGATGCAAACGGTGTCCGAGCCGTGCGCGCGGGCGACTACACCGTGCATCTCGGCGGCTCACAGCCTGCCGAGAGTTCGGGTCAATCCATCGCTGGCTCCTTCAGCATTCGCGGTGACAAGGAGCTGCCACGGTGAGTTGTTGCAGCAGGAGGGCAGCGAGGCTTGCAGCGCTGTTGCTGCCCCTGCTCGCGACTGCCTTCGCCGCAGCGCAGGATTCCTTAGGCGCAGGTGAGCCCGCATGGCTCGCGTACCGCCCCGTGAATTCCGCCGCTGTGTTTCCAGACGGCGTCCCGGATACTGTCGTAGCGCTTGGACGCAGCACGCTCGAAGACTCCGCATCCCACGAACTGGCATTAGGCTGGCGCGGCATGTTGCAGCGTGAGCCTCGCGTCGTGATTGGTGCGGACGGCGGATTGAAACGTGCTGTCGTGATTGGAACGCAGACCGAAATCAATGCGTGGCGCCCCGCATCAGGCAACGGGAAACCGCTCGCGGCCGACGCATACCGGTTTTCTCGCGTCGGCGGCATACTCGTCGTCGAAGGTGGTGACGAGCGCGGCGTGTTGTATGGAGTATTTGCGCTGCTCCGTTGGATCGCTGAAGAGCATTCGCTGGCCACGCTCAACGAGTCATCGGGCCCCGCAGACTCTATTCGATGGACGAACGAATGGGACAATCCCGATGGCTCGATCGAGCGAGGCTACGCAGGTCCATCGATCTTCTTCGCAGACGGCAAGGTTCGCGCAGACCTGTCCCGTGCGGCGGCGTATGCGCGCTTGTTGAGTTCCATTGGCATCAATGGCTGCACCATCAATAATGTTAACGCCAACATAGACCTCCTGAAGCCTGAAAGCCTCACGGACCTCGCCCGCATCGCCGATGCATTTCGCGCGTACGGTGTGCGACTGTCGCTGTCCGTTGATATGAGCAGCCCCCAGGTCCTCGGTGGCCTGAAAACCTTCGATCCACTCGATCCGGAGGTCGCTGCTTGGTGGAAAAGCAAGGTGGACGAAGTCTACCGTGCAATTCCGGACTTCGGCGGCGTTCTCATCAAGGCTGACTCCGAGGGCCGCCCCGGCCCATCGCAGTATGGCCGCACACCCGCCGACGCCGCCAACGTAGTGGCGCGCTCTCTGCGGCCACATGGCGGCGTGGTCCTCTATCGCGGATTCGTCTACAACAATCACCTCGACTGGCACGATTTGAAGGCGGACCGTGCCCGCGCGGGCTACGATAACTTCCACACGCTCGACGGCAATTTCGACGACAACGTGATCGTGCAGATTAAGCACGGACCTATCGACTTCCAGGTGCGCGAACCCGTCAGCCCACTCTTTGCTGCGCTTCCTCATACCAACGAAGCGATCGAACTTCAGATCACGCAGGAGTACACAGGACAGCAGCGGCACCTCGTCTATCTGGTCCCAATGTGGAAGGAAGCGCTGGATACGGACATGCGCGCCTCCCTCACGGCGTCTCCTCTGCCGGTGAAGCAAATCGTTAGTGGCCGTAGCTCTCCGCCCGAACATCACACCGCGGGAGGGTTCGTCGGCGTAGCTAATGTGGGCACCGATGGCTGGCTCGGCAATCCGCTCGCGCTTGCCAACCTGTACGGGTTCGGAAGACTTGCATGGGACCCGAATCTAAGCGCGGCGGCAATCAGCGATGAATGGACGCGCCTCAGCTTCGGTAATGACGCTGCCGTACGTGCAGTGGTCAACAAACTGGAACTGGATTCGTGGCACATTTATGAGAGCTATACGGGACCGCTTGGCCTGGGCACGCTGACGGATATTATCCACGTCCACTTCGGCCCCGGGATCGAGTCCGCAGAAGGCAATGGCTGGGGACAATGGATTCGCGCCGACCACGGCGGCGTGGGCATGGATCGCACCATCGCAACCGGTACAGGCTACATCGGTCAGTATCCCGCGCCGCTCGCCGCGAAGTATGAATCACTCGCCACTTGCCCGGACGATCTTCTGTTATTCATGCACCATGTGCCTTACACCTATCGCCTGCACTCGGGCGAGACCGTGATGCAGCACATCGACAACACGCACTACTGGGGTGCCGAGGCCGCAGCCGCGCAGGCGCCCGCGTGGGAGGAGCTTCGCGGCAAGGTCCCCGACGCAATCTACGCCGAGGTGCTCAAGCGTCTGCAGTTTCAATCCGGACACGCGATTGTTTGGCGCGACGCAGTGACTCAGTGGTTCACGAAGATGTCGGGCATTCCCGATGCGAAAGACCGCGTCGGCCATTATCCAGGGCGTATTGAAGCGGAGTCGATGAAGCTGGATGGCTATACCCCTGTCGATGTCACGCCGTGGGAGACCGGATCGGGAGGAAGGGCCGTGATCTGCGCGGCACAGCAGTGCTCGGCCCAGACCACCTGGGACAAACCCGACGGTTGGTACGACGTAGCCGCGCAGTATTTTGATCTTCCGAATGGCCAGTCACGATTTATATTGTCGATCGCCGGCAATGAAGTAGATCGCTGGGCCGCCGGGGACACGCTGCCTAGCGACAAACTCAACGGCCACACGTCAACCCGGCGCGTGCTGCGCCGTGTCGCAATACACCACGGCGACATCGTGCGCGTGACGGGATGGCCAGACAGCGCGGAGAAAGCTCCGTTGGACTACGTGGAGATTGTGCCGAGCCAGGCGCGCGAGACCAGGAAATAGCCCGCTGGCCGCAATGGCACGTCAAGCCAGTCATCGATTGGCATCGGCACATGCCGGACGCAGTGATGTGATCCCCATTCCCCTCTCCGTGTGAGTTCCAAATCGGGGTTCAGGGAATTTTGTGGCTGCTATTCAATTGCTATGTCGTGCCAGCGTATATTGCGTCTTGGTCACAAAAGCAAAGGCAGAAGCGTGCTGAAAAGGAAATTGCAAATGAGAATGACGAATACGACTCGCCGCTCCGTATGTATGGGCAGAATCCCGATAACAGCTGGCATCATCGTGCTCACCTTGTTTGGACGACCGGCATTGGCGCAGACCTCGGCGGCGCCGGCCCATAGCTCCGGAGATTCACTGAAGAGCGGCTTCGTGAATCCGCCGCAAAGTGCGCGCCCGCTGGTGTGGTGGCACTGGATGAACGGAAACATCAGCAAAGAAGGGATCAAGCTCGACCTGGAATGGATGCACCGGGTTGGCATCGGCGGATTCCAGAACTTCGACGCTGCCCTGGCGACCCCGCAGGTGGTCGACAAACGACTGGCGTACATGACGCCGGAATGGAAAGATGCGTTCAAATACGCGACCGTTCTGGCCGACCACCTGGGGATGGAAGAGGCCATTGCAGGCTCGCCTGGCTGGAGCGAGAGCGGCGGTCCGTGGGTGCCGGGGCCGGAAGCGATGAAGAAATACGTGTGGAGCGAAACTGTGGTGCAGGGCGGCAAGCCTTTCATCGGGACGCTGGCTCATCCACCATCGAACACCGGGCCATTCCAGAATCTGCCTATCACAAACAACGCATTCACCGAGCCGCAGTTCTATGCCGACAGCTCTGTCGTTGCATATCGCATGCCGGCAGGCAGCATTACGCCGCAACCGAAGATCACCTGGAGCAGCGGCACAATTGACACGGCGCTGCTGGCCGATGGCGACCTGGTTGCCACGACTGCTCTGCCGAAGGCCGCCTCGTCAGGGGAGAAGGCGTGGATTCAATATGAATTTCCCCGGCCGCAGAGGATTTGTGCGCTAACGATTGTGCGCCGCCCGAGCGGTCCGAACGACGACTATTTTGCTCGAGGAGGAAGTCCCGAGCCAAGTGAAGCATTGGAAGCCAGCGACGATGGTGTCAGTTTCCATGTCGTCGCTCTTGTCCCGAAGGGTGGGTCAACGGAGCACACCATCTCGTTTGCACCGGTCACGGCGAAGTACGTTCGGATGACATTCAAGACACTGCCGCCGAGAGCCTCGGACAGTTCGACTCCAAGGCCTCCGGCTGACATTGCTCTCGCGGAGCTTGTGCTGCATGCCGACGCACGCGTGAACCGTTTCGAGGAGAAGGCCGCATTCAACCAAACGCCGGATCTCTACGGCTTCGCCACGCCCGATGTGGCCTCATCGGACGCGATCCAGAAGGGCGATGTGATCGACCTGACAAGCAAGCTCCACGCTGACGGAACGCTCGACTGGACGCCACCAGCCGGTACGTGGATCGTGCTCAGAATCGGTTATTCGCTACTGGGCATTACGAATCATCCAGCGACGAAGGAGGCCACGGGACTTGAGGTGGACAAACTGAACGCACACTACGTGAAGAACTACATGGATCGTTACCTGGACAGTTACAAGGAAACGGTTGGTGCGGACTTCATGGGCAAGCGCGGCATCCGGTATGTGATCAGCGACAGTTGGGAGGCGGGTGCACAGAACTGGACCGACAGCATGATCGCCGATTTCACCCGGCTGCGCGGCTACGATCCGCATCCGTGGCTGCCGGTGTTGGCTGGTCACGTTGTTGAGAGCGCAAAGGCCAGCGACCAGTTTCTCTGGGACCTGCGCAAGACGATTGCGGATCTCACCGCGGATGAGCACTACGGTCAGTTGGAAGCCACGCTGAAGGCGCGCGGGATGGGCCACTACGGCGAGTCGCACGAGGGAGGCCGCGCGTTTATTGCCGATGGCATGGAGGTAAAGAAGCTCGACGACATCCCCATGAGTGCGATGTGGGTACAGGCGCCCGGCGTCAACAAGGAGATGTACGGTTACAACGCGGATGATCGCGAATCCGCGTCGGTTGCCCATATCTACGGTCAGAATCTGGCGGCCGCGGAGTCGATGACCGCAAGAATAAACAGCGCGTGGGCGTGGTCGCCGGTGACGCTTAAGCCAACGGCTGATCAGGAACTGGTGAACGGCATCAACCGCTTCGTCATCCATGAGTCTGCTCACCAGCCGTTGGTAGACAAAGCACCGGGGCTGACCCTTGGGCCGTATGGTCAGTGGTTCAATCGGAACGAAACCTGGGCGGAAGAAGCACGTCCATGGGTCGACTATCTGGCGCGCAGCAGCTACATGCTGCAGCAGGGGCGCTTCGCTGCGGACGTACTCTATTTCTACGGCGAAGACTCGAACATCACGGCAATCTTTGCGGATAAGGCTCCGGATATTCCCGCTGGGTACGGATTCGACTACATCAACGCCGATGGCTTGATTTATCAGTTGAACGTCGCCAACGGCGAGATCGCGACGCCGAGCGGCATGCGCTACCGGGTGCTGGTCCTGGATCCGTACAGCAAACACATGTCGTTGCCCGTGCTACGCGCCATTCACAACCTCGTTGAGCAAGGTGCAATGGTGGCCGGGCAGAAGCCAACAGACACGCCGAGTCTGGCCGATGATCAGGCTGAGTTCAGCAAGTTGAATGATGAGCTGTTCGGCAACGGATCCGGTGTGCAAACCGTAGGAAAGGGCAAGGTATACGCAGGACAGAATGCCGAATTTGCGCTGAAGACACTCAATGTGACTCACGACTTCGACCACAGCAAGCCAGAAGCAGATACGCGAATAGTCTTTGTGCATCGCAAGTTGCGCGATGGCGATGTTTACTTCCTCGACAACCGCAATGACCGCGATGAGACGGTGGATGCAAGTTTTCGCGTAATCGGCAAGGCCCCGGAGTTGTGGCATGCCGAAACAGGCAAGTCCGAAGCTGTAACTTACAAGATCGCGAATGGACACACAACGGTGCCGCTGCATCTTGAGCCGTGGGGTACGGTATTCGTGGTGTTCCGCAGTCCGACAACGATGGCCGCGCGCACCGTGCCTAAAGTTGTGGAGACCAAACTGACGACTGTCGATGGTCCATGGAAGGTGAGTTTCCAGGAGCATCGTGGCGCACCTGCATCCGTCACACTCGACCAGCTAACGTCCTGGAGCGAAAGTGCGGACGCAGGGGTGAAGTACTTCTCCGGCGCCGGAACTTATACCAGGACCATTCAGGCTTCAGCGGACTGGTTCAAACCCGGCGGAACTCTCTGGATCGATCTGGGTGATGTAAAGAATCTGGCCGAGGTAACGGTCAATGGGATTTCTCTCGGCGTAGTCTGGCATGCGCCCTATCGGGTGGATGTTACGAAGGCACTGAAGCCAGGAAAGAATGAAGTCACCATCAAGGTGATCAATGCCTGGGTGAACCGGCTGATTGGTGATCAGCAACCAAACGCGACGAAATTTACCTTCGCCGATATAACTCCATACGCAGCTGACTCACCGTTGCTGCCCTCAGGCCTTCTGGGTCCGGTCGACGTGGTAAGAACGATGACTCAGCGGGCAGGGAATTAGCAATCACGATGAAGTGAAACTGCTAGTCGTCGTTTGGATCGCTTCTTTGTGCGAGGCAGCAGTGGGATCGGCGTCTATGGTGGGACGATCGTGCCAGGCTTTCTAGCGGTTAGCCCGAATATCGCGAATAAGGCGCGACTGGAATTCACATTCGTGGCAATCGGTGCGGATAATCGCCAATATTTACGAAGTCGCCTCGGACATACACATCGTAAAACGATGTAACTACTAGCCCTCCAACGCAACCTGGCGGCGTGGGCTGTTCACTGCGAATGCAGAACTGCCGAGCAGGAAGGTCAGCGAGATGTTCGCTGCAAACAAGAGAACGGCACTCAACTCCAGCATCCCGGAGACTGGCAGGATCTTCCATGCGAAGGAGAGCAAGCGTTCGTAGGCCAGTGGTTCGGAGGAGACGCGCAGCAGGCATCCCGTCTGCAACAGCAACAGGCTCAGGAACATCAGTCGCTTACTGAAGATCGCTTGTACGCCCGCAAAATGCGGGAGGATGCGTGGTCCGATAGAGAAGACCATCGTCGCCGCGAAGCCGACAGTGAGAGCATGGCGCGATGCACCCCAGATGCCGCCATGCTGATCGACAAAGGCGGCCCAGATGCTCATGCAACCCGCGACTACCAGCCACGTATAAGCAATCCGAATGAACGACGGAAAGCTGGGATGAAT
>PKWK01000264.1 GCA_003133205.1 Granulicella sp. | reverse complement strand
CTTCTTATAGAACTTTGCAGGAACTTCGACCAGACTCATGGAGCCAGCGCCTTGGCATTGAGTTTGCCGATCCGACCGTGGGGGCCGACGACGAAGGGGAGCGAGAGAGCGTTCCAGTGCTGGTCGGCATCGGCGGGCTCGTTGAGCGCGGGATTGGGGCGGAGGGCACGCCAGTTGCGGCCGTCGTCGGTGGAGATGTCGGTGCCGCTGAGTCCTACGGTGATCCAGGTTTTGACGGCGGCGTCGTAGGCTACGGCGGAGCGGTAGCCGTGGGGTGGGGTATGAGCCGCAAGCCACACCTCACCCCCGTCGATGGTGAATGCGGCAGTTCCCGAGCTTTGTTCCGGCTTCTGATAGTCCCCTCCGACAATGACCATTCGGGTGAAGAGTGCAGGGCGGCGCGAGCCCAGGATGTCGAAATCCTGTGTGTGCGCGATGGAGAACCCACCGGCGGTCGCCCCCCTGGCGAGCGGAATATCGACCTTCGACCAGTACAGGCTCGCTTTCCAGGTGTACGGCTTAATTGCGAGTTCAACAGGACGCCAGAAGAATGACGGTTGGGAGCCCCCAGTAACAAAAGCGGTTACAAACAGCGGCTCGTCAATCATTAATCCTGAATTACTGGCCGCGAAGGCCCGGGTATCTGAGGACACTTCCAGTCCTTCCAATCGGTTCCGAGTCCAGTTTGCCCCTCCGTGGTGGCCGTACCAAACTGCCATCGCTCCGTTGACCGGATCGCCTAGGATCCATCCGCTTGAGCGATCGGAAAACTGGAGTGCGTCCCAGAAGCCTTCGGGGTCGGGGTTGGTGAAGAGGAGGGTCCAGGTTTGGCAGGCGTCTGTGGTTTTGTAGAGGCGGGAGAGTGGGCCTTTGCCGGAGGACATGACGATGGCGGTCGAGGCGTCGAAGGCCTGGATGCCGCGGAAGTCGAGGTGTTCGGCGTTGGGCGGGGTGGCGCAGCGCTGCCAGTCCTTGCCGTCGTTGGTGGTGCGAAGGACGGTGCCTTCGGTTCCGGAGGCCCAGGCGATGCCTTTGCCGACGTTGTGGATGCCGCGCAGGTCGGCGGTGGTATGGGACGCTTCTATGTCCCACTGGGCGTGCGTACTGCTCAATGCTGCGAATAGAAACGTGAGGAAGAATGCGAGGCGATGCATACGGAGCAGTTTAGCGAAAGCGGCGGCAATCCACGCAGAAACCAATGATCCCTGATGTTGTCGACCGCGAACTTGGCGAAAAGCGGACTTTTCAGGCACTTGGACGTTACTTCCGTAATTACCGTCACTCGGGCTGTCTCGGGTCTTGCACGCCGACTTGACTCCACCTTCAATTAACCGTGACGGAGAGTGGGGCGGTGGTGCTGTCGAGGCTGGCGCCGCTGCCCGTCGTGGCAGTAACCGTAAAGGAATAGGTTCCCAGTGCGGTGCCGGCATCGGTCTTGCCGCCGCCACCTCCACCACCGGAACCACCTCCGCCGCACGCCGCGAGGCTCAGCGTCAGCACCATTGCAATCAAGCAAACGAAGTATTTGCGTCTTCGCCTGAAGGCCGGAAGAAAGAGGACCAACATGCCAGCCAACGCGAGTTTAGAGGAGACCCCGAAGGACGGCGTGTCTTGCCTGGCCAACTGATGCGGAGCCGTGGTCGTCACGTTGAGCGTCAAAGTGGCGCCACTTCCGCTGACGCTCTTCTGCAAGGTCGAGCCCGAGGATGATCCGCTGACCAGGCTGCAGGTTGCCTCGTTCGCGTTCGGATCGGGAGTGCACGCCACCGTAGCCGTTCCGCTAAACCCACCGTTGGGAGTGACGCTCAGCGTGGTGGAGCCGCTCAAACCAGGGCTGGCGAGAGGGATCCCCCTTATCGGCGCGATGCTTATCGGACCAAGGACCACGAGAGAGTATGGGACGGGATAGGTTGCGGCCGCGTAGTTTGCATCGCCGGAGTAGCTGGCTCCAATCGGATAGGATCCGGGAGTTGAGAAGACAGTGGGGATGGTCGCGGTCAGAGTCGGCGGTGAGTTGACACTGCTGTAGGTGGCTGTTCCAGAGACAGCGATGTTGTTGACGTTGAAGATGACCGTGCCGGTCGGGGGCACTCCTTTGGACGATCCGTAGATGGTTGCGGTTGCGGTTGCGCTCTGACCGGCAACAACCTGGCCTCCGCCTGTGTTCGAGACACCCAGGCCCTCGAAGATGGGTGCAGCTTTGACCACCGCAAGAGTTGCCGGCGTGCTGGTGCCTGCCGCGTAATTTGCGTCGCCTGAATATTGTGCCGATATCGTGTGAGTGCCGATGCTCAGGAAATTAGTGAGCAGAGTGGCATCCGCGGTTGCGTAGTCGGCAGTTCCGTTGACGACTCCTCCATATCCGTTGCTCTCGTAGATACCCTGCGGCACTGAAAGCGGGTTTCCGTCCACGAGAAACTGAAATGTGCCGGTTGGCTCGACACCGTCGCTGGTGGTGAGCACGTTCGCCCCAAGGTCTGCCTGATTGCCGTATTCGATGGTCGTGCTTACGCCTGCGTTCACTGTGGTTGGCGCTTTGGCAATGGCGAACGAGGTGGTGGCGGTGCTGGCGGCAAAGCTGGCGTCGCCGTGGTAGGTTGCGGTGACCGAGTACGTTCCCGGAGGCGGCGCGGCGATCTGGGCGTAGCCCTCGTCGTTGAGCGGAAGCGACATGCCGTCGAGAGAGGTGCCCGGCGCGCTGAGGACGACCTTGCCCGTCGGGCAGCTTTCCTTGCGGCTGAAGCACTGGCTGAAGATGCCTGTGGAGGGTGAGACGCTGGCATGGGAGTCGCCAACGTCCACGCGCAGGTATTGATAGCCGGAGCCGTAGGTTGCGCTGGAGGCCGAGTAGCTCGTGGGGACGCCTTTGACGCTGGTGGTGATGAGATTGACGAACGCCGTGCTGGTCTCCGGCGAGACGGTGACCGCGACGGAGTTGGAGTAGCTGCCGCCGTAGGTGGAGTCTCCGCTGTAGTGGGCGAGGATGTTGTAGGTGCCGCCAGGCAGCAGCGAGGTGGAAGTGGCGACTGCTCCGGAGGCGAGTGGAAAGGCGGCGATGCCGGGGTTTCCGGGCGTGCCGGGCGCGACCATCAGGGCCGCTTCTCCGGTAGCGGCGGAGGGTGTGACGTTGATGTTGAAGGAGACAGCCGTGCCGTGCGCGATGTTGACGGCTGCGCCTCCATTCATGGAGAGAGCGGCGGCGGAGGGCGTGAAGGAGACGCTTTGCCACTGGTTGACCAGGTTGGCCACGTCGACCGATCCGAGGCCGGTGGCGAGATCGTACCCCGTGGCGGTGTTGTAGCCGGAGAGAATGCCATACGCGTCGCCAGTCTTGCTGGTGGTGCAGTTGGGGCTTCCGGTAACGCAGGGCACCGCAATGGTGGAGCCGGTGGGAATGTCGTGAAAGGCGGACGGCTGTTGGGCGGCTAGCTTATAGAAGGTAAGGCCGGGTATGCCTTGGGGGGAGCCTGTCTTCTGATTGACGAGCGCCATGATGCCGGCGAACTGCGGAGAGGAGACCGAGGTGCCTCCGAAGCCCTGGAACGTGCCAAACTGGCAAGCTCCGCCATAGATGTCGCTCTGACAGACGAGGTAATAGCTGTTGAGGAACCCGTTGCTGGCGAAAAGGGAGACGTCGGGCAGGTCGCGTGCGTTGTCGTTGGGCGTACCCGTCTGCCAGGATGGCTTGAGCCAGGAGGAGCTTTGTCCACCACCGCCGCCGGTGCTGTTGAGCGCGGATTTGAAACTGGAGTTGTTACAGTTGGTCTCCGCATTGGTGGAGCCGCCGGTGAGGGACTGGAAGATTGCATTGGTGCAGGAGTCGTTCCAGGTGGTCTCCGGGATATAGCCCTTGGCGGACTGTTTGGTGATGGAGTTGTTGGTGGAGTTCCAGTAGGTGGTCCAGGTCTGGT
>PKWK01000176.1 GCA_003133205.1 Granulicella sp. | reverse complement strand
GGGGCGCCTTCTTATATTGCGTTACGACCGGGATCTCCATCACGCTTCTGTATGGCTTTGTGGAGTCGAAGCTGCTCTGGTTGGCCTCGCGGCAGTAGAAGGGAATGGTCCGGGGCGTGCCCCCGAGACAGACAGGCATGATGCCAGCCTGCACTCCGTTAAGCGCGAGATGGGTGCGGATCTGTTCGAGATTCTGCGGCACAGGTTCGCAAACGGTATACCTCACCGCAGTATCGCCGGCTGCTGCAAGGCCTGCCGTCGCCCTGAGCGTAAACATGCCGATGTTGCCTCCACCATCGATTACAAGATCGGGATGAAAGGCGAAGTCGAGCGAGTAGACGTCGCTGACGCCCAGTTCGCGTGTGCTGTAGAAGTCGCTTTCCAGCTCGGACATGCGCACGAACGACTTGAGCATCCGATTGTGGCAGCGGTATTTCACAGCGATTCGCCCGGCTCTCACGAATGGTTGCAGCAGGGCGCGAAAGAGCGAGCTGTACTTTGGCCGCGAGAGCATGCCTTGCATCAGCAGCAATTTGTAGCTGCTGATCGGAGAGCCGATGTTCAAAATACCCTTGACGTTATCGAAAGCCATCGCACCGCCTTAACCAAGATGCTCTCAGGTTCCGCGATGGGCGGCAAGGAGGGGTGACGAATCAGCGACATTTGACAAGCACATGGCCATCGGTTTACTTTGCAATACAAAGTGAGCGCCGCATGAACGATCTCAATAGAGCCCTTGGCGACATCAGCAGCATCCGCAGGCAGATGGCCCGCAGCACGGAATTCCACGGCTACGGTCCCGCCACGCTCGCGAGCACGGGTGTCTTCGCCGTTGCGGCAGCCGGGGCGCAGGCGCTGTGGCTGCCGGATCCGGCGAATCATATTGCGGCATATCTCGGGATCTGGATTACCACTGCCATCCTCTCCGCCGCACTCATCGGGGCGCAGATGCACACGCGCTCGCGCCGCATTCATTCGGGGATGGCGGATGAGATGATTCGCATGGCCGTGGAGCAGTTTCTGCCGTCGGCCGGTGCGGGCGCGCTGGTGACTCTGGTGCTCGTGCGCTATGTTCCAGCGGCGCTGTGGATGCTTCCTGGAATCTGGCAGATTGTTTTCAGCCTGGGTGTGTTTGCGTCGTGCCGTTTTCTGCCGCGACCGATTGCCGCAGCGGGGGCGTGGTACCTGCTGACGGGACTGTTCTGCATCGCGCTGGCGGATGGCCGCGCGCTCTCGCCGTGGGCCATGGGCATTCCATACGGAGCAGGACAGTTGCTCGTGGCAGGGATTCTGCTCTTCGCTGCGAAGGAGGGGCCGCGATGAACGCCAAGGCTTCCGGCAGAGAAGGGCGTTTCGCCTACGAGGGCCTGGATCGGGTGATTCACGAGCGCGCCCGCCTGAGCGTGCTCACGTCTCTGATCACGAATCCCAGGGGACTGACCTTTGGCGAACTCAAAGAGCTATGCGCTCTGACAGACGGGAATTTGAGCCGGCATCTGAGCGTGCTGGAAAAGGCAAAGCTCGTCGAGATCGTGAAGGGACATGAACGCAATCGTCCGCTGACGATTTGCCGCATCACGAACTCCGGCCGCAAACGCTATCTCGAATATCTTTCCACGCTCGAACAGGTGGTTCGCGATGCCGCGAAGGGAACCAAAGGGGAGCCTGCTTCGGGCCTCGTGCGCGGATTGGCGCCCTTGCGGGTATAGATTTTTTTTGCAGATGCACTTTGCAGTGCAAAGTTGTTTTCAGGATGGAGGAATTCAAGTGAACGACACTTCGTTGTTTCAAACGGGCGTGCAACTCAGGAACAAGTCTCGATCCATGGGCGTGAAACTCATCGTCGTCTGCACATTGGCTCTGCTCATGACCATCCCCGCGTTCTTTGTTGGGGCGCTGGTCGACGACAGGACTGAGAGAGCCGGCGCAGTTGTCGGCGAGATCAGCGGGCACGTGGGCGGCCAGCAGACCTTCCTCGGGCCGACCATTGCTGTTCCTTACATGATCCCCTGGCAATCGAAGGACGAACCTGCAAGGCGGGGGGTTTATCTTGTGTTTCCTGTGCAGGCTTCAGCCGATGTGAAGACCGCGACCGAGGAGCGGCGGCGATCGCTGTTCAAGGTTCCGGTGTTTCAGGCAGACGTGAAATTCGATGCGACCTTCGATTTGACGGGAGTGCCGGCCGCGCTGCCGCCGAGCGCCGAACTCGACTGGAGCCGCGCCGAGATCGTGGTGGGCGTGAGCGATGCGCGCGGTGCGCTCGCCGACGCCACGTTGACGGCGGAGGGAAAGACGGTAACGCTGACTCCGGCGGCGGTCGCTCCGGACATCTCCATCGGCGGAGATCAGAACGCGCACGTCAAGGTGACGCTGTTCGGCACAAACGTGAACGCGATTGCGAAGCCAGGCGCGCAGTTCCGTGTCACCTCTGCGCTGAAGTTTTCCGGCGCTCAGCGGATTGCCGTGCTGGCCTATGGCAAGACGACTCACCTGGCCGTGCAGGGCGATTGGCGAAGCCCGGGATTTGACGGCGGATTCCTGCCCACCAGCCGGACCGTCTACAACAATGGCTTTACCGCGGACTGGCAAGTGCCCTTCATCGCCCGCGGCGTGCGTGCCGAAGGAATGGCCGACTCCATCACCGGGCTCGACGCAACGGCGCTTGGCGTCTCGTTCGTCGAGGTGGCGGACCCGTATCAATCCGTCAACCGGTCGCTGAAGTACGCGCTGCTGTTTATTGGGCTGATCTTCCTCTCCTACTTCGTGTTCGAGGTGTCGACGGGCAAGCGCGTACACCCCGCGCAATACGTCCTGGTGGGAGTCGCGCAGATCATCTTCTATCTGCTCCTGCTGTCGTTGGCCGAGAGGGTCGGCTTCGATTGGGGCTTCCTGATGGCGGGCGCTGCCACGGTGACGCTGCTTTCGGCGAACGCCGGATGGATCTTCGCAAGCCGCGTGCAGGGATGGAGAGCGTCGGCAATCTTTACGTCGCTGTACGGGCTGATCTACATGCTGCTCCGGCTGGAAGACAACGCGCTGCTGGTGGGCGCGATTGCCAGCTTCCTCGCAGTGGCGGTTGCGATGTACTTCACGCGCGGAATCGACTGGTACAGCTCGCTGCCGTCGGCCGGCGGCGAGCCGCCGCCGCCACCTCCGATTCCGAAGAGCGCGGCTTAGGCTGGAACAACGAAAAGCCCCACATCTCAGAGGTGAGATGTGGGGCATTCGGTAAGGCGAAATACGGAGATTCTGGCTTCGCCAGAATGACGAGCCTTATAGGGTTTACGCGTCCTTGACGCCGTCGACGAAGGCTTTCAGCTTGCGCGAGCGGCTGGGGTGGCGCAGCTTGCGGAGGGCCTTGGCTTCGATCTGGCGGATGCGCTCGCGGGTGACCTGGAAGCTCTGGCCGACCTCTTCGAGCGTGTGTTCGCTGCCGTCTTCGAGGCCGAAGCGCATCTTGATGACGCGCTCTTCGCGTGGTGTCAGCGTGCGCAGCACCTGCGACGTGTACTCCTTCAGGTTGACCGCGATCACCGCGTCCGCCGGGCTGACGGCCATGCGATCTTCGATGAAGTCTCCAAGGTGCGAGTCTTCCTCTTCGCCGATGGGCGTTTCGAGCGAGATGGGCTCCTGCGCGATCTTGAGGACCTTGCGCACCTTCGCGACGGGAATGTCCATGCGCTTGGCGATCTCTTCGGACGACGCTTCGCGGCCCAGCTCCTGCACCAGTTGACGCGAGGTGCGGATGAGCTTGTTGATGGTCTCGATCATGTGGACAGGAATTCTGATAGTCCGGGCCTGGTCGGCAATCGCCCTGGTAATCGCCTGGCGAATCCACCACGTTGCGTACGTGGAGAATTTGTAACCACGGCGGTACTCGAACTTGTCGACGGCCTTCATCAGGCCGATGTTGCCTTCCTGGATGAGGTCGAGGAACTGCAGGCCGCGGTTGGTGTACTTCTTCGCGATCGACACGACGAGGCGAAGGTTGGCCTCGATCAGCTCACGCTTAGCGCGCTCGGCGTCCATGTCGCCCTGGATCATCTCGCGCTGGGTGCGCTTCAGGTAGGCGATGGAGATGCCGGCGTCGGCCTCAATGCGTTCGAGATCGGTGCGGCAGTTCTTCTGCTGGCGGCGATACTCCTTGCGCAGCTCTTCGGACTTCGAGTTCTCGTGCTTGACGTCGAGCGACTTGATCTGGCGCTCGAGCGTGCGCATGGCGTCGACGGTCTTGTTGACCTTGTCGAGCAGGCGCTTCTTCTCGCCGTTGGTGTACTTCAGCTCGCGAATGATGCGGTTGATGTAGACGTGCTCGCGGCCGACGAGCCAGCGATTCTTGCGGGTGTCGCGGGCCTTGGCCTTGGCGTCCTTGCCGGTGGGCGAGGCGAGCTTCTCTTCCAGCGCGAGCACCTTCTTCTGGTGCTTGACGATGACGTCGATGCGGCCGACAGTGGCGCGCACACGGGCCTGCAGTATCTCTTCGGTGAGTTCCTCTTCGTCGAAGGTGACGACTTCCTTGATGTTGCGCACGCCGCGGCGCAGGTCTTCGCCGAGACCGACGATCTCGCGGATCACGATCGGCGAGCGCGAGATGGCCTTCATGACGCGGTTCTGTCCGCGCTCGATGCGCTTGGCGATTTCGACTTCGCCCTCGCGTGTCAGCAGCGGCACGGTGCCCATCTCGCGCAGGTACATGCGCACGGGATCGTTGGTCTTCTCGAGCGTTCCGGGGGAGAGGTCGAGTTCGACGTCGTCGGATTCTTCGCCGGCCTCGGGCTCGTACTTATCGCGGTCGCCGTGGGTTTCGCCGGAGAGCACATCGATGCCCTGGGTGTTGATGGTGGTCATCAGGTCATCGAGCTCGTCAGGCGAGGTGATGTCGCCGGGGAGCAGATCGTTGACCTCACCAAAGGTGAGATAGCCCTTCTCTTTTCCGGTGTCGATGAGCTTCTCTATGTCGTCTTCGTACTTGTCGATTTCTTCAGCCACGGCGTATGCGCGCTCCTGCTTAAATTTTTTGTGGGACCGCCAGAGGTACAGGCGGACTGTTCCCTTGGTTGTTTCGTTGATCGGCAGGGATAGGATGCGGTGTCAACCGCGGTGGCAAGCCCGAAAACCTTAGGAAGGTCAGGGCATTCAATGGCGCACGTCCCCAGCAGATACTAGGATACCACGGTTATTAGACGGTTTCAGGAGGGAAAAGACTCAGAGAAGAATGGCGGTTAGCCGTCGGCCAACCTCTTCAAGACTTCGCGGTGCTTGCGCATGACTCGGCGGCCAACCTCCATCGTTTCAGTATCTTCCTGGCTCAGAGGCGACAATTTGAGGCCGCCGGGAACTTCGGTAATCCAGAGCTGATCGCCCAAGCCCACTTTTACGGCTCGCTGTGGGTGAGGCGTTGCAGAAGGCTCTCCCACAGATCTCCGTAGTGGCGCCAGCCTCCGAGGTGTTTCACGCGGGCCAGGGCAGCTTCGCTCATCCGGTATTGCAGGGCGGGATCGTCGGCCAGACGTTGCATGCGGTCGGTCAGCGCATCGACATCGCGGATGGGGACGATGAAGCCCTCCGTGCCGTCGGAGATGAGGTCGTCGCCGCCCGTGTTGGTGCTGGCCAGGATGGGGCAGCCGCACGCCAGGGCCTGCGACAGGACGAGGCCGAAGCCGTCTTCGATGGAGGGCAGCACGAGTACGTGGCTCTCGCTCATGATCTTCGGCAACTGCATCTGCGGGATGGAGCCCAGGAATTCGACGTTCTCTTTGGGCAAGCGGTCGACTAGCTGCTTGATCTCCGGGGACATTGCACCGATGACGCGGAGCCGTTTGGCGGGATGCTTGAGTTGCTGGAATGCCTCCAGCAGATAGGGCACACCTTTGCGCAGGGAGACGTGTCCGACGAAGAGCACCTCGAACGCGTCGGTCGAAGGGTCTGCAACCTTGGCGAAGGTTACGAGCCGGACGCCGTAGGGAATGGTGTGGATCTTCTCTGCCGGAACTCCCAGCTCGATGAAGGAGCGGCGCGAAAAGGAGGACGGGACGGTGATTGCGTCGGCCACCTCGTAGATCGCCTCCTCGCGCACGGTGACGCGGGGGTCGCCGACAGGAGGAGCGAGGCCCCACCTGCGGAATTCATCAGCGAGGATGATCTCCTGATAGCGCTGATGGGTCGATCCGCGATCGCAGATGAACCTGCCGCCGCGCTGCTGAAGCATGCGGCCGGTCTTGAGCGCGGCACCGGAGATGCCGATCAGGGCGTCGATTGCACCCACCCGCCGGCTCGTCCAATCGTCGAAGCGCAGGGCGTTCTGGTAGCTCAGTTCGTGGCCCAGTCGGCCCGGGAGGCGCAGACCTGCGCGGTTGAGCAGCATCTCCGGCGTGTGCAGCCAGGGGAACGTCTGGACCTTGCTGTGGTCCAGGCCTTCGCGCTTCAGGCGCGCCCATGGCCACGTGGAATACACCATGTCGAGGTGGCCGCGCCGCTCCAGTTCGCGCGCTAGTTCGAAGTGATGAAAGACGCCGAAGACGGCCTGGCTCACTCTCATGCGCGTGGTCCCTCGATCGAAATTGGCGATCGGCTCGAATAGGTCGCTCTGCGCATAGGCGTCACTCGGCTTCCAGCGAGGGTTTGGATCGGCTCAGGCGCGCCAGCAGGGCCGCGGGCTTCAGCGACTGCGGGTAATGCAGCAGGCTGGCGAAGAAGGCGCGGAAGGTGTCGTGGGACATGCGCAGGGAGGCGGGGAGGACGTAGAGATTCATGATGACCTCCGAGAGGATGAGCGATGCGGCTGCCCCGTAGAGCCCGTAGCGAAGCGCGAACAGGTAGGTGAACACAACGGTGACGCCGGTTCCCGCGATATACCAACTGGCGAGCCGCTGATGCTGATTGGTGGCAGTGGCCAGTGTGGAACTGGTGGACCACAGCGAGTAGATGACGACCACCAAAAGCAGGATCGCCAGCAGAGGACGGCTGGGTGGAACGTGGCCTCCGGTCCAGTGAGTGAGGAACCAGGGGCCGAAGGTCATCATGCAGACCACGATGAAGAGGGAAAGAATGAGTGCGGTCTGGCAGGCGCGGCGATGCAGGGAGCGGAGGAGATCGAAGTTCCTTGCGCCGTATGCAAGTGAGAGTTCGGGCCAGACGGTGTTGTTGACCATCTGGACCATCTGCAGCGCGACGCGGGAGACGGTGCGCGCGCTGGCGAAGATGGCCACGTCGACGGGGCCGAGCGCGTAGCCGACGGCGATGAGCGTTCCCTGCAGGTTGAGCGCGTTGCCGATGGGAAATCCCATGAAGGCGAAGGCGGGCGCGGCGAGGCGGCGAATCTCGGAGAAGCGTGCGTGCTTCCAGCCGAACTCGATCCAGGGCATGTCGTGGCGCACGAACAGGCCGAAGACAACCGTGCCGACGCTGTTGGCGATGGCGAACGCCAGCGCGGCGGTGCGTGGACCGTAGCCGAGAACCACGGGAACCATCGTCGCGGCGAAGGCGGCCAGCGAGATCATCGTCTTGACGAAGGAGCCGTAGGGGTAGCGGGCGACGCAGGTGTAGGCCGCGCCCATCAGCTGCTCGAGTTGGCCAAATAGGATGGAGAGGCCGAGGTAGAAGATGATCCACTTGGTGTCGGACGAGCTGATGGAGTGGATGTTGAGGGCGCTGGCGACCGGGACGAAGTAGAGCACGGGCACGAGCATCAGTCCGATGGCTACGCAGATGAACGAGATGAGCCACCAGCAGCTTTGGAAGACGCGGAGGGCGCCTTCGCGGTCGCCGCCGGCAACCAGCATCGTCATCTCCGTGGAGGAGACATTGCCGAAGCCGACGCTGGAGAAGCTGAGCTGCGTGGGGATGGCAGTGACGATCAGCCAGTCGCCGTAGACGCTGGTCGCCCAGAAGTGAAAGAAGAGCGGGACCTGGATGAGCTGGATGATGGTGCTGGCCAGCTTGCCGATCCAGTTGGAGGCGAAGCCGAGGAAGAGGCGGCGTTTTGTGCTGGCGTCGATGGCGCTCTCCTCTGCGGCTTTCTAATTCATTCTAGAGAACACGTTAGTGGTTGCGAAGTTTGCGGTCGATGTCGAGCTTTTCCTGGATGAGCTTGTTGAGCATTTCGGTGTCGCCGCGGCGGTCGGCTTCGGCGATCTGGGAGCGGAGTTCGCGCTGGCGGCGTTCGAGGCGGCGATGTTCGAGCGTGTGCAGCGCGCCTTCGTCCTGTTCCGTCAGCGGAGTGTCGGTGGACTGCGGCGTGTGGTCGAGCGCGAGAGCGAGGTGGGCGCGAGCCTCGTCCGTGGAGGCGGCGTCGAGCGGGTTGGGCGGCACGGGAGAATGGGCGAGCGCGTCGAGCAGATCGGCTGTGGCGAGGTCGGCGATCCATTCGGGGTGGTCGGCGATGTGGGTTGACGCGATGACGCGGGCGGAGTCGGACTCGGGCAGGACGAGCGCGCGGAGGAGGATGCGTTCGGTCTCGGTGAGCGGCTCGGAGCGGTGCGCGGGGACAGAGGCGACGCGTTGCGCGGCGGCCTGCTTCAGCTCCTGGCGCATCAGCGCGGAGTCGATGCCGAGCTTGTTGGCTGCGTCTTCGGCGAACTGGTTGCGGCGGATCGGATGCGTCATTCGGCGGATGTGCGGCAGCAGGTAGTTCATCGCGGCGACCTTGGCCTCGGCGGTGTGCGCCGGGAACTGCTGGCGGGCGCGCTCGATGAGGTAGTCGGAGTAGCGCTTGGCGGCGCGGAGAGTTGCGCCGTAGGCCGCGATGCCGTGCTCCCGGACGAAGCGGTCGGGATCGAGGCCGCCTTCGAGCGTGACGACCTTGATGTCGAAGTCCTCTTCGGTGAGCAGCGCGATGGACTTCTCGGTGGCGGCGGCGCCGGCGGTGTCGGGGTCGAAGTTGACGATGACGCGCTTGGTGAAGCGGCCGATCAGGCGGACCTGCGTCTCCGTGAATGCGGTTCCGGAGGTGGCGACGACGTTGTGGATTCCGGCCATGTAGACCGAGATGCAGTCCATCTGGCCCTCGACCAGGACGGCGAAGTCGGACTTGCGCATCTCGGACTTGGCCTTGTCGAGATTGAAGAGGACGTGGCCCTTGGTGTAGAGGGCGGACTCGGGCGAGTTCAGATACTTTGCGTTCTTCTCGTCGGGGTCGAGGGCGCGCGCGGTGAAGGCGATGATCTTGCCGGCCTCGTTGGCGATGGGGAAGGTGATGCGCTTGCGGAANNGGCGAGCCGTCGGCCTGGTCCTTCGCGGAGAAGAGGCCGCTGGCGCGGAGGACCTCTTCGGCGAAGTGCGGCTTGAGGGCTTCGCGCATTGAGTTGAAGTCGTCGGGCGCGTAGCCGATGCGGAAGGTCTTGATGGTCTCGGCGGAGACGGCGCGGCTGGTGAGGTACTCGCGCGCGCGGGCGGCTTCGGGCGACTTGAGCTGCGCTTCGAAGTACTGCGTTGCGGCCTCGTGGATGTCGATAAGCTGGCGGCGCAGGCCAGCTTCGCGCGCCTCCTCGGGCGAGCTGAACTCGCGCTTGGGCAGCGGGATGCCGGCCTTGGTGGCGACGGCGCGGACCGCTTCGGGGAAGCTGAGCGACTCCATCTTCATCACGAAGTTGAAGACGTCGCCCTTCTCGTGGCAGCCGAAGCAGTAGTAGTAGCCGTGCGTGGCGTTCACCGAGAAGCTGCCAGTCTTCTCCTTGTGGAAGGGGCAGAGGCCGGTGTAGTTCTGGGCGCCGGTCTTGCGCAGCTTCAGATAGTCGCCGATGACGCGGACGATGTCGGCCTGCTGCTTGACGAGTTGGGCGAAGTCATCGGGCATTGGCTAGGTTCGAGGTACTAGGTTCGAGGTTCGAGGTGCCGGTTGCTGGGGAGTGCCCCCCGGTATATACCATATTTTATTGAATCTGCGTGGCTTACGGCTTGGTATATACCGATTGATATATACTTTCGGTCTCCTTTCGACGGAACTTAAGTTGGACAGGCTGCCGGGTTCCCGGCGCCCCGGGGCTTGCGCGGGGTCGGGTCCTTGCAGCCTTTGTTCTTTCTAGTCTTATTTAAGGATAGCAGGTGGAGCATAACTCCTATGCCAACTATTTTTGGTGGCTAAGTGATTGAGAGGGATGGAGATATTTATTTAATTGGGAGCGCGGGGGCTTGACATGCGAATTTGCTGAGGTTTCTGGCGAAAAATAATTGGGGGGGCACGGCGAGGGAATTATAGGCCGGGCCTTCAGCCCTCGGTTTGGTTGGCGGGCTCTGACCCAGGGCGTTGCCCTGGGCTAGGGTAGAGCGGGCCTTCGGCCCTTGGGTGAGGGTGGCTTTCCATTCGACGCCAAAGGAGTGGGTGTATAACGCGTTAATGGGTAGGGAGTCGAGGATGAGCACCGACGGGCGAGAGCCTGGTGCGGCTCGGGCTGCTGAAGGATAGCGCGAAGGCGGTCCGCGCCTAGCGTCTGGGCGAACTAGGCCATCCGAAAGATGTGGCGGGAATTGTCGGATAGCAGACAGACGGAATTTTGATTGCGGTCTAAAATTTTTGATCTCGGGCCAAAATCTATCGTGCCAAGGTACGTCTATGTCCCTCGACTTCGACGCTGGTTTTCCGCATCGCTACAACGGAGACGGGACCTATGATTCCGTCTGTCCGACCTGCTTCCTGATCATCGCCAGACACTTGAGCGAACCAGAACTCTCCAAGGCCGAGGTGTACCACGAGTGCCTCGGCGCACCGCTCTCGCCGCCGTGTCGGCGGTGGGAAGAACTCTGACCTCAGCTAAATCCAACCGGAAGCTCCCACGGATACAATCAGGAGGCTCTGAGTTTGAAGCTGCGTTCAGCGCTAAGGGGAGGGTATGGGCGACACGGCGACGCGTGCTTCGGGCTCCCTTGAGGCGCGTGCGATTCGCAAGATTACGTGGCGGCTGATCCCGTTCCTGATGCTGCTTTATTTTGTAGCGTTTCTCGATCGGATCAACGTCGGGTTCGCCGCGCTGACCATGAACAAGGAGATCGGGCTGACGGCGCAGATGTTCGGGCTGGGGTCGGGGATTTTTTTTCTTGGCTACTTCGCGTTCGAAGTTCCGTCGACGATGATCCTGCACAAGGTGGGCGCGCGGTTCTGGATTGGGCGCGTGATGATTACGTGGGGGCTGGTTTCGGTGGCGATGGCCTTCACGCGCGGGCCGATCAGCTTTTATGTGCTGCGGTTTCTGCTGGGGCTGGCGGAGGCTGGATTTTTTCCGGGGATCATTCTTTACCTGAGCTACTGGTTTCCTTCGCATCATCGCTCGGCGGTGACGGCGATGTTTATGGCCGCCGCGCCGATGGCGGGATTGATCGGGTCGCCGGTGTCCGGCGCGTTGATGGGGCTGAATGGTTTGATGGGTCTGCACGGGTGGCAGTGGCTCTTCCTGGTGGAAGGCATTCCTGCATTGGTGCTGGGATTGGTTACATTTCGATTTCTGACGGATCGTCCGGCTGATGCTGCTTGGTTGACGGCGGAAGAGCGCAACTGGCTTACGCAGGCGATCCTCGCGGAGCAGGCCGCAATCAAGGATCCGCGCAGCCATAGCGCGTGGCGTGCGTTGATGGACTGGAAGGTTCTGGCGCTCTCGCTTGCGTACTTCGGCACGTCGGCGGGGCTGTATACGATCGGGTTCTGGGCTCCGCTGATCGTGAAGGGCCTCGGTTTCTCGGTGTTCAAGATCGGATTCCTCGTCGCGATTCCAAACCTGATCGCCTTAGTCGGCATGGTGTTGTGGTCGCGCAATTCGGACCGCACGGGCGAGCGCTATTGGCATGCGGCGATTGCGTGCGTGATTGCGGCGGTGGGAATGGCGATGGCCGCGCGGGCTGGGTCGTCGGCGATTCTGGCGATCACCGGACTGTCGCTTACGGCGTTTGGAGTGAGCGCGGCGAAACCGCCGCTGTGGAGCCTGCCGACAATGTTTTTTGGCGGCACGGCTGCGGCTGCGGCGATTGGGCTGATCAACTCGCTGGGCACGCTGGGCGGTTTCGTTGGGCCCTACATGATCGGCGCGAACAGCGGGGGCGGCGAGCACTTCAGTCGCGGACTCTACCTGGTTGGCGGTACGCTGGTAGTGTCCGCGGTTACGATCCTGTTGATGCGTGCGGTAACGCAAGGCGATGCCCAGGGAGACATTCGAACTTGAAAGGCTCTCATCATGCCCAATGCCAGTGAAAGAAATAAGGCCAATCGGAGTTACAAGATAGCGGTTATCCCAGGCGATGGGATTGGCCGAGAAGTTGTCCCCGAGGGCGTGCGGGTGCTCGAAGCGGCCGCGAAACAGTTCGGTTTTGCGCTGCAACTCGACGAGTTTGACTTCGCCTCCTGCGACTACTACATGAAGCACAAGAAGATGCTGCCGGATGACTGGAAGGACCAGATCGGCCACCATGACGCCATCTTCTTTGGTGCGGTGGGCTGGCCGGACGTCGTTCCCGACCACATCTCGTTGTGGGGATCACTGATTCTGTTCCGCCGCGAGTTCGATCAGTACGTGAACCTGCGCCCGGTGCGGTTGATGCCCGGGGTGCCGTGCCCGCTGGCGGGCCGCAAGCCTGGCGACATCGACTTCTTCGTGGTGCGCGAGAACACCGAGGGCGAGTACTCGTCGATTGGCGGCAGAATATTCCCTGGAACCGAGCGCGAGGTTGTGGTGCAGGAGACGGTGATGACGCGCGTGGGCGTGGACCGGATTCTGAAGTTCGCGTTCGAACTGGCGCAGAAGCGCGAGAAGAAGCATCTGACTTCGGCGACCAAGTCCAACGGGATTTCGATCACGATGCCGTTCTGGGACGAGCGCGTGGAGGAGATCAGCAAGGGCTTCCCCAGCGTGACGTGGGACAAATATCACATCGACATTCTGACCGCGCACTTTGTGCTGAACCCCGACCGCTTCGATGTGGTGGTCGCGTCAAACTTGTTCGGCGATATTCTCTCCGACCTGGGGCCGGCGTGCGCGGGAACGATTGGCATTGCGCCTTCGGGCAACATCAATCCTGAAGGCCGCTTCCCGTCGCTGTTCGAACCAGTGCACGGTTCGGCGCCGGATATCGCGGGCAAGGGCATTGCGAATCCCATTGGGCAGATCTGGTCGGCCGCGATGATGCTCGATCATCTGGGCGAGGTGGAAGCGGGCGCTGCTGTTCTGAGGGCGATTGAGACTACGCTGGTCGACAAGTCGCTCTGCACGCGCGATGTGGGCGGGACCGCCGATACGGTGACTGCCGGGAAGGCTATTGCCAATGCGCTGACCGCGGTGCATGCACTGGCTTAGGTCGGCCTGTGGCTTTCCGAGGTGAACGAAAGTTTGATTTATCTTGCTGGGGAGGCGGGGGGCGCGACTCTACAATTGGAGGCGATGCTAAGTGAAGGCGAGCTCGGGCGGGTTTGCGTGGTGCTGGTGCGGGCGCGGAACCCGAGCAACATTGGGGCGGTGGCGCGCGCGATGCATGACTTCGGCTTCGGCAGGCTGAGGGTGGTGAACGAGTTTCCGGTGCCGTTCGAGGCGGCGAAGTCCGCGGTGGATGCGTCGGAGGTGATGGCGAGTGCGATGAAGTGCGCGAGCGTGGCGGAGGCGGTGGCCGATTGCACGCTGGTGGTGGGGACGACGGCGGTGGGCGAGCGCGATGTGCAGCATGAATTGCTTCAGCTCTCCGAGGCTGCGGTGAGGATGCGCGCGGAGTTGCGTGAACCCACCCATGACGGACAGGCTGTCATGGATGGGGCACCCGGTCGTGGTGGTAACGCCGGGCGGGTGGCGCTGCTGTTCGGGTCGGAGAAGACGGGGCTGAGTAACGAGGAGTTGAGCCACTGCAACTGGCTGCTCACCGTGCCGATGTGGGAGCATGCGGAGGTGCGGCATCCCTCGATGAACCTGGGGCAGGCGGTGGCGGTGTGTCTGTATGAGTTGGTGCGGAATCCAACTCATGAGGATCAGGCTGTCATGAATGGGGCACCCGTAGAACCCACATCTCAAAATCGAGATATGGGGCACCCGGCGGAGGCGGCCGTGCTGGAGCGGCTGTCGGCGTTGCTGAGCGAGGTGCTGGAAAGGACCGAATATACGCGGCGTCACCCGGCCGACAGGAACCCCGCGCAGATGCGCCGCCTGGTGCGGCGCATGGGCGTGAACGCGGAGGATGCGCCGGTGTGGATGGGAATTCTGCGGCAGGTGTTGTGGAAGCTTGGCGGCGAGCGCGGGGAATGAGCAGGACGGTTGAGCTTCGCTGGATAACCCACCCGGATCCGTGGCAACGGCGAGGGACGGCCGGCGCCTACTTTGCGTCGTTCTTGAGGATCTCGTCGGCGAAGAAGTTTTCGACTTTCGCCTGGTCGCGCAGCATCTCGAAGTAAGCGTTCTGGACGAGTTGCGAGCGACCATCGTGGAGCAATTGGCGGATGTGCTGTTGCACGACGGGGTCGGTGATCTCGCGCTGGCCGGCGGGTTCACGCTCGATCAGCTTGTAGATGGAGTAGCCAACCGGCTTCTTGCTCTGTGCGTCGATCAGCGGAAAGATGTCGGTAATGTGTCCGGGCTGCAGCTTCAGGATAGCGGCGCCGACCGTGGGATCGGATTTCAACTGGCTCTCGGGAACGAAGCCCATGTCGCCTCCGCTCGATGAAGTGTTCGGGTCTTCAGAAAAATTCGTCGCAATCGCGCCGAAGTCTTCGCCCGACTCGAGCCGGTTCTTCAGGGCCTGAATTTTCTTTTTGGCCTCGGCGTCAGTGCTCGCCTTGCTGCCCTGGAGGTTGCCGGGCTGCGGCGAGGGAACACTGGTGACGCGGATGACGGCGAGATGGGAGCGGGGCTCGATGAGGTCGAACTCAGCCTTGTGCTGGTTGTAGTAGGCCGTAACGTCGGCGTCCGACACGGTGACCTTGGAGTTGACCTCTTTATTCAGCAGCTTATTTGTTGTCAGCGAACGGCGCAGGTCGTGCTTCAGGTCATCGAGCGTCGTATGGTTGGCCTTCAGTTGCTCGGCGAACTGGTCCTCGGTATACGGGGCCTTCATTGCGGCGAGCTTCGCATCGACCTCCTCGGTGGTCGCGGTCAGGTTCATCTTGGCCGCGCGCTGCTCGAGGATTTCTTCGTTGATGAGTTCGCGGACGGCGCTCAGCCTGAGGGAATCGGCCTCCTCGGGCGAGGGCTGCTGGCTCTGCGCCTGGGCGAGCTGCGCCTGATACATCCTGTCCATCTCGGCGCGCATGATGGCACGGCCATTCACGGTGGCTACCACATCTGCGTTGTGGGTGGTTCTGCATCCGCCAATCAGAAGAAGGGCCACGGGGAGCAGGCCAACCGCGGTTCGGTAGCATGCGCTTCTGACACCGCCAACCAGTGTGGGGTTGACCGCCATCCTTACTTTGCTACACATGTTTCTCCATTCCGGTTTTCGATCCTTCACACTTGTGTGACTCGTTCCGTTTGACCTTCACAACAGTTCCCATCCTTCTGCTAACTCCCTGGCTTGGTGGCGGCGGGTGCTGGCGCGGGCGCGGGTTTCGCGGCGGGCGCAGGCGGCGGTGGTGTCTGGCCGGCCGCGGTCAAAGCTCTGTCGATGATGCGGTAGAGGGTCTCGATCGGCACTACGCCCTCCACCTTTTCGCCGTTGACGTACAGCATGGGCGTGGAATTGACGCGCAGCGGATCCGCCTCGGCCTGGATGATGGACGACTTGACCACGGTGTCATCCTGCTTCAGGACGCAGGCCACCAGTTCCGGCTGGTTGACCTTCTGGCGCGTGCCTTCGTCGAGGGTTAGTTTGTCGAGCGTCTGATTGGCCTTGGCGGCGGTCTTCTCCGTGCCGGCCATCTCGTCGGTATGTACGTGAACGTAGTCGACAAAGTTCCAGTAGCCGTCGGTGGTGGCGGCGGCGAGGCAGTTGGCATCGATGGCCGCGTGCTTGGCCCAGGGATGGATCTCTTCCAGCGGGAAGTCGCGATAGACGACGCGGACCTGGTCCTTGTAACGATTCAGGATCGCGGGGAACAGCTCCGCGTTCATCTTGGCGCAGTAGGGGCATTCGAGGTCGTCGAAGCCGACGATGAGCACGGGCGCGTTGGGTGGACCGCCCCGCGCGGGACGGCCGGCCGCGGACACTTTGTCCTTGGGATCCTGGCTGAGATCGAACTTGTTGAACTGCGCGAGGGTTTTGCCGTCGGTGGAGAGCAGGAACGATATCGGCCTGCTGGCGTTGCCGGACGTGGTGAAGATGACGGTGATCAGGGTGTAGCCCGGAATCTCGCTCTTGACCGGCAAC
>PKWK01000378.1 GCA_003133205.1 Granulicella sp. | reverse complement strand
TATCTGGACTTAACCACAACTTGGGCGGGATCCGTGCAGTCGGCGGGCGCGGCACTGCCTCGGGTGCCGACCCGGTGACTACACTTTGGTCGCATATCAAGTGCAATGTTGTTTCAGCGATGAGGTGCTGGCCCATCAAGGTGCTTCGATCGTGCCGTCCGAGGAACAATAGCTGGCATTGGCAGGCTTCTCGGTCTGCATCAGGCATCCCTTTCGTCCAGCTAGAAGCCTAATGAAATCAATTTATTGTCTTGGCCGGGTAAATTGATTCCGGAGGTGGACCCTGAAGTGCACTTAAAATACGAGGTTGCAGGCAATATGCTTGCTCGGGTCATGATGGTATTGGCCACGTATCATTCGTTCTACTGAGTAGGGGACCCTGCGGTTTCCACACTTACTTTTTTTGGTGCAGCCGGTTGGTAGGCGCCAGGTATCGCGCGGAAGCTAATCGCCAATCGGTTCCAGCCGTTGATGGCGATAATTGCCAGCGTCAAATCAACCAGCTCCTTTTCGTCGAAGTTCCGGTGAGCCTGCTCATATGTATCGTCTGGTACATGCTCTTCGCTGACCAGTGTTACTGCCTCCGTCCAGGCGAGCGCGGCTCGTTCCCGTTCTGTGAAGAAAGGAGTCTCCTCCCACACGACCACCGCATAAAGCCGTTGCTCAGTTTCCCCCATCGCGCGAGCGTCTTTGGTGTGCATATCCACGCAGTAGGCACATCCATTGATTTGCGAAGCCCTTAGCTTTACTAGCTCAAGCAATGAGTGTTCTAACCCGCAATCGCGGACATAGACTTCTAGGTGTCGCATGGCCGTCACGGCGCCCGGAGCGGCTTTTCCGTATTCCAATCGTGGTTGCATCCCTGTTCCCTCTCTTGTTCTAATCCGATCGTAGGAGCCTTGCCGCTTCCGACATCAGCCTGGGTTCCATTGCGGCCCGACTCCGACTTGTACGTTGACGCTTTTTGCCGCCAGCACATGCCAAGACACTTTCCATCTGCCGTTCTGAGTCTCTAAACGCACCGACACCTCATGCACGAGTGCCAATAGTTCCAGGGTCGGTCCAAAGTTTTGGCTCGGCGGGAGCTTTCTTCCCCGCCGTCGCCTGCTCATACGGCAACAGAAGACCGCTTTCGCTCACACTATTAAGTGCATCGCAATAGTTGCCTAGAGTACCCGAAGAAAACAAACCGTCATTTGACGTGAAGATCAATTGAGCCTCGTCATGTATGTCGGTACGATCCAATGGTTCTGATTGTGGAATTCCACTACCACCTGAAAAATCAGTATGGCTGGACCGGTAGGACGGGAGCACTCGCTGGATTTCGCGTAATACCGCATCTGGATCGAAGGGCCCCAACCGAGGCTCCAAATTTTGAGCTTGCATCCAGACGGCTTGTCGATCCACCTCCCCATTCTGGGCTCCCCTTGACTGCCCCATGTCGGCACGAACTCCTTCCCCGCGCTGGACCAACTTTCCGATCTCATAACCCATCAATGTGGCGATACGGGCGATGATCTCCAGATCGCTCCTAGGCCCAGCCACATCTCCAGCTTTTGCCAGCTTTTGTAGATCACCGCATGTGTTCGTGAATGTCCCGGACTTCTCATACGCACAAGTGGCTGGCAACACAACATCGGCTAATAACGCAGTCTCGGTGAGGAAGAGATCCTGCACCACAAGGAACTTTCCAGACAGTTTGGATGGATCGACGTGGTAGCGAGAAACAGGATTTGAGCCGACGACATAAAGCGCCTGCAGTTGGCCATCTTCGAAGGTTTCTAGCATTTGGGGCAGGTTTAGGCCTCTCCATTGGGGGATCTCCGCCTCCCATTCCTTCGAAAACCGTTCACCGTCTGAGAGTGCCGTGTATCCAGGTAAAAGATCTGGATAGAGCCCCATGTCAGCGGCACCCCTGGAGTTGGCGTAATCGCCAAGGCAAATGAATTTACATCCTGGAATGTCAGTGCCAAACCTCACTAGTGCAGCTACGACGTTTCGATGCAATTCAGAACCAAAAATGACTACCAGACCGTTCTCGGTATGGAGCGTATTTCGAAGAGCAGCAAGCCTTTCCACGACACTTGCGTTCATCGAGAATTGGTCGGAATCACTTCTTCCTTCGGCGAGGAATTCAACCGCATTGCCTTCGCCGCCCTGATCAACCTGAATAAACACGTCGGCCTGCCGTGCCAACTTGATAGGTCGGGAATGAATCAAGTAGAGCCGTGCCTTGTTTAGCCGCACATTGCTTCGTATCTGCCATGCCAATAGAGGATGGCGGTATGTAGGATCATTACCAATGAGCAGGATGGCTGGAGCACTCAGCACATCATTCATGCTGGCGGTGGCATTGACCCTGCCGGCAAGATTGTGCAAGAAAGCTGGGAAATCGACCGTACGATGATGATCAATATTGTTGGTCCGGAATATCACACGTGCGACCTTCTGTAGGAGGTAATTCTCTTCATTTGTCGTGCGATTGGAACCGATCACGCCCAAGGATTTCCCCCCGAAGGTATCCCTGATCTCTACGAAGCGCCGGGCGACAGTTGACAGGGCCTCCCACCAAGACGTTGGGACGAGATGGCCCTCTTTCCGAATTAGAGGTTGCTTAATCCGTTCGGGGTGCTCAGTAAAATCGAAGGCATAGCGACCTTTGATACACAGGAACTCACCATTGATTCCGCTCTTAGTTCGATTTGAACCGCGAACAATCTGCATACCATCCTTGCTTGGCCGCACCCCCAGCGTCGTTGTGCATCCGTCGCTGCAATGCGTACAGATGGTTGCCACGTGCTTCATCTCCCAGGGACGTGTCTTGTACCGATAGGCCCCAGAGGTGAGTGCTCCCACTGGGCAAATATCGATGCACATGCCGCACTCCTCGCACTCGAGGGAGTCTCCTTTATTGGGCACAATAAGTTGGGAGGAGTTGCGGTTGGCGATCCCCAATGCCCATACGTCCATGCCCTCACCGCAAACCCTGACGCATCGGTAGCACATGATGCAGCGAGGTCGGTCAAAATAGACCACGGGGGACCACTGTTGCTCTTCCTTGTGGTTCTTGATATCGATCAGTCTGGACGCCGGTGCACCGTATGTCAGTGTTGCATCCTGTAGTTCGCATTGTCCCCCCGCGTCGCAGACCGGACAATCTAACGGATGATTCTGCAACACAAATTCAAGCATTGCCTTGCGAGCCTGCCGAACAGTTTCGCTTTGGGTGGTTACCGTCATACCATCGGCGACCGGAGTGGTACACGCCGTCTGGAGCTTTGGCACTTTCTCAATTTCTACCAAACACATCCGACAGGCACCTTGAAGCGACAAGCCGGGATAGTAGCAAAAGGAAGGAATCTGAATGCCGGCACTCTTACAGGCTTCAATCAGCAGTGTTCCTGGCGATGTGGTGATCGTCTGGCCGTCAACCGTGATAGATACGTTGCCCATAGTACCTAGCCCTCTCGCGATTACTTCCACGCCACCTGATACGGAAATCCGAGCCACGGACAGGATAAAGCAACCGGAGTGGATCGGTGCGGTTTCGGCTACCTTGGCAATCCGACGATCAACATCATATGAAACGGACGCGTTTAGTCGACAAGCCCGTCGTTTGGCAAGAGCAGTTGTCCGCTCTCAATTCGTTCGTTCCGACAGCCCTGATATCCTTAGGATCCGTCTTTCTCAGAATAGGCTGCCTGATCCGTAGGCCAGGAGATGGTGAGCAGGAAAACGCTGTCCTCCAGGGCCTCGACGTCATGCACAATACAAGGATCAAGCGCTAATAGATGGCCAGCCCGGACCTCGACGGTCTGGGACGGTAGCTTGAGTCGCAAGTGCCCGATGATTGTGTGGATCGAGATTCTTCCGTCTGCCCGATGCTCTTTCATCTCTGTGGCCGACTTCATCGCAATCAGAACGATGCGGAAATCTGGCTGCTTCACAAGTGTTTTTGAGCTTCTTCCTGTACCTCGTTGCCAGGAGTCTTCTCGCCGCAGGTGCTCTATCTCAGCCGCAAGATCAAACTGGAGAACGGGTTGGGCCAGCTCAGGAAGCCTGGCTAGGCTGTTGTGTGGATCTTCATGTCGATGCATGGTGATCTCCGTGTTAGTTTTGTAAATCTCAAGCTCTTTGCCTCCGGATGACCCCCATCCGATCTTTTCACCTTTGCCATGGGTACAAATATCAGTCCGTGGTCCAGGTCCAGCAACTCGGCCTCTACATTCGTTTTCTGCACATCAAGCGAGTTGACACGATTGCCGCTCCGCGCACATGCATGCGTAGGTGTGGTGTCCCTATTACCCGGCACCCATCGGTCCTCACCTATTCGGAAATTAGCTAGAAGTTATCCGCGAGGATATGACTTAAGTCATATGACAATCGATGCCAAAGCCAGAAACAACACAGGATTAAGCTAGGCTAACGCCGCAGTGATTGCATAACCCCGACGTGACCCACTGATTTTCCATACCGGCTGCAAATAGGGTAGCGATGAGCCTGTGCGGGTCTCCTAAATCGCTCCATCCGATATCGCCGAGGCTGGCGACACAGAGCCGTTCTGTGCTCACCGACAATACCAATCGCGAGAAATCGGCCACAGGAAGCCTGTCGTAGAGGGGCTGCATCAGTGCGGCTTCCATCTCCAGACTAGGTAGCGTCCCGATCGATTCAAAGTCGTGATAGATGTTGGGGGCTGCTTGCTGAATCATTTTCAGGAAGGCGCTAGCGCGGCCGACCATGACAAACGTATTCCAGAGACAACCTCGATCTAACAAGCTTTGTGCTATTGGAGACGAGGGCTTTTCCCAAAACCGCTTTACAGGCGTTAGCTGGTTGCTAAATGGGCTTGCAACAGTTGTCTCCGGCTCGATCCATCCATATTCGATTTCTGGGCTAGTGGCCACCGCCCCCAAAAGGATTACGTTCTGGGCATGAAGTTCCGCAAGTTCGAAGCCGGATGCGATTCCCGCTATAAACTTTTCTTCATGCGAGTAATAGTGATCTGAAGGGAAGAATGCAACAACAGCACGCTCATCGAGTTGAATGATGCGCAGCAAGCTCCAGAGGATAGCGGGTAGCGTTCCCCGATTGCTCGGCTGTATGACCATCTGTGTCGGTGAGACCTTCGCAAGTTTTTCTTGGTAAAAAGGCTCGTGTATTCTATTCAACACGAACAGTGTTCGGCTAGAATCCACGCTCCCCGCAATTCTAAGCCGAGTTTGGGCGAGAAGCGTCTTTCCGTCCAGCAGCGGGCAAAATTGCTTTGGTCGGTCGTCGTTTGATACGAGATGTGTCAAGGACTTGAGGCGGGTTCCGTCGCCGCCAGCCAAAATCACACCCCAGCGGTGCTTCTCGTTTTGGCTCCCATGCATTCGAAGCCTCCTTTGAGAAGTCCACCTGGCACTTTGGAGACAATTCAATCTCTGTCGCCGATCAACTCCCGCTCTGATTGTGGCCGTCGACCGACAGGAGGCGCAATGAGCCGCTTGTCACTCGACGCAGTACATCTGTCGTCTGATGCATCCGCCAGCGCAAGGAGTTCATCGCGCGTGGGTTCAGCATTTGGGTAAAAGGGGTAGCGTGAGCCACAATCGGCCGAACTTTCCACGTGGCGCCGAGACGGTTCGCAATCAGGCGGAGCATAATGAGGCGATTCTGTTGCAACGGATTTTCAAGCTCAGCAAATGCTCCAAATCGAAATCGACTGTTTCAACAGACCGTGGAAGTCGCGACAAGTGAAAATAGAATGTACAGCCGTAGCCGTGGATCGGCTGGGATCCGGGAGACTATCCCAATGACGCAGCCTGTTGGAAGGACTGTCGATTCCAAAGTTCGGTATGAGATAGACGTGACGAAGCCGTATCGGCTCGACCTTACGGTGAGCGTGCTGCGAAGGTTATCAACAAATACCGTGGACGTGATCACTCCCGAGGGCGAATATGTCCGTGTACTTGACGGCTTTCGCAAATCTGTCCTTGTGCGCGTCGCGCAAACACAGCCTGCGGCGCTTACAGTCACCATTGAGGGATGTGATGGTCCTGACGAATGCGCGCAGGTGCTTGCCGCCGCACGCCGGATTCTCGGGGTCGAGCGGAAACTTTCACGCTTCTATAGCGCAGCCAAGGGTATTCCTTGGCTGTGGCCGCTGGCCGTTCGTATGCGCGGCGTAAAGCCTCCTCGCTATCCCACGCTATGGGAGGCATGCGTGAACGCAATTGTCTTCCAGCAGGTGAGTCTCATTGCTGCGAGTTCGATTTCGAGGCGACTGATTTTGGCGCTTAGTTCGCCTGTCAAGTGCGGGGGTATTGCCCTCTATGCATTTCCAGGCGCCGAGGCTCTGCGCGTTACAACCGATAGTCCGTTGCGTGCAGCAGGCTTGAGCGCGAATAAGCTGGCCACTTTACGGCGGGTGGCGGACGCGATTCTATCCGGTAATCTCGATGAAAGGATGCTGGAAGAGCGTCCGAGTCTGGATGCCGCGATGATCCTCCGCGGAATCAAAGGAATCGGGCCGTGGACAGCGACAGTCATATTGTTACGCGGACTAGGGCGCCTCGATGTCTTCCCCATGAACGACTCGAGCGTAGCTCGCAATCTGCTCTTCGTCGCAGGAGCCGCACATTTTGATATAGATGCGGTTCTCACTGCACTCGGTCCACAACGTGGAATGCTTTACTACCACCTGTTACTCGCGCGACTGAATGCGCGCGGCGAGATAGGCCGTGCTTCCTTTACGTAGCCGCTATAGCCTTGTCGGCGTCGCCAGCTGATCAGATCGCTCATTTGGGTCACGGAGTGCTTTTTGCAATCAGTGTGAGAGCTGAACCTTTGTGCATAGCCATGTGGTCAGTTTTATCGCTCTTAATCAAATACTGTGGCTCCTCCTCTGAAGCGTGGACGGTGTATCCCTTGAAAGTGATTTTGGAGGTATGTTTCTTCTTGATCGTCCCTCGGACCAGCCCCGCTTCGGAGTTCCACTCGACGTGATCTCCAGCTTTGAAGTTGTGTGCCATGCGTATGACCTCCTGTCAGCGGTAACCTGCGTCGTCAGCACGGTCTCCAATTTGATCCTCATGCGTGTTCCAAGCGTAGCCCGCCCTTGCGCATCTCCGCGTCAGGCTCACCTGCGATTTCTATAGACTCGACGAAAAAACGAGAGTTGAGCAACATCCGTTGACGAACATGGGTCCTTCCACAAACGAGCGCTGACACAAGAGGCTGAAAAGTTTCTGCTCTTGCGTAATCAAAGCGACCAGCTCCTGCATCGCGCTTCCCCCAACCACGCTTCGTCGCATCGGCCGTGTAGCGCAGATGACAGTGCAAGAAGTCCGCAATCCGAGAGAGACAGAAGCGCATGACCGTCGAACTCAAATAGATCGGCTAATACAGGCCAAAACACTAGATGTATCACATGTGAGCCGCAACTCATTGCGTAGGCCTAGCTGGAACCAGTCACTGGCCGGCATCAGCTGACTCGATCGGAACCGGCAGGGTAGGTTACCTGGGTTTCGTTCACCTGGGCCCACGGATGGAGGGTGAGCGGCGTGGTCTTCGTTGCGCTTGCGATCTCTCGCACATCAACACCGCGCACTAGCAATGCGTCGGCTATTAGCGAGCGATGGCATCGCCAAGGTACAGCCTCCGCACACATAATAGCGATCTGTTTCGTGCGAGCCACTGCAATCAGCTCTTCCAGTTGCAATGTGAATTCCGGTGTCTGCATATAATCGGCATATCCTCGAAAGCTCAGATTGCGCCATCCTAGGTTCGCGATTGAGCCCTTCACAGGATGCCGAAAGCCGCCAAGCCCTGGCATGTATAGGTAGCGTACGTGGTCACGCACAAGTGAGGCAGAAAGCTCCTCGCGATTGTATTGCGGATTGTGGCGGGAGCGCGGCACGGTACGGACATCTACCAAACACTCCACCGCGTTCGCCTGAAGCATCCCGATAAACTCAGCGATCGGTCGCGTCGAGTGGCCGATAGTGTATATTCTCAAACCAGAATCCACGTTGCCGTGTAGTAAAAGCTGCAGGCAATCGGATGCTTCTTCGACTCACCGAAGTACCGCCGGCGGATTCTACCTTCGTCTGCCATATACCCCGGTTGCTTCNNATTGTGACCCGGAATTCCACTTCGAGGGAATCGGTGCTGGAGGACATTCCTACTAAACTAGGATGATGCTCCCTATTTTTGCGGACGGACGATGATGAACAACGGTGTCGAGACCCCTGACTGGTCAATGATCCCAGCGCCGATAGACGATGGTGCGGCCCGGCACCTGGTGGGTATGTCAATCGCTTCGATTCCTCTCTCTGTCACCGACGGCACGACGGCTGACCTATCCTGTTTCCCTGGATGTACTGTGGTCTATGCGTATCCCCGAGCGGCACAACCTGGGGTACCAAACCCTGATGGATGGGATCTACTCCCTGGGGCACGGGGTTGCACATCGCAGGCCTGCTTATTCCGGGACCACTTTGCGGAGTTGAAAGCTCTGGGGGTCAA
>PKWK01000189.1 GCA_003133205.1 Granulicella sp. | reverse complement strand
ATGGTGTCCATCATGCCGGGCATGGAGAACTTGGCGCCGGAGCGGACGGAGACGAGTAAAGGATTCTCTGCGGCACCGAGCTTCTGCCCCATCAGGGCCTCGAGGTGCTCGAGTGCGGCGTGCATCTCAACCCCGATCTCGGGGCTGAACGTGCCGAGCATGTACTCGCGACAGGCTTCGGTCTGGATGGTGAATCCGGGAGGGACGGGCAACCCGGCATTGGTCATCTCGGCCAGGCCGGCACCCTTGCCGCCCAGTACATCCTTCATGCGGCCATTTCCCTCCGCCTTGCCGCCGCCGAAGAAGTAGACATACTTGGTTGGGGTGAAGGCTGGGGTTTGCGTTTTTGCAACCGACTTTTGCGCTGCGTGCTGCGTCATGAGACCACTCCTCCGGTACTGCAGTATTCTGCGGAGGCGGCTCCTATGAGGGGTGGCTGTACGTGGGCTCGGGCCGTCAAAGCTACTAATTCGCTCAACAGGCTGAGGGCGTGCGGGTCATCCGTGCAACGGATTGCGCCTCGCGACAATTCCTATTCACAACTACAATCGGCGTTCGGAGCCTACGATTGTCTGTGTTCTTCGTCACAGACGATATTGCTGGCGGCAGATCAAAATCTGTGGCGGGGCTGAATATTCGCAAGAACAGATTGTTAACAAAGGCGAGACTTGTTTACGGAGTCTGGCGAGTCTGCGAATAGACCGGATTGAGTTGCTGCCAGCCGCGTCCGGAAACCACGTGATCAGAGACAGTTACAAATAGCAGGGCTTCAAAACCGGCGTCGTTATTGAAGATTCAGGAATTGCTGCAGGTTGTCGGCGGCGCTCGCAATGGCTCTAGCGAGGCTGAGCTTCGCGACGTTGTGGGCGAATACGCTGTTGATGCCGTCGAGTTCGGCGGACGAGAGGGACTCCTGGGCCTGTATGACTTCGACGTTGTCGGTGACGCCGGCCTCGAAACGCTGTCGCGTGAGGTCGAGGGTTTCTTTGCTGACCTGAAGATTCCGCTGGGCTAGTTTGACCTGATTGGTGGCCGCTTGCAGGTCGAGGTAGGCGTTGCGTACGTCGCTTTCGACCTGGCCCTTGAGGTCTTCGAGTTCGGCCTGGCGCTGGGCGAGAGAAGCCTGCGCCTGTTTGATGTCGCCCTCGGTACGGCCTCCCTGCCAGATGGGAATGTTGAGAGTTGCGGCGGCAGAGAATGTTGCGCTGGCCTGGGCCGGGTTGGTTCCGATGGCTCCGTAGTTGCCGTTGACGGAGAGGGAAGGCAGGCGCTCATCGCGGGCCGCGGAAAGCGCACGTTCGGCGGCGCGGATCTGGGCTTGTGCAGCTTTGATGTCGGCGCGGCGATCGAGTGCCTGGTGGATCGCCCCGTCGAGGTCAAGCGAGGGAGCGGCTGCAAATGGGACTTCGTCGGTCAGGTCGTAGGCGTCGTTGGGCGGAAGTCCGGTCATGCGCGCGAGGCTGATCTTTTGTTTGGACAACTCGGTTTCGAGCGAGATGACGCGCTGCTGCTGGGTAAGCTGTTCGACTTCGCTGCGGTCGACGTCGATCTGGGCGACGAGGCCGACGCCGCGTTTTTGCTGCGCCTGGTTATAGAGAGCGGTGGCGGTGTTGAGTTGAGCGTGGGCGGACTTGACCCTCTCCGCAGTGGCAATGATCTGGAGGTAGGTGCCGCAGACGGCGAGAACGACTGCGTCTCGTGCATCGCGCGCGGAGAATTGGGCGGCGTGAACGACCTCATTGGATGAGCGATAGTTGTTCCAGGCGGTGAGATCGACGACCGATTGCGTGACGTTGCCGCGCAAGTCGATGTTGTTGTAGGGGCCGACGATGGTGGGGAAGCTGAAGCCGGGGATAGGAATGTGGATGCGCAGACCTTGCGCGGCGAGATTGGCCTGCTGCAGCGTTTCTGCGAGATAGCCGCTGACATTGGGAAGCAGGGCGCTTCGCGCGATCTGACTTTGCCCCTGGGCCTGACGCACGGCGTGGTTGAGACCCACTGCGCCGAGGTTGTAGTTGAGGCCTCTGTCGATGGCTTCGCGGAGAGAGAGCTTGCCGGAGAAGGGGTGGTTCGCGGTGCTCGCAGAGCTTCCGATGTAGGGACCCTGGACCTGAACGGAGGGATTGATTGTGGTCACGCTGTTGGTGGTTCCGGCAATTGGCGCTTCTATTGCGGTGACCGATCCGCTCGCGCCCGCGCGCCCGGAGAGAGGCAGCGGAGTTGCGAGCGTGTGCTGCGACTGGCTGGACTGGGATGGGCCCTGGGCGACGGCGGGGGTCGCAACTGCGAGGGTCGCCAGGGAGGCGATGATTGCAGTTGCGGCGAGTTGAAGAATTGGGGTGTTCCTGAACTTTGAATGATTCATGGCAAAGATCCTGTCTCTGAGTTATTCCGTGGGACGAATGAACAGACAATTGCAAGAGCGAAATACGGGGGTTCTTCGCTTCGCTCAGAATGACACCGCAAGAAAAACTCCTTTATTGCTAACTGAGTTGTTTTCGGAATCGCCAGATGCTGAGCGAGACCAACGCGAGCGTGAAGAGGAGCAGGGCCAGGAAGTTCGGCCAGACGTCCATGAACCCGCTTCCCTTGAGCATGGTTCCGCGGACGATGGTTGCGAAGTGGTGGACGGGATTCAGCACAGTGAGAGGCTGCAGCCATTTCGGCATTGCCTCGATAGGATTGAGCGCTCCGGACAAGGAGGAGAGCGGCGGGTTGATAAAAAAGCTGGTGAGTTGCGCTTGTTGCGCCGACTTGCTGAACGTGGCGATGACCGTTCCGATGCTGATTCCGGACAAGATGCACAGGGAGCCGGCGCCAAGCAGAAGCAGCAGGCCGCCGTGGAAAGGGACTCCGAAGACGAACTTGATGACGCCGATGGCCACGAGCATCATCAGGGACAACAGCAGGAAGAGCGGGGCGATCTTGGCGACGATGATTTCGGTGGTGCTTGCGGGCGACATGAGGAGCTGCTCGATGGTTCCGGCTTCGCGTTCGCGAACCATAGCCGCGGATGCGACAAGGGAACTGTTAAGGATCAGCAGCAGGCCGAGAACGCCGGTGACGATGAACCACGAATCGACCAGGCCGGGGTTGAAGAGAAACGCTGGCTGGAGCTGGACCTGACCGCGGTGGGCGAGGTCTGACGCGGCAGTGGGCTGGACGCTAACGTGGATTCCTTGGCGCAGCAGATCGGCGTTATAGCTCTGAATCACGCCTTCCGCGTAGGCGCGGCTGATGGTGGCCGTATTCGCGTTGGTGGCGTTCAGGAGAAACTGGACGGTTGTGGGGCGCTCTCGCGCAAGGTCGCGGGCGTAATCGTAGGGGACGACCATTCCGGCATCGGCATCGCCGCGGCTGACCGCGTCGCCAAGCTGGTCGACTGAGGAGTAGTAGCCGGCGAGCTGAAAGCTCTTGCTCTCGGTGAGGGTTGAAATCAGTTCGCGGCTCTCGGGCGAACGGCTATCGTCGACTACCGCGAGGCGAACATTGGTGACGGCTGCACTGAGCGCAAAGCCGAAGAGGGTGAGTTGCAGGACCGGCGGGAGGATCAAGGAAATCTGGAGCCGGCGGTCGCGGCCGATCTGGTCGAACTCCTTCCTGATCAGGGCGCGCATGCGATAGCTGAAGATGCGGTTCAAGAGGTTTCTCATGATCAGGCTTTCACCTGCATCTTTCTCATGCCGCGCCATGCCAGGGAGTAGAAGATGGTCCCAATAACGCCGATGAAGAGGACCTTGTACCAGACAGCAGGCCAACCGCCGCCCTGCAGGAAGGCATCGCGGACGATCTCGATGTAATAGCGGCCCCAGACGAAATTGGAGATCCAACGCAGACTGGCGGGGATGTTCTGCACGGGGAATATCAGGCCGGAGAGCAGAAACACGAGCAGGAATCCGCCGAGAGCGACTGCCTGCAGGGCTGCGGCCTGGTTGGGAATGGTGACGCCGATCATGGTGCCAAACGACGCCACGCAGAAGGCGTACAAGATGGTGGAGACGATCATGGGCGTGGGATCGCCAGCGAAGCTCAGGCCGAAGTAAGTGAACAGGAGCAGCGCCATCACGAGGGACTCCGCCAGCGCCACGGCCATGAAGGCGATGATCTTGCCCAGCAGGAACTCATGCGCGGAGATACTGGAGACGTATACCTGGAGAATCGTCTTCTGCTCGCCCTCCTTGGCCATGGCGAGCCCGGCTAGCAGGGTGGGAAACATGGAGATGGCCAGGACGAATACTCCGGGGCTGTAGAACCTCTTCGAGGAGAGACCGGGGTTATACCAGAGACGGATGGCGGCTTGCACGGGCATTCCCTGGGTTCCGCTGGCCATCTGCTGGTTGTATGCGCTGGTGATCTGGCTGGCGTACCCGGAGACTAGCTTGGCGGTGTTCGCGTCTGAGGCGTCCACGATGATCTGGACGGGCGAATTGACGCCACGAGCCAGGTCGCGGCCAAAGTGAGGGGGGATGATGAGGACGGCTCGCGCGGCACTGGCGGCCAGGGCTTCTTCTGCAGTCTTGTCCACCGGCCATGAGACGACATGGAAGGTGATGGAGGCGCGGAAGGCATCGATGAAGTTGTGGGATGCGGTGGAGCCGTCGAAGTCCTGCACGACGATCGGAAGTTCGTTTACGGTGAGCGAGATTGCCGAGCTTACGAGCAGGATCAGAACGAGGGGAAGGACCAGCGCGAGGGTCAGCGTGCGCCAGTCGCGGACGATCTGGGTGAGTTCTTTTCGTGACTGCGCGACGATTCGCCTCATGCTGGCTCCCAGTTATTTCTCAATGGACACCTTGCCTTGCAGGCGGGCTTTTTCGACGATGGAGATGAAGACATCTTCGAGCGAGAAACGGTCTTCGCGGGCGCTGATTACGTGGAGGCCGTTTTCTTCGAGCCGTTTAGTGGTCTGGCGGATGGCGGTGTCGGGCGCCTCGTCCGTGATGACGTGAAGCCGTTCGCCGAAGAGCGAGACGCGCCAGTTCTCGATGCCTGTTTTCAGGAGGTCGGCGGCGCGCTGGGGCTGGTCGACGAGGAACTGCAGCAGGTGTCCGGATTGCCGGCTCTTGATGTCGCTGGGCGCGCCTTCGGCTACGAGTTCGCCGGCAACCATCATGCCGAGGCGGTTGCACTGCTCGGCTTCCTCGAGATAGTGGGTGGTGACGAGGATGGCGGCACCGGTGTCGGCGAGGCGATTGATCATCGTCCAGAATGCGCGGCGGGCGAGGGGATCGACGCCTGAGGTGGGTTCGTCGAGGAAGATAATGTCGGGCTCGTGCATGATAGCGGCGCCAAAGGCCACGCGCTGCTTCCAGCCGCCGGGCAGGCTGCCGGTGATCTGGTTCTGCTTGCCTTCGAGGCCGGAGAAGGAGAGGACCCATTGGATTCTCTCTTCGCGCTGTTGCTCCGGGACCCCGTAGACGCCGGCGAAGAAGTCGAGATTCTCGCGGATAGTCAGATCGTCGTAGAGGGAAAACTTCTGCGACATGTAACCTATGCGCTTACGAACTGCTTCGGACCTCAGGTCTCCTTGCGTGCCCGCGAGTTGCATGGCTCCGCTGGTTGGTTCCAGCAGACCGCAGAGCATGCGGATGGTGGTGGTCTTGCCGGCACCGTTGGCTCCGAGGAGACCGTAGACTTCGCCGTTGCGAATCTGGAGGCTGACGTTGTGAACCGCGGTGAATTCTCCGAATTGCTTGACGAGGTTGGTCGCGCCGACTGCGACTCGTCCGCGGAGGCGGGTGTGGTCGTGGACTGCGGGAAAGTCGACCGTGTCTGCCTTCTCTCCCATAGCACGGAGGCGGGCGACGAAGGTGTTTTCCAGTGTAGGTTGATCGATGAGCATCTCGTCGATGGCGATGCCGGCGCGAGACAACACCTCGGCAACGCGTCGCTGCTCCTGGTCGGGATCGCGCACGAGGAGGTCGAGGCGGTCGCCGAAACGCTGAACGTCAATGATGTGGGGGAGAATGTCTTTTTCGAAGCCGGCCTGGCGGGAGAGGATGCTCTCCGTTTTTCGGAGGTCTGGCGTGCGGAGTTCGATGCGCTTTGCGTCGAGGCTTGCGCAAAGCTCGGATGGTGTGCCGATCTGCAGGAATTCGCCCTGGTGCATGAAGGCGATGCGATGGCAGCGCTCGGCCTCATCGAGGTACGGGGTGGCGACGAGGATGGTGAGGCCCTCCGCGGACAGGTGAGCGAGAACATCCCAGAACTCGCGGCGGGAGACGGGATCGACGCCGGTGGTGGGCTCGTCGAGCAGGAGGACATGGGGTTGTGGGACGAGGGCGCAGATGAGCGACAGCTTTTGCCGCATTCCACCGCTTAACTTGCCGGCGAGGCGGTTGGCGAAACGGTGCATGTCGAACATGCGCAGATACCGACTGCCGCGCTCCGCAATCTCATCGCGCGGGATGCGGCGCAGATCGCCGCTGTAGCGGATGTTTTCCGCGACGGTGAGGTCGGGGTACAGGCTGAAGGTCTGGGTGAGGTATCCGGTCTGCGAGCGCATCTCGCGGGCTGGACGGCCGAAGATGCTGACGCTGCCAGAGGTCGCTTCCATCACGCCTGCAAGAATCTGGAAGGTCGAGGTTTTGCCGGCTCCATCCGGGCCAATCAGACCGAAAATCTCGCGCGGGCGGACTTCAAAGCTGATTGCGCGGACGGCCTCGAGCTGGCCATAGCGCTTCGTCAGACCGCGCACGTCGATTGCCGGCGCTGCTGGAGCGTCCTGAGGTACGGCGACATCGCGGGCTGGGGTCGCGGCGATCACTTATGACTGACCTTTGGCCACGTGTCGCCTTGTACAAGAACTTCGCCGTCGACGGGCATGCCCGGCTTGGCGAGTCCGAAGCCCTCTTTGAGTTGCAGCTTGATGCCGACGACCTGCTTGACGCGGTCGTCGCGGAAGTAGGTGTTCTCCGGCGTGAAGGTTGCCTGCGGGTCGATTCTGGAGACGTAGGCGTCAACGGGTTTCTGCGGATTCGAATCGAGATAGATGTGTGCAGGCTGGCCGACCTTGACTTTGCCGATGTCACCCTCCGGCACAAATCCGCGCAGATAGACTTTGCTCAAATCCAACAGTGTGATGATGGCGGTTCCGGCGGTGATCATTTCGCCAGGCTCCGCGGCGCGCGTGACAACGGTTCCGGAGAAGGGTGCCCTGACGGTGAGGTCATTACGATTGTCTTGCGCTTCGGCGAGTTGGGCCTGGGCCTGTTGCGTCTGGGCTGCCGCGCTTGCGACCTCGGCTTGCTGCCCGGCGATCTGACTTCGCACCAAGGCGACCTGCGACTCGCGAATGCCAGGATTGGAGAGGGTGGATTGGGCGGTGGTGAGTGCGGCTTGAGCTGCCTCGACGCGGCGCTTGGATGCGGCAACTACGGCGGCTTGCTGATCGGCGGTGGTAGCGGCCTGGAGGCCCTGGCGCTCGGAGACGGCTCCGGATTTTGCGAGGCGGGTGTAGGCGTCCCTGTCGAACGCGGCGATCTGATAGGCCGCCTCCTGCTGGGCAAGTTCAGACTGCGCGGTGGCGAGTTCTGCCTCGGCTTGCTTGATGTGGCCTTCGGTATCGAACTTCGATTGGCCTACCTCGAGCCGACTCTGCAGCAGTTGCTGCTGAAGGACGGCGATCTGCTCGCGCGCGGCTTCGCCCTTGGCTTCGGCTGCCGCGAGAGCGGAGCGGGCCTGGTCCTCGCGCGCTCGGATCTGGGCGTCGTCGAGGATGGCGATGGGGTCGCCGGCGTTGACGGTGTCGCCCTCACGCACGCGCACTTCGAGGATGCGCCCGGTGGTCTTCGAGGCTACCGCGGAGTCGTCGCCCTCGATGCGGCCGCTGACGGCGACGATGCTGGCGGGGACGGCGGGCGCGGCGAAGAAGACCTTCCAGATAAGGACGGCCGCCGCAATGAGTACGATGACGCCCGCTACGATCATTGCGGCTCGGCGCCGCTGCGAGGTCGGCGGCGCGGCCTCGGGTGCATCGGATGGTGAGCTTCCGGCGGCCTTTGCGCTGTCGACGGCTACTGGCTGCGTTCGCGTCTCGGTTTGGGGCGGCGGGCTGAGAGGAGTGGATGTGGTCATTTGCTTAGCCTCGGTTGTGCTGCTCGTTTGATTCCATTTGTGCCCTGCGCGAAAGTCGTCGAACGAAAGTTGTGGATATAGGACAGAGAGAAATCCGCGATGTGGTCGGCGATGCGATCCACCTGTTCGGGCGTCATCTTGAGTTCGGGCCAGACGCCCGCCAGCAGGGGACTGGCAAAGACGTAGACGAGGATTTGTCCCATTACGCTGATGGCGCAGAGGCGCGTCTTGTCGTCGTCGGCGGGCAAGCCGATCATTCCACCGATGAGTCCCAGCAGGCGTTGGAAGATCGGCCGGCCGATTTTATTGACAAGGTGCCGAAGCGCGGGTGTGGGCTGTGCGAGTTCGTGGGCCAGGATACGAAAATGCCAATCCGGCCGGTCTCGTTTGCAGAGGCTCTGCAGGCGAACTCGGATCACTGCGCGCAGGACGTCTTCGGGAGGCGCAAGCAGGTCGAGCGCGCTCTTGACGGCCTCGATTTCGGCAGCGCGCATGGATTGCTGCACGGCCTCGGTATACAGCCCCAGTTTGTCGCCGAAGTGATAGTTCACGGCGGCGACGTTTGCCCCGGCGGCGACGCATATCTCGCGAATGGTGGCGGCGCGGTAGCCCCGGTCGGCAAAGATTCGACCGGCGACGTCGAGCAATTTGTCGCGCGTCGGGTCCGAGGTTGCCGGGCGGCGAGTGCGTTTCACGGTCTTCAGGCTTGGTCGAGAGCGAGTGCTGATCATATTCAAACATGAGTATAAAACGCTTGTTTGAATTAAGCAATGAGGGGAGAAAGGGCAAAAGCAGATTCCCTTCGGGAATGACAACCAAGGGTATGAGAACCAAGAGAATGACAACCATGAATGACAAGACCGCGGCGCGTCAATAGTATTTCGAGGCAGGAGCGATACCCATGGCGCGCAGTGATGAAGAATCAGGGAGATGGATGACGAGGCGGGATGTTCTGGCGCAGGCTGCGCTGGGAGCGGTGGCGGCGTCGTTGTCTCCTTATGTTGGCCGGGCGCAAGGGTTGCTTGCCAAGGACGGTGCTGCGGCGAGATTGCGGGAGAGTTTCGATTTCGGTTGGAAGTTCTTGAAGGGCGATGCTGCGGGCGCGCAGATGCCGGGCTTTGCGGATGCGGGTTGGCGCGATGTGGACTTGCCGCATGACTGGAGCATCGAGGGGCCGTTTGGTGAGAGTGAGCCGAGCGCTGGGACTGGGGCGTATCTGCCGACGGGGATTGGTTGGTACCGGAGGCGATTTCGCTTGGCTGCGGCGGATCGCGGCAGGGTGGTTACGCTGGAGTTTGATGGGGTGTATCAAAACAGCGAGGTATGGATCAACGGGCAGTACCTGGGGCTGCGGCCTTATGGATATGTGCCGTTTGCTTATGAGTTGACGCCGTATCTGAAGTTCGATGGGGAGAATGTGGTTGCGGTGAAGGTGGACAACTCGCGCCAGACGAACTGCCGGTGGTATTCGGGTTCGGGAGTATGTCGGCACACCTGGCTTTCGAAGACGAATGCGTTGCGGGTTGCGTATTGGGGGACTTTCGTTACGTGTTCGCGGGTGTCGAAGGAGTCGGCGATTGTCGAGGTGAAGACGCGGATTGCGAATGACCGCAAGGCTGGTTCGCTGTGTACGCTGACGACGGAACTTGTGGACAAGGATGGCAAGGTGGTCGGGACGCAGGATGCGTCTCAGACGGTTGGCGCGCGGGGGGAATACGAATTTGTGCAACGTATGACGGTCGAGAAGCCGAGCCTTTGGTCGTCGGGGAATCCGTACCTGTATACGGTGCGGAGCAGCGTGCGTGAAGCGGGCCAGGTGGTGGATGTGTATGAGACGCCTATTGGCATTCGTGAGGCGGTGTTCGATGCGCAGCGCGGATTTTTGCTGAACGGAGAGCGGGTCAAGTTGAATGGGGCTTGCCTGCATCAGGAGGCGGGGTGCGTGGGTTCGGCTGTGCCGGAGCGCATGTGGGAACGGCGGCTGACGCTGTTGCGGGAGATGGGATGCAACGCGATTCGGACGAGTCACAATCCGTATGCGGCGGAGTTTCTGGACCTTTGCGACCGGATGGGCTTTCTCGTAATGAACGAGGCGTTCGACGAGTGGAAGGTGCCCAAAGGGCAGATGCGCAATGGCTATCACCTGTATTTCGATGAGTGGTATGAGCGCGATCTGATGAACTTTATTCATCGCGACCGCAATCATCCTTCGGTGGTGCTTTGGAGCGCGGGAAATGAGGTTCCCGACCAAGGTGCTGCGGAGGGCGCGGAGACTTTGCGGAAGCTGCTACGAGTCTTTCACACCGAGGACCCGACTCGGCCGGTGACGGTTGCGTGCGACCATATTGCGTCGGAGCCGGCGTCACAGACGGTGCGGCCGGAGTTTCTCGCGCAGCTCGATGTGGTGGGCTACAACTACGTGGATCGCTGGCGGGAACGCGCGCAGTTGTACTACAGCATCGATCACGATGCGTTTCCGCAGCGGCCCGTGATTGGGACGGAGAGCAGCGGGATGGGCGGGGTTCGCGGCGATTATCGCGGGCTGGTTCCTGCTGCAGCGCTTGCGGGTGGAGCGGTTGCGCCTTCTGCGCGTCCGAGGGGTAGCGCCGGCAGAGGCATCGATACGGAACAACTGTGGAAGTTTGTCGGCGCATATGACTATGTTTCGGGCGACTTTATGTGGACGGGTATCGACTACCTGGGGGAGGCGTCTTGGCCGGCGAAGGCGTCGTCATCGGGCGCGATCGACACGTGCGGGTTCAAGAAGGATGGGTTCTATTTCTATCAGAGCCAGTGGACCGCCAAGCCGATGGTGCATCTGTTTCCGCACTGGAACTGGAAGGGCAGGGAAGGGCAGTTTATTCCGGTGACTTGTTATACGAATTGCGACACCGTGGAGCTTTTCATCAATGGCAGGTCAGTCGGGGTGCGAGGCTACGAGTTTCCGCGCTATGGGATGCAGGAGAGGTATGGAAACCTGGCGCCCCGGGAGAGAACATTGCGGACTACGGCGGATCTGCACCTGTCCTGGGATGTGCCGTATGAGCCGGGAACTCTGAAGGCGGTGGGGACGAAGGATGGGGTTGCAGTGGTCACGATGGAGGTTTCGACTACGGGAGTGCCGGCGGCGATTCGGCTGACCTCGGACCGCACGGAGATCGGCGCGGATCGGCGCGATGTCGCGCACCTTATGGTGGAGGTTCTGGACCAGCAGGGGCGTGTGGTGCCGCTCGCGGAGAACGAGATCACGTTCAGGGTGGAAGGCGAGGGGAGGCTGATTGGCGTGGACAATGGAAATCCGCAGAGCCACGACAGTTATAAGGTGAACCATTGCAAGGCGTTCAGCGGGCTGTGCCTTGCGGTGGTGCAATCGTCTGCCAGGGCTGGGAACATACGGATTGCCGCGTCGTCTCCGGCGCTGGAACCGGGTGCGGTGACGATTGTGACGAAGGGTTGATCGCCGCGCGCGGGCGCGTGCGAGCTATTCGTGGAAGTGGTATGCGACGCCGATGGTGAAGACGTTGGGGTGGAGAGTTCCCAAGGGAAAGCCCATCCAGTTTTGGTACTCGTAGTCGGCTCGAACGTTGAGGGAACGCCTGACCCTGACGTCGGCTCCGCCGCCAAAGGTATAGATGTTGTACGCCACGTTGGCGATACTGTTGTGGAAGTTGTAGACTCCGCGTCCGATCAGAACCTTGGCGTAGGGTTCGAACGCTCCGCGGATGAGGTAAACGCGGGGGCCAATCTCGTAGGTTCGCTCGTAGACGGTTGAGTCCGCGGACGATCGGTTGTGCCGGAAGTCGAATTCGGCTCCGTAGTGGGTCCTCCAATCGAATGTGGTGTAGGCTGCGGCGCCGAGCAGATGAATAGGCGTGAAGTTGTAGCCTGATTTGGCGAATACGAAGCCGCCTCCGACCTGGAGGTCACCCGCACGGCTGGCGGTCTCTCTCCTTTGCGCATGCGCGGACGGGGGCGCGCAGCAGGCCACCGAGATGGCGAAGAGGGCCGCTGCTGCTACGGAACGGAGCAGTCTGGCCGGGGTGGGGGGTCTATTAATGCTCCGATTTCGACGATGAGGAAGGCTTTCTCCCCGGGGCGACCAGTCGATCATCCCACTCTCCTGCCTGGCATAGACGATCCCTTCAACGTGGCGATTACACGGCTGCGCCAGAGTATCATTTGAGGCGGCATGATTCGCGTCCGGGTGAATGATTCTGGGGCAAAAATCGCTGCCGCACGGATATTATTGCAATAGAAGCATGGATCTAAATGGCCGCACATGCGCGAAAATAATGCGGCCGATCCTGGATCGGTATGTAAACTCTTGCGCATGGTAACAGGTCTCATGTATCACTTGGCTGGTACATTATGCGCGTTTGCTCCGCTTTGCTGATTGTCCTGCTTATCGTTCTGCTCGGGTTTGGCGCCAATGCCGTTGGCCAGACGTGCACCGGCCTGTGCCTGCAGCAAGTCACGTGCTCGGGTAGCGCGACGACCTCCATCACGGGTACGGTGTATGCGCCCAATGGCACGGATCCGCTGCCGAATGTGACGGTGTATATCCCGAATGCGCCGGTTGATCCGTTTACCCCTGGGGTGAGTTGCCCGGTGGTGGGGGCTCCGCCTTCGGGGTCGCCGCTGGTGGGCACGACGACGGATGTGAATGGGAACTTTACGTTGATCGATGTGCCGGTCACGAGCAATATCCCGCTGGTGATCGTGTCGGGCCGGTGGCGGCGGCAGTTGGTGATCCCCAGCGTAACGGCCTGCGCCAATACTGCGATGCCACCCACTTTTGCGGTTATGCCGCAGAACCAGGCGCAGGGAGATATCCCCAAGATTGCGATCGCTACCGGAGCGGTCGACCAAGTGGAGTGCATCCTGCGCAAGGTCGGGATAAATGATTCCGAGTTCACCGATCCCACCGGCTCTGGGCGGATCAACCTGTACACAGGGAACGGCGGCCCCGGCTCGGGGATCGATGCGGCAACCCCCAGCCAGGCTACGCTGATGGAGAACGCTTCAACGCTCAATTCGTATGACGTCTTGATGCTGCCTTGCCAGGGAACTCCCAATAATAACGTGGTAACCGGTGCGTTGGGCACGCAGGAGTTGGCCAATTTCATTGCATTCGCAAATGCTGGCGGTCGAGTGTATTCCAGTCACTACAGCTACGCATGGATGTACCAGAACGCTCCCTTCAATGGCGTCGCCAATTGGACCGTGAATCAGGGAACGTATCCCGACGGCTTGGCAACGGTGGACACCAGCTTCACGGCGGGGCAGACCCTTTCAACATGGTTACAGAACGTCGGCGCTTCGACGACCCCGGGTCAGATGCAAATCAATACCCTCAAGCACGACTTGAACGGCGTCATTGCGCCAACGCAGTCCTGGCTAACACTGAACGATCCTGCCGCGAACAATCCCGTCATGCAGTTCGTCTTCGATACGCCGATCGCGCCGGCTGGTACTGTGATAAATCAGTGCGGCCGCGTTCTGTACAACGAGTATCACGTTGAGAATGGCAGTAGTTCGCCGGCTAAATCCTTTCCGACGGAATGCACCTCTGGCGTGATGACTCCGCAGGAGAAGCTGCTGGAGTACATGCTGTTCGAGTTGACGGATGAAGGTGGGCAGCCGTCGCTTGCGCCGACCAGTCAGGACTTTGGCTCTGAGGCAATCGGCTACCCGAGCCAACCGAAGACCTTCACCTGGACGAACAATTCGAGTTTCGTCTCGCAGGTAACGTCTGCGGCCATTAGCGGAAATAATACCGACTTCAGTATCACGTCGAACAATTGCGCTTCGGTTGCCGGCGGCGCGAGTTGCCAGATCGTCGTCGTGTTCACGCCGAGTGCATTGGGCGTGCGCACTGGGACACTTGCCGTGGTCTCCGCGGGAAACACGCTGACGGCGTCGCTGACGGGGACGGGGACGCCCGGGTTCTCGCTGTTGCCGACTACGCTGAGCTTTGGCAACCTGGATGTGGGGGCCTCCGCCTCGCAGAACCTGACGTTGACGAGTCTGGCTGGCGGACCGCTGCCGGTCCCGGTGTTTGTGACGACGGGCCAGTATTCGGTGAGCACGGCGGCTTGCGGAAGTACGCTCGCCGCGCTGGCGACTTGCGCGGTCAAGGTGACATTCCTGCCGACATCGATTGGACCCCAGAATGGGACGGTCGGGGTGAATTCGAGCAGCTTGCTGTACAGCGGCTTGAATGTGACGATGACCGGCAACGGCATTGACTTTACGATCATCATCAACCCCACGTCGGGCACCGTGATTGCGGGGGACGGGACCAGCACGACGGCGACGCTGACGCCATTGGCGGGGTTTGCGGCGCCGCTCACGCTGACGTGCTCGGTCGGTGGGGCGGTCGCATCGAGTTGTGGCGCGGCGACGGCTTCGTTGACTCCTACTTCCACGGTGACCGACGTGATCAGCATGATCACCACCTCGCAGTACACGGTGATTGGCTATGGCGTGTTCGGTGGCTATCTGTGGCCGATTGTTGTGGGCAGCGGCTTACTGCTTTGGCGGACGCGCAGGCGGGTGGGCACGATGTTGCGGTCCGGCTTGATGGTCGTGCTATTGGCAGCGATTGGCTGGTCGATGACGGGATGCTCGGGCAAGCTGCCGACGCAGAATCCGGCGTACACCGGACCCGGCAGCTACACGATTACTGTGTCCGCGACAGATGGATTTCTGGTTCATTCGGCCACGTACAGCCTGACTGTGAAAGCGAAGTAAGCTCTGAGATCATCTCGCAACGGACGCTGACAGCGATGCACGTGTGAACGATTCACAGCATATTGGGATACTCGCGCGACTGGGCCGCTGGTGGACGGAACGAGCGCCGCACGGCGAGTTCTGGGCGCTGGTGATGGCGGCGCTGCTCTTCAACTTTGGGGTATCCGTTTTTTTCTTCCTCTATAACCTCTTAATGCTCGACCTCGGCTTTAGGGAGAGGTCGTTGGGCGCTTTGGCCAGTGCGCTGGCTTTGGGCAGCATGGCCGGCACGATTCCAATGGGGATGATCGCGCGTCGATTCGGCCTGAAGAAGGTGTTAACCGTCTGCCTGTTGTTGCTGGCGGCAGCCTTTGGCGCGAGAGTTTTTCTGTTCTGGGTATCCGGCACAACTGGCATTCGCATTCTTCGACGGCGTGATGTTGTGCGGCTGGGTCGTCTCCATAGCGCCCGCGGTCGCAAACGCCGTGGAAGAGCAGAAGAGGCCATTTGCCTTCAGCGTGCTGTTTGCGGTCGGGGTTGCCACCGGCTCCCTGGGGCGGATTCGTTGGCGGCAACATGCCGGGATGGTACCAGAGTTTGGGGGCTCGACTTGTGGGAGTAGCCGTGTCCGCGGTCGATGCGAAGAAGATTACGTTGGTCGTGGCGTGCGTCCTTACGGCGCTTGCCGCATGGCCCGTCAGACGACTAAGCAGCGGCGCGCGCCCCCAGTCCACGGGCTGGATTCAGCGTCCGAGCCCCTTTCTGCTGCGATTTTTGCTGGCGACCGCGTGCTGGGCCGCGGCCCTGGGCGCCTTCAACCCATTCACCAATGTTTTTTTGCGCGATACCTGGGAGTTCCGACTGCCCATCTGGGCAACTTTTTCTCGATTGCCCAACTTTTACAGGCCGGAGCCGTCCTGTTGATGCCATTTGTACTGCGCCGAACTGGTTTGATTTCCGGAATCATGGCGGCACAATTGACGGCGGCGGCTGCCATAGGTTTATTGGCCGTAGGCCATGGCGTGTTGCATGCAGAGGTGCTCTACTGCGCTTTTATGGCGGCGCAGCATATGTGTGATCCCGGTCTGCAGAGTCTTCTGATGGATCGGATCGCCGCCGAGGAGCGAAGCGGGGCAGCGGCGCTATATTTTCTGGTCATTTCGATTGCGCAAGCCGCCTCCGCTGCGATAGCTGGAGCTGGCTACGCTCGTTTTGGCTATCCTCCAGTGCTGATCGGCATTGCTGTGGCGACGGTGGTGGCCGCAGCCGTGTTTCGAATTCTGTGTGCGCCACAAGGAACGGTCGAGCAGAATCAATAAGTTACGGCAATCCAGTCAAAATCGAAGGTTCGCACTGAAGCGCTCGACAGTATTTCACAGTGGGCTATGAGACCAAGAACAAGGTCTTCCTGCTGGAGCACAACTACAGCCTGACATCGAATCTGATCAACCAGCTCAAGTACGGCTACACGCGCTTCTGGGGTCCGGTCTTCAATCCCGACTACCGGAACCCGGGCTACGGTCTTGGCACCAACGGAGGCGTCACTGGCCTGCCGGCCGGACAGACCAGCCAGTCCTTCCCAACCCTCGCGTGGTCGGGGGGATCGAGCGCGGTGGGTACGGTTGCCAACACCCAGTGGAGCGGCGACCAGGATTACAACTCCATGACTAACTACTTCTCGCTGCTGGACAACGTGCAGTGGGTCCATGACAAGCATTCGCTCACCTTCGGTTTCGCGAAGGAGTGGCTGGAGCTGAATGAATTCCAGTACTCCGGCGGGAGCCAGCCGCTGCAGATGGGCTACACCAATGCGCAGACCGCGCTCTACAGCGGCTCGCAGCAGTCGGCCATCACCGGCAACTCCTTCGCCAGCTTCTTCCTCGGCCAGGTCAACAATGCCAACTTCACCCAGTTGCCGTTTATTGATACTGGCGCGCGGATGAGGAACCTGTCGATCTACGCGCAGGATGACTGGCGCGTGAACTCGAAGATGACCGTCAACCTCGGGCTGCGCTGGGACTACTATCCGCCATACACAGAGGCGCAGAACCGCTCCACCTGGTTCTCGCCGGCCGTCAACAATCCGCTCACCGGCAACCCTGGCGCCCTCGTCTTCGCGGGCAATGGTGCTTCTCCCACCTACTGCAACTGCAGCACACCGATCAACATCTGGTACAAGAATTTCGGCCCGCGGATCGGCGTCGCCTACAGCATTCTGCCGACAACAGTGATCCGGGCCGGCATGTCGATCACCTACTCGCACGGAACCGGCGTGCGCAACGCAACCTACCTGGGCACAGGCGTCCAGGGGTTGGCTGCCTCTCCCAGCTTCACATCCTCCGCCGGCGGCGATGCGGCCTTCCTGCTGGACAGCGGCGTTCCGGCCTACGCCCTGCCGCCGATCATCTCCGCCAGCTATGGCACGTATAACACCTCCCTGTCTCACGGATCGGCTGTCAGTCTTGCCTACGCGGATCCGTACCTGGGCGATCGAGCACCCTACGCCACCAACTGGAACGTCGGGCTGGAGCATCAGCTCACAAGAGACCTGGCAATGTCGGTGAGCTATGTTGGCAGCCAGGCGCACTTCCTGCCGGTAGCCGCCGGCGGCGCCCGAGGCTACATCAGCAACTCACTGAATCCCGTCTACTACAACCTCGGCAGCCCTCTCAATAAGGTCTACAGCCCGGCGGTGCTGGCGCAGGTACAGGCCATCAATCCGACGATCACGCTGCCTTACTCCAGCTTTGCCAACGGCACCATCGCGCAGATGCTGGCGCCCTATCCGCAATACAATGGCGGCGTCGGCGACACCTACGACAACATCGCCAACTCCAACTACAACGCAGCGCAGGTCATCTTCAAGGAGCGCATGTCCAACGGCCTGCAGTTCATGTTCAATTACTCATTCTCGGCTGAGATCGATAACAACGGTACCTACCGTGACGGCTATCTTAACCCCCGGACGGAGCGTAGCCGCGGGGTCATCGACGAGCCGAGCATCATCAATGGCACTGCGGTCTACCAGCTTCCCTTCGGAGAGGGCCACCCCTGGGACAACCGCAATACCTTCGAGCGGGAAGTGGCCGGCGGCTGGCAACTCTCCGGTATCTATACTTACAACTCGGGCATTCCTCTAACGATCACCGGATCCGGTTGCGTCGTGCCAGGCGGTGGTACCTGCATGCCCAACTACAACTCGGCCTTCGGCGGCTCCGTGCGCGTCAACGGCAGCTACGGTCGCGGCCAGACGGCGAAGAACCTGGTCAACTACCTCAACCCGGCAGCCTTTATCAACGCCACGAACACCACGCTCTATCCGAACTACACGTTCGGCAACGTGGCTCGCACCAAGCCCTTCGGCCTCCGCGGACCGACGAGCTACGACGTCGACCTGAGCCTGAAGAAGAACATCAAAGTGACCGAGCACTGGAACGCAGTCTTCGACGCCACAGCAATCAACGTCACCAACGTGGTCATCTGGGGCCCGCCAGCGTCGAACGTGGGCAGCCCTTCTACGTTTGGCCAGGTCACCGGTGTTGCCAACAACTCGCGCGACATCCAACTCTCATTGAGGATCAACTACTAACAAGTTTCCTCCACTATGAATTGATTTGGCCGGCGTCCTTCAGACCTTGAGGACGCCGGTATTTTCTTTGAAATAGCTGTTTTATACGCGAAAGGTGATAACGGAATGACAATCTAATTACCAAAGATAGGTAGAATTCCAGCAAAGATGATTTAATATGCTGGACAGGATCACTTTTCTGTTCCTGGGACGTGCAGAATTTGCCGCTCACAGAGGAGTCGCCATCAGTAGCCTAGACGAGAAGTTGGATCAGGGGCCGGAGGCATCCGCTCATCGCCGCTCTACCGCGGGGGAAGCCACACGCAAGCGGTTGCAGCAGGTTGCGCTCGATCTCTTCTGGAAAAAAGGGTACAGGTCTACGACTACGCGGGATGTGGCCGCCAGCCTTGGCGTGCAGCAGGCATCGCTGTATTACCACATGAAGAACAAGGAAGATTTGCTGCACGGCATCTGCTACTCGTCGTTCCTGCAGGTGGTCGAGAATGCCGAAGCGGCGGTCGCGGGAGCCAGCAATCCGCTGGAGGCCATACGGGAGTTAGCCCGCAGCCACCTGATGACGACACTGGAGTACCAGAAGGAATTCTCCGTCAGCCTGATTGAGTGTCGCGCGCTTGGCCCGGATTATCGTGCCGAGATTGAAGCTTTGTGGTCTCGCTACCACATGATGAGCTACGAGGTGCTGGACGAGGCCAAGGCCGCAGGGCTGATCCGGACCGATGTTCCGAACAAATATATCTACACACCGATGATGTGTACGTTGAACTGGGCCGCTCTCTGGTATCGGCAGGGTAAAGGCAAAAGCATCAGTGAACTGGATGAACTCTTCGCCCAGGTGGTTTTCGATGGTGCGGCGAGCCCCGATTTCAAGCGGAATATCCGGTCGGAAGCGGTCTGCCGCGACCTGGAATTCCTCGTCTCTCCTATCGCTTCGTCGGCGCAGTTTGCCGTCAATGAAACCTACGCCAAGATGCTGGACACAGCCTGCGCGCTCTTTGCTCGCAAGGGGTACTTTGCCACCTCGATTCGCGAGATTGCGAGCGCGATGGGAATCCAGAAGGCTTCGCTTTACTACTACATCTCCAGTAAAGAGGACTTGATCTACCAGATATCCAAGACCGCAATGGAACATGTTACATCCTGCGTAAAAGCGGCGCTGGGGCAGGTGTCTGGTCCGGAAGAAAGGCTTTACGCATTTATCACTTCGCACGTGGCCGGCTTGCTGCAGCACCAGAACTGGCACGCTGCCGCCAACGAAGAGTTGATGCATGCATTTTCCACGGAACGGCGGAAGGAAATTGTCGCCATGCGCGATGCGTATGAGCAAATGGCGCGCGGCATCCTGGAAGACGCCCAGGCGGCGGGGTTGATACGGTCCGATATATCGGCCAAATTTCTCAGTCTGATTCTATTCGGCATGATTACCAATCTGTACTCGTGGTATCAGCCGGAGGTTGATGTGGTTCCCAGCGAGCTTGGGTTTATCCTTGCCGACCTGTTTATGGCGGGGATCGCTCCTAACAAGGCCGCGGAGTAATCGGTAGCATTTCCTTTGATTTCGCCACGGTTCCACCCGAGGATGCCGGCCGTCTACTTCATTTTTATATCCATGATTTTGATTGACAGGTTTGCGCTTGGCCGGGCAGACTATCAGTCGTTCGGTAGAAGTATCATAGCCTTTGGATCCTGAGCCTCGCCTCGATGCACTTACTAAAAGAGGGCCTCCTAAATGCTTCCTCCACTTCTAGATGCAAGGCTGATTCGGCGCACTGCCCCGCTGCTTATCGTCTTGCTGACTCCCCTGCTCAATGCCCTTCCTCCCGCATCGGTGAAGAGTCCCATACCCATTGATTTCTCGTATGCGGGGTACGAGGCTGGCGGCCGGGCTATCCCCTCGGTCAAGGCGGTGCTCCTGGTGAAGCCTTCCAGCGGCGATGATACCGCGCTGATCCAGGGTGCGTTGGATCGGGTAGCCGAGAGACCGATTGGAGCTGACGGATTTCGCAGCGCGGTGCTGCTTGCGAGCGGCCGTTTTCGGGTGAAAGGGCAACTTCACCTGCGGGTCAGCGGAGTCGTTCTTCGTGGTTCGGGTGTGGGTGCAAACGGCACGGTGATCGTGGCGGAAGGGATTGGGCGCAGAACCCTGATTGAAGCGGGTGCGGAGAAAGATGAATCTCTCGACACGGCGGTTGCGGTGAAGGCCGACGTCCCCGCTGGAGGGCAATCGCTCGATTTGGCTTCGATTGCCGGACTGAAGGTTGGCGACCATGTTGTGGTCCGTCGTCCCAGTACGGACGAGTGGATCAACGCGATTGGCATGACAGGGCTGCCCGGGACATTTGCAAATCAGCGGTTGGACTGGAAGCCCGGTTCGCATGACCTGGTGTGGGATCGGACGATCACTGCGGTCAATCCGCAGGCGAACCAGGTGGAGATCGACGCGCCGATCACGACGGCGATGGAGCAGAAGTACGGCGGTGGGACACTCGCACGCGTGAAGGAGAATACGGCACCGGGGCATATCGGCATTGAGAACCTTGTTCTCGGAAGCAGCTATGACGCGACTCGCCCCAAAGACGAGGATCATTCGTGGATAGCTATTCTTCTGGACCACGTCCAGGATGCGTGGGTTCGCGACGTGACGGCGAGGCACTTTGTAAGCTCGGCGGTACGCGTCAACCTGCGCGGCCGTCGAATTACAGTAGAGAACTGCCGCAGTGAAGCGCCAGTCTCTGAAGAAGGTGGTTATCGCCGGCAGTCGTTTCTGCTCTATGGACAGCAGGCTGTTGCTTCTATCGCCGCAAGACAAATAGCCGAAACATCGCGAGGTTTACTGCGGCTCGTATGTCAATGGAACCGTCCATCGTTATTGAGGAGTTTCGAACCATGACGAATCTTCCATCCTTTGCAACGAGCTTCAAGTGTCTCTGCCTTTGCATGCTCGGTGGTTATCTCGCATATGCGCCTGACACAGTCGTCGCGCAGGCTCCTGCCGTTGGCGCAGCGCAAACAGCAGCCATTCCAGTTGTGCATGCCACCGATGAGCAGCAACTTCCGGCGCCGTTCAATCCGGCACTGCGCAGCATTTTTATTGTGGGCGACTCCACCGCGAGTTATCACGCCGACCGCGCTCACGAGGGGTATGCTGCGCCCCAGGGCTGGGGGGTATTCTTCTATGCCTTCTTCGACCCCGACAAGGTGAATGTGGTCAACGGCTCGCGCGGCGGACGATCGACCCGCACCTACATGACAGAGGGGCTGTGGGACAAGGTTGTTGCGCAACTGAAGCCGCAGGATGTGGTTCTACTTCAACTTGGACAGAACGACATTTTTGCGCTCAACGACCAGAATGCTCGCGGGACCATCCCGGGCATTGGGCCGGAGTCGCAGGAGATCGATAACGTTACGACCAAGAAGCACGAGACCGTACACACCTTCGGCTGGTATCTGCGCCACTACATTGAGGACACGCGCGCCAAGGGAGCGATTCCGATTGTGCTCTCGCTGACGACGCGCGATGTGTGGAAAGACGGACATGTGGAACTCGGCGTCAACAACTATCGTGAGTCGTCTTACAAGGTTGCGCTGGAGGAGAATCATACGGACTTTGTGGACGCGAGCGCGCTGATCGCGGAGCAATACGAAAAGCTGGGACCGGAAAAGACCTTTGGCATATTTCACGCGAAAGAGCCGGTCCACATCAATACTCCCGGTGCGTTCATGAACGC
>PKWK01000362.1 GCA_003133205.1 Granulicella sp. | reverse complement strand
CGAGATGTGGGGCACCCAGTGTTGGGGAGGGTGCCAGATGTGCGACCCGCCCGCCCATTCAGAATAGGTCCAGTCGCTGCTGGGCGTCTTCGAACCTGAACTTGCCCGCCTCTAGGTATTCCTCGACGGCTTCCCCAGCGAGCCAGCGTCGATCAAGGGATTCAGATACGGCGGCTGCAGTAAGCGAGCCGGCGAAAGGGTCTAAAACGAGGTCGCCGGGGTTAGTAAGCATCTTGACAAAGAATCTCGGCAACGATGCCGGAAAGCGAGCTGGGTGTATCTTGATTCCTTGTTCCTTGCAGCGCATTGTGTAGGCGTCGTTGGCGGATTGTTTCCCATCTTCATCATGCTTTCAGGAGAATCCTCGAAAGAAGCTTCGGTCACGTTTGATGGGATTGAGCCGCCGGCTTCGACACCGCTAAATGAGCTACGAATGACGTGCCCCGACGGACGGACGCTACCTTGGAGGCCGTTTCGGTTCAGCCGCAGCATATCGGCGCTGTACTCTTTCAGGACATTGAGGTTCGATGCCTTTGGGTGCGGCGTCTTTGATAGCCACCAAACATATTCGACGGAATCGCGAACGCGAATTCGACGGACTGTGACCCATTCCGCCGGGACGGGCATTTTGGCGGGGTTGTGCCAAAAACACTCCTGAGCCAGGTGCAGACCGACCTCTTCCACAAGAGCGACAAGCAGTTTGAAGTGATAGATCGATCGAGTAGGAATACCCTTGTTGTAACTTCCTCCGATGTTTAGGACGAAGCTTCCGTCGTCAGTCAGTATCCGTTGAATTTCCTTAGCGAAAGGGAGAAACCAAGCTATATACGAATCTTTGTCGGCGTTCCCGTATGCTTTCTTAAAGTGAAGAGCGTATGGAGGAGAGGTCACTACTAGATTCACGCTCGCATCCGGCAAACCGCGTAACATTTTCAGGGAGTCGCCTAAGAATGCGGCTCCTAGTCGAGATCTGAAATAAGGCGCTTGCGTCAGGAGATGTACCGGGTGACTCGGAGGCGCGTGAGTTTCTACGGCAGGCCGTTCGGAAGAGAAGCGATGTTTGTCGACTGATATCGGATTGGTTGACACGGCTGAGCCCATGGTACTTCCTCACTGAAATAAAGAATAGAGCAAATAGGTTTACATTGTCAACCCATTTTCCTGATGTGAATTCGCTGATTTCTCAAGCAGACGCCGCACGCATGCGAGGAGTGTCTCGACAAGCGATTGCGAGATTGATTAAGAAGGGGCGGCTGAGGGTCTGGAAAGTAGGTGGAAGAGCGCTATTGTTGCGCTCTGATATCGAGAACTTCCAACCTGAACCCGCAGGAAGACCATCAATTGACTCACCTCACTGACTCGATCAAGAAAGTCCTCGATGGTTGCAGCGGGGATGAGCGCAAAGAAATCAGATTGCACCTTGCTACGTTGGCGCCACATCCACTCGAGGACGAGTTGGAGGTGGACGCTGAGACCATTCTCGACGCAATAAAACGCTCCGATCCCATCGGCAAGCGAGGAATCCGCGGCCTTGTCGCCAAGGCTGTGTTTGAGCGCGACGCTCTTCCCGCGGCTGCCAAGAACGGTTGGACGCCAGTGACCGGCAAGCCAACTGACACCTTTTACGACTTTCACTTGGAGCGTGGGGATAGAAAGGTGCGGATACAAGTCAAATTGCAGCGGATCGAGAAGTTTCAGCCGATGCGATTCAATCCAAAGTGTTATTCAGAAGAGTTGTATGACGTTGAGATTCAAAAAACGCGAGGAGGTAAGAAACGACCGAAAGACCAGATGAAAGGCGCAAACGCCTTGGTCGAAGCTGTTATGGAGAATGAGGACACGCGCCCTTACAAATTCACGGACTTCGATATTCTCGCGGTTAACATGCACCCCTTGACTAAGAGATGGAACAACTTTCGCTTTACGGTTGCATCTTGGTTGATCGCGAGATCGAAAAACAGCTCGCTAATAGAGATTCATCAGCCGGTTGCCAAGGAGCCGAATGACGTTTGGACGGATGATCTAAACACTTGCTTGGATTGGTTCCTCTCGGGCGATCAAAGGAAGGTTCTAACTGACCTGAAACATGGCGCGTGGCGGCCTAAGAAGGTCGGAAACCCTAAGAGAAAGACGAAGGCGAAAAGGAAGTTGGGTGCTAACAGAGGCGCAAAACCATAGGCGGCCTCCTCCTCCTCCTTCATCATCATCGTCGTCGTCGTCTCTCTCGCTCGCCGCGCGCGCGCGTCGCCGATCATACCTCAGCTACCCCACGGTGACGGATTTGGCGAGGTTGCGGGGTTGGTCTACGTCGCAGCCACGGCTCACGGCTGTGTGGCAGGCGGGCGGTTTACATCCCACCCTTCGCAAAAAGAGCGAAGGATGGAGCACCCGAGCTTTTGGGGTTGGTCAAGGGTGGGCCGCCCGCCCGTTCCCCACCCATGACGATACGACTGTCATGAATGGGGCACCCAGCTTGTGGGTGGGGCACCCGCCGTCTACTTGTTTTCGACGGCGGTGGGATGTGCCGCGGTGAAGGGCGAGCAGCAGGGTTGTTGGCTGGGCGTGAACTCCATGAATTCGACGCGGGTCTGATCCGGATCGAAGAGGTTGAGTTGGACCTTTCCGTCGCGGCCGATCTGGGTCTTGCTGCAGTTGGCGCCTTCGCAGTGGTTGCGGGCTAGCGCGTCGACGGCGTCCTGCATGTGGGTGACGCCGAGCGAGAAGTGATCCGACATGCCGGACTGACGCAGCGTGGGAGTGGCCGCCGGGTTGAGCATGTACTCGATCCAGTCGGAGCCGTCGGGGACCTGCAGCGCGACCCAGTCGGTGATGTCGTCGGTGTGGCCGCCGTGCCAGTACGGGCGGAAGCCGAGGATGTCCAGCCAGAAGGCGTTTTCCTTGTCGCGATCATGCACCATGAAGCCGGCGTGGATAATGCGAGTGCTGCTGGCGTTCGGCGACGCGGCCGCAGTTGCGATAGGCTTCACGGAGCCGCTTTGGACGAAGAGGACAAGATTGCCTTCAGGATCGCGCACGCCGAACTGGCCGTGAGCGAGCGGGAGTTCGGGCTTGATGCCGAGGGCTTCGAGGTAGCGCACGAGTTTGGCGGCATCGCGCGTGGTGAATGCGACGGCATTAAGGCGGACGTTGGGCTGCGGCGGAGGCGTGGTGAGGACCTCAATCCACTGTGCTCGGTTGACCGGGTAGAGCCACATCCCGTCGACCTGCTTGCGCTCGAAGCCGAGCGTGTTGCCAAAACTTCTGCGCGCCGGCGGGATCGGAGGTGTAGAAGCGCGCGAAGGCGATGCCCGTAATTGCGGGGCGCGTAGATTGCTGGGCGAAAAGGGGGGATGTGACGGCGCACAGGCACGCGAGGCGGAGAAGTTTCTTCATGGGACGAAACTGTAGGAGCGTGGACTCAGGTTCGTCAATTGGTTGCGGTACGAGAGCGGGCTGGGAGGTGCCTCAGTCGCAGCCGGCGCCGAGGGCTTCGAGGCTCATGGAGTCATCGACGGGCGCGAGGTTGGGGTCGGCGGGGCGGTTGGCGTTGTTCGCGAAGAAGGCTTCGACTTCGCCGAGGACGGCGTTGCCGTTCTTTGCTTCGAAGATGGCTTTGCGCAGGTGGGCGCCGTTGGGGACGCCGTGGGTGAACCATGCGGCGAATTGCTTCATCTTGCCGACTGCGTCGCGGTTACGCTGATCGCGGGCTATTTGTCCGTTGGCGATGATGGCGGCTGCGCGCGCGGCTTCGGCGGCTTCTTCGATGGCGATCTCGTCGACCAGCATCTTGAAGTAGGTGCGGATCATTCGGTAGCGATCTGTATCTGTCGGGATGTCGTAGGTGCCGACGCCGGTGGCTTCCTTGCTCGCGGTGTACTGCGCGATCTGGCGGAAGATCCACGGGTTCGACGGCGCGGCGCGGCCGATCATGACGGCGTCGCAGTGGGTGGCATCGACCATGGCGGCGGCGTCTTCGGGCGTGCGGATGTCGCCGTTGCCGATGACCGGAATGTTGACCGCATCCTTGCACGCGGCGATGTACTCCCAGCGCGCCTGGCCGGTGTAGCCGTCCTCGCGGGTGCGGGCGTGGAGCGCGACGGCGTTCAGGCCGCAATCTTCGGCGAGGTGCGCGAGTTCGACGCAGACGATGTAGTTGTCGTTCCAGCCCATGCGGAACTTGACGGTGAACGGGATGGTGATGGCGGCGCGCACGGCGCGGAAGATTTGCTCGATCAGCGGCAGGTCGCGCAGCAGGCCGGAGCCGCCGTTGCATGCGACGACGCGCTTGGCCGGGCAGCCGAGGTTGAGGTCGACGAGGTCGAAGCCGGCGTCCTGGACGATGCGCGCAGAGTCGGCGAGCGTGGCCGGGTTCGAGCCGAAGAGCTGCGCGGAGATGGGGTGCTCGTCGTCGTAGTAGGTGAGGTAGCGCTTGCGCTTGGTCTCGCGGATGCGGGAGAGTCCGTCGGCCGAGGTGAACTCGGTCATGATGAGGCCGCAGCCGGACTGCTGGTTGGTCGTTATCGTCTCGACGTCCGTCGAGGATTCAGTGGAAGCCGTGAACTGGCTGGCGTTCTTGATGAAGCGGCGGAAGACGGTGTCGGTGACTCCGGCCATGGGCGCGAGCACGGTCGCCGGCGCGATGCGAACCTGACCGATCGAGAAGCTGGCAGGCACGCGGGTGTGCGCGGGCATCGCGTGCTCGGCGGGCGAGTCCCACTTCTTCTGCTCGAGGGTGTAGCGCTTCTTCATCCGTGCTGGTCGTCCTGCTCTGTTGGAATGCTAAAGCAGAAAGGCCTCCGCGCTGGCGAAGGCCATTTTCACCCCAGCGAGCAAGCTCGCCGGGGACCCCGATTTCGCGTGGGAATGGTTGAAGTTACTTGGCTGCGGCCTTTGCGGCTTCGGCCGTCGCGGCTTTGCCGGCATCGGAACCGGCGATTTTGCGGCGGAAGCGCTCGACGCGGCCTGCCGTGTCGATCAGCTTCTGCTTGCCGGTAAAGAACGGGTGGCACATCGCACAGATTTCGACGACGAGGTCGCCCTTGTTCGTGGAACGGGTTTCGAACTTATTGCCACAGGCGCACTTAACATGGATAACGTCGTACTTCGGGTGAATTCCTTCTTTTGGCATCTAGATCTCTCTTTTTCCTTGGATGTTGCCTGTCGGCTCGCGGTTCGCTTGCAACGGGTGCGCTCACCGTCACATCGATTGGCCTGTCGCGCCGCCCACAGAGCCCCTGCCGCGGACGGCGGGGACACGATGGCTAACTATCCTCAGTTTATCTTGGATTCCCACATGCGGCAATTCGATTCAACGGGCCGCCAATGCGCGATACTTGGGTTGGCTGTTGTGGGAAGCCGGAAGCTGGTTGGGACATGGTTGAGATTTGTAGTCTGTGCGACGGTTCGGGGCTGCGTATTGTGCTGGAGAACGGCCACCAGGTGGCGCGTCCCTGCGAGTGCCGCATCGAGCGACGCGCGGCGCGGATGCTCGAACGCGCGCACATTCCCAAGCGCTACGAGCACTGCATCCTCGACAGCTTCGAGCCGAAGTACTACAAGGGCGCGGACCGGAGTCTGGGGTTGGCGCTGATGCAGGCTCGTGGTTTCGTCAAGTCGTATCCGCTTGAGACGCAGGGTCGAGGGTTGCTGCTGACCGGCGCGATCGGCGTGGGCAAGACGCACCTTGCCGTCGGGATCCTGCAGGCGCTGGTGGCGGAGCGCGGCGCGAGCGGGCTCTTCTACGACTATCGCGATCTGCTGAAGCAGGTGCAGAACAGCTACAACCAGAGCGTCGCGGCGACGGAGTTGGAGGTTCTGCGGCCGGTGTTCGAGGCCGAGGTCTTGGTGCTGGACGAGCTGGGTGCGGCCAAGCCGAGCGACTGGGTTTGGGACACGGTCGCGCACATCCTCAACACGCGCTACAACGACCGCCGGACGACGATTATCACGACCAACTACGCGAACGCCGGGCCGCTGGGCACGGAGTCCGGAACGAATGGGTCCGCGCGCGCGGCGATGCGCGACGAGACGCTGGGCGACCGCATCGGCGAACGCATGCGCTCACGGCTGCAGGAAATGTGCGTGGTGGTGGAGATGCAGGGCGAGGACTTCCGCCAGAAGGTAAAGCGCGCCAGCTTCGCCTGAGGCAGTTCTACGTGGTGGCTGAGAGCAGGAGCAGGCACGCTCCGCCCAGGCACGCGACCCAGTAGAGGACGTCGCCCGGATGTGGGCCGCGGGGGCCGGCGCCGCGCGTGTCGGGCGGCAGATGCAGTCCGCGATGTGCGGTTTCCATCCCGTCGCGGTTTGCCGAGTCGAATTGAAGGCTCTGCGAGTGGACGATCTGTTGGCCGCCGCTCACTCGGGCGCGCACGGGGTCGGGGCGACGGGACGACGCGCCGCCTTCCAGGACAAACATTGCGGGATACGTTGCGGGATCAGCGGTCATGGCGCGAAGCCCCTGTGCCGCAGCGTGTTGTGCGGCAACCTTTTTCGATCTCACTTGATGCGTCTCGGCCCTGTTTCCGGCTGCTGTTTCGAGCGAAGACGATATCACCTTAGGACGGAGCGAGCGGCGGTGGACATTCACCTTTCGTGTCATTCGGCGACCTTTTGGGTGATACGCGGAAATGCAGTGGTAAGTGGTCAGTGGTAAGTGGTCAGTCAGTGCAAAGAATGCATTCACGCGCCGGGGTATAAAATCTCGGCTTATGAGCGAACATCAACGTCCCTCTCTCGACACGCCGGCCGGCAGCACGCAGGATGCGGCGGGCCAACCCTCCTTCGGCTCACCGTCGGAAGAGCGCGCAGGGTTTCCGCTGGTGGCGTGGGGCGTGGCCGCGCTGATCGTGATCGTGGTGGTCGGCGCGCTGGTATACGCCGGATGGAAGAAGCCGGCACCCCCGCCCAGCACGCTGCTGCCCGCGGACGCTTATGCGGCCAGCCTCCCGCTGTCGCAGTTCGCGATGAGCGAGGCGGCGAATCTCTCGGGCGGCAAGCTGACGTATCTCGACGGGCATGTTCAGAACACGGGCAGTCGCACGGTGACCGCGGTTACGGTGCAGGTGGTGTTCCAGAACGATGTGGCGCTGGCGCCGCAGATCTATACGGTGCCAATCACGCTGATTCGCACGAAGGATCCGTATATAGATACGCAGCCGGTGAGCGCGAATCCGCTGAAGCCCGGCGACGATCGCGAGTTCCGGCTCACCTTCGAGACGATTCCGGACAATTGGAACACGCAGATGCCTGAGGTGCGGGTGATTCACACCGATCTGCGGTAGTTCTGGCCGGCGCGCGTAATTTTTACTGGCGCTCGGGCAGAATTGACTGGCTTCTCCCTGGTCTGAAGCTGCACATCCGAAGCAGTAAGAAACTCGCATCTCATTGATTGCGAATGGCTTGCTCGTGTCTGGCGAGTTTGGCCTCTGGCTTGCACTTAGCAAAGGCAACCCGATACCTGTCAGGAGCTTCTGCTCCAGACCTTTCGGCCCCAGGAGATGCAAACATTATGACCAATCTTGCTAAAGGGCTAGGACTTTCCACTCTGGTGTTAGGAGGAGCGATGGGAGCAACGTTATTCGCGCAGACGCCCGCTACGAATCAGACCGCAGCGCCGTCCGCTTCGCAATCCGCACCTTCCACCACGGCCGACCCGAACGACACCACAACGTACGCAACCGGCAAGCCGCTTCAGGGCCAGTCGAAAGAGGGCTTCTGGGGCAAGGTAAACCCCTTTGCCCGCAAGAAGTGGGTAGCACGCGAGGTCAATCCGATCAAGGATCGCACCAACGAGCTCGACCAGCTTCAGGCGAAGAACGCCAGCAACATCAAGGATGTTGACGCCCGCGCCACAGACGGCATCAACAAGGCGATGATGGCGGCCAACACGGCCGACACTCATGCCGCGGACGCAGCCAACAAGGCCACCGCCGCGCAGAGCACCGCAACCGGCGCCAGCACGCGCACCGATCAACTGAACGGCACGGTCAGCAACCTGGACCAGTACCAACAGGTCACTTCAACTGACGTGAAGTTCGCCGCCGGCCGCACCACTCTTGGGCCGCAGGGCAAGGAAAGTCTCGACGACATGGCTACCAAGCTCGCCGGCGAGAAGGGCTACATCATCGAGGTTCAGGGTTACAGCCGTGGTGGCGTGCAAGCGTCGCAGGCGATGGCCGACTCGGTGGTCCGCTACCTTGTGACGGAACATCAGGTACCGCTGTTCCGCATCTATCGCACCGGCCTGGGCAAAGCTGCCAAGGACTCTGCGAACGGTGAAACAGCAATCGTGAACGGCGTTCGCGTGACCCTGCTGCACAACAGCCTGGCCACGATGAATCCGGCTTCCGCTTCTAACACTTACCCCTCATCAGGATCGCCCAGCCAGTCTGCGCAGTCGACGCAAGGGGTCATACAGTAGCCCTCCCCGGACTGAAATGGCACCTGGCGGGATGGAATTATTTCCTCCCCCGCCAGGCAGCCAGACACTTTCGCGGAATGCAGCCCTAGAGCGCACCGCAACCAAGCTCTCCTTACCAGAGAGAACCAAGGCAGATTGGCCCCTCACATGAGGGGCCGTTTTTTTGCTCCCTGGGGGTATACCGGGAGCAAACTCCTTGTTTGAGTGAGATGGCGGATGATGGTGTCGCCAAAATACTCTAAACAAAGGAGTTACTTCCAACATCTTCTAAACAAAAGGCTTATGGGTGAAATGGCCTATGTAGACCGCAAAATCCTCCAAGCAAACGAGTTATTGGTAAAATACTCTAAATAAATGAGATAAGCCCGGCGGGTGGCCGGGCTTTCTGTTTAACTTACTAACTCTATTATATAGGGGTTGACCATAACTAATCGGCGACTATTTTGTTTGGCTAAGTGATTGGTGGTATGTGCGTTATGGTGGAAATTGAGAGTTTTTGGGATTGACACGCGGATTTGCTGAGGTTTTCCGCGAAAAATAGTTTGGGTGGGGGCGGAGGGGAACAGGCGACGGCAAGGACGACGGCAAAATGCGGGGATTCTTCGCTACGCTCTGAATGACAAGCGGAGTGGTGTGACAGCGGGCACCAAGATTCTTTGCAATCCGGGGGGGCGGGGCGTGTTAGTCTGCAAGGCGAATTCCCGAGGAGAGTTTTATGCGGGTTGGGCTTGCGGTTGTGGTGTGTGGTTTGGTTGGTCTGGCGGGTTGTTCGGGTGGGACGTCCAACGGGTTGGATCAGATGCAGGTTGGTGGGACGTCGGCTGGGGCGCGGCTGACGGGGTCGGTGCATGGCGGGCAGCAGCCGATTGTGGGCGCGCATGTTTACTTGTTTGCGGCCAATACGACCGGGTATGGCGGGTTGGGGATTGCTGCGTCGACGAGCAACGCTTCGTTGTCGTTGCTGACGAGCGCGGAAAATACGACGCAGGATAGCAGCGGCGGGGCTACCAACGGCGACTATTATGTGACGACGGATGGGAGTGGGAACTTCAGCATCACGGGGGACTATACGTGTGCGGCTGGGGCGCAGGTGTATCTATATGCGCTGGGTGGGAATCCAGGGTCGGGGGTGAACTCGGCGGCGGGGCTGATGGCGGCGCTGGGGAACTGTCCGGTGGCGGGGAATTTTGCTACTTCGACGCCATTCGTGATGGTGAATGAGGTTTCGACGGTGGCGGCCGCGTATGCGTTTGCGGGGTTCGCGACGGATGCTACGCATGTGGGGAGTTCGGGGACGACTCTAGCGCAGATGGGGATTGCGAATGCGTTTGCGAATGCGGCGAATTTGGAGACGCTGTCGACGGGGGTGGCGCTGGTGACGACTCCGGCGGGGAATGGGACGGTTCCGCAGGCGGAGATCAACACGCTGGCGAATGTGTTGGCGGCTTGCGTGAACTCTACGGGGGGTGCGTGTTTGACTCTGTTGGCGAACGCGCCGTCGGGTGGAACGACGGGAACGTTGCCGACGGATACAGCGACGGCGGCGATCAANNGGCTAGCAATGTTGCAGCGCTCTATGCGCTTGCGTCCGGGACGCCGCCTTTTGCGCCGGGACTGAGCGCTGCGCCGAATGACTGGACGATTGGGCTCAGCTTCACCGCCGGTGGGCTGAACAACTCGTATGGCATCGCGATCGACGGGTCCGGCAACGTGTGGGTTGCGAATATCCTGGGTAACTGCGTCACCAAGCTCTCCCCTGCCGGAGCGGCGCTCTCGGGCAGTTCCGGGTTCACGGACGGATTCCTGAATAACCCAACGGGCGTTGCACTCGATGGCTCGGGGAACGCCTGGATCACCAATGACGTGGATAATAGGGTCGTCCAACTGACGAGTGCGGGGTCGGCTTCGGCAGATCCGAATGGCTATGCGACTGGAACTGTTCCGTACGCGGTGGCGATCGATGGTTCGGGCGACGTATGGGTTGCGAACGAGTTGTCCAACAACGCGACTGAGTTGAACGGCACCACGGGTGCTGCCGTAGGCAGCTCTCCGTTCGGCGGGGGCGGCCAGAACCTTCCTTACGCGATAGCGACGGATACATCTGGCAGCGCCTGGGTGGTGAACTACAAGGGCAACAACACGACGCGGATCAGCAGCACGGGTGTGGCTGCCTCCCATAACGCCGGGAACCAGAGCGAGCCGGACGGGGTGGCGGTCGACGCATCGGGAAGCATATGGATAGCAAACGCCGGCAACAACAGCCTGACCAGGCTGAGCAGCACCGGCGCGACGGGAAGCAACTACACGGGCGGCGGCCTGAAGACCCCCGGGGCATTGGGGATCGACGGCGGCGGCAACGTGTGGTTGCCAAACTCGGGCGGGAACAGCCTCAGCGAGTTTTCCAACTCGGGTAACGCGTTGACGCCGTCGACGGGATTCGCGGGTGGCGGCCTTGGCAGCCCGGCAGCAGCGGCCGTCGATGGTTCAGGTAACGTGTGGGTTTCGAACAACTCCTCCAGCATGGTGAGCGAGTTTGTCGGTGCCGCGACGCCGGTGGTGACACCGTTGGCGGTGGGGGTGAAGAACAATATGCTAGGGACGCGGCCTTGAGGGGTTGATCGCCGGGATGCGATAACGGGAAAAGCGGATTCCTCCGCTGCGCTGCGGAATGACAAACAAAAGATGGGCCACCGTTTTGTGGCGGCGATAGTGAGTAACCCCACGATCAACGCGCGGCGAGGCTGCGCGTCGAGCGTGGGGCACCCGAAAGGAGCAAAGGCGAAATACGGGGGTTCTTCGCTGCGCTCAGAATGACAACCTCAGAGCTAGATGACAACCTCAGAGCTAGATGACAACCTCAGGGCTAGACGAGGGCGGACTCATTTAGTTCGGAGGTGTCGTCGGTTGCTAGTAAGTCGACGGCGACGGGGATGGCTTCCTCTTCCGACATCTGGGGGAAGTAGGCGTTGTTGAAGTACTGGCCGAGCATGCGGTTGGTGTTGAAGAAGGTGCCGTTGACGCCGATGCAGTGCTGCTGGACGCGCGCCCAGGCGTTGGGGCGGCCGTAGAGCGGGGCGATCTTGTTCTCCAGCTTGTCGTAGAGGCTGGCGGCTTCGCAGTCTTCGTCGTCGCCGTCGTCGATGGCCCAGCCGGTGACGTCCTCGGCGCAGCCCTCGACCCACCAGCCGTCGAGCACGCTGAGCGAGGGCACACCGTTGAGGGCGGCCTTCATGCCCGAAGTTCCGGAGGCTTCATACGGTCGGCGCGGGGTGTTGATCCAGACATCGACGCCCTGGGTGAGCAGTGCGCCGAGCTCCCAGTCGTAGTTTTCGAGGTAGAGGATGCGGATGCCGCTGGCCTTGAGGCTGGCGGCCGACTCGAATACGTCGCGGATGAGGCCCTTGCCGGCGACGTCGGCGGGGTGGGCTTTGCCGGCGAAGAGGATCTGCAGGCCACCGATCTTTCTGGCGATCTTCGCGAGGCGCCTGGGATCGTGGAAGAGCAGGCTGGCGCGCTTGTAGGTGGCTACCCGGCGGGCGAACCCGAGGGTCAGCATCTTGGGGTTGAACTGCAGGCCGGAGCGTTTGTAGACCTCGGTGATGAGGCGCTGCTTGGCGATCGCGTGGCAGTTGGCGATCTTGGCCGGCGCGACGCCGTAGATGGAGCGGAAGTAGTTGTTGTCGTGCCGCCAGTCGGGGATTTCCTCGTCGAGCATCTCCTGCATCGGCTTGGAGATCCAGGTCGCCGCATGGACTCCGTTGGTGATGGAATGGACGTGGTAGTCGGGGAACATCTGCTGCGAGACTTTGCCGTGCTGCATGGCGACGCCGTTGACGTAGCGCGAGAAGCGCAGGGCGAGATAGGTCATGTTGAGCAGCGAGTTGTGCAGGCAGCCGAAGCGCTCGATGGCGTTGCCGCGTTCGGAGCCGAGGACGGTGTACATCTGATCGAGGCCGAACTGGTCGTGGCCGGCGGGCACGGGCGTATGCGTGGTGAAGACGCATTGGCTGGCGATCTCGGCCACATCTGCCTCGGTCGCCTGACTCAGCGGCGTGCCGCCGAGATGCTCCTCCAACAGGCCGATGCCGAGCAGCGCGGCATGGCCCTCGTTCATGTGGTAGACCTCGGGCTTCACGCCGAGTGCCTGCAGCAGGGCTACTCCGGCGAGGCCGAGCACCGTCTCCTGACAGAGGCGATAGTAGGTGTCTCCGCCGTAGAGGTGGTCGGTGAGGCGGCGATCGTAGAGGTCATTGCCTTCGAGGTCGGTGTCCAGCAGAAAGACGGGGATGATGTGTCCGGCGACGCCGACGACGTCGAAACGCCAGGCACAGACCGAGACGGTGCGGCCCTGCATGGTGATCTTGACGATCTGATGGGCGCTGGGAAGCAGGGTTTCGGGGGACCAGGGGACATCGGATTCCGTTTGCTGACCGACCTCGTCGAGGTGCTGACGGAAGTAGCCGCGGCGATGGACGAGCGAGACGGCGACCATGGGGGCGGCAGTGTCGGCGGCGGAGCGCAGGGTATCGCCGGCGAGCATGCCGAGGCCTCCCGAATAGGTGGGAAGGTCTGACGAAAGGGCGATTTCCATGGAAAAGTACGCGATCCGGCGGGCGGACAGGTCCAGATCAGCGACGGCGGGAACGCGGGAGTGGGAGTTCGGCAAGGTCATGCGGCGATTTCGTCCTTTGGAAAGCAAGAGGAACTCAAAGTTCCGGAAATCCCGGAGTGAAGACCGGGTACGTGCGCCGTCCGCTTGGACAACAACATTCAGTCTACCAAACCACAAAGTGGCCGGACCACGGATGCGAGTAACCAATTGGATGCAGCCAACTGCAATTTAGGGGGTATTGACGCCGAAAGGAATAGCGAGGACGGCAGCGGTCGCTGCATCCAGACGTCGGGCGATCTCCTGCTGCCAGGTTAGATGCTCCGGCTTCATCATGACGGAGCGCAGGCAGGTAACGGCTTCATCGGCCCGCGATGGGATGTCATGCGGCCAGGTTTCCGGGGGGAAGAAGCGGGCGGGGAGAGTGGCGAGCGCGAGGTAGAGGTCGCGGCGGCGGGCCTCGTCGAAGATGGCCTGGGAGCGGGCGGAGGACTCGGCGAGGGTGTTGGCGCGGGGTACCCAGAAGAGGATGTCGAGGGTGGGCGGGGCGATGGGGAGGAGGAAGCGGGGATCGGCTGCGAGGGTGCGATGCAGGGCGAGGGCGGCTTCGCGTCCGGCTTCGAGTCCGCGGGCGAACTCGCCTCCTTCCGTGTATGGGAGCAGGCGCTGGGTGGCCCAGAGAGCTACGGCGGAGGCTCCGGCGCGGGAACATTCGAGCGAGATCTGGCCGAGGTGGAGTTCCTTCGACGTGAAGTAGGTGAAGGGGGAGTCGTGCTTGTAGAAGCGGCCGACGGCGGGGTCGCGGAAGAGAATGCAGCCGCAGCCGTAGGGTTGCAGGCCGTGCTTGTGCGGGTCGACGACGAGCGAGTCGGCGCGGGGGATGGCGTCGAAGGCGGCGCGGGCTTCGGGCGAGAGATTGCGGGCGAGGGTGAAGTATCCGCCGTAGGCTGCGTCGGCGTGGATGCGGAAGTGGTATTTCTGCTGGAGGGTGAGGATGCGGTCGAGCGGGTCGACGGCGCCGACGGCGGTGGTGCCGAGGGTGGCGACGACGGTGCCGATATCGTGCGTTTTGAGGGCGTGCTCGAGGGCGTCGAGATCCATGCGGCCGGTGTTGTCGGTGCGGATGGGGACGAAGGGCAGGCCGAGGACGCCGGAGATGCGGGTGTGGGTGTAGTGGGCCTGGTCGGAGGCGGCGATGGCGCGGGTGGGGTGGAGTTGGCCGGCGACCCAGAGGGCTTCGAGATTGGCGAAGGTTCCGCTGCTGGTGAGATGGCCGAGATGCTGCGGCCAGCCGAACATCTTGGCGAGCGCGTCGACGGCTTCGAACTCCATGGCGGAACTGGCGCGTCCACCGTCGAGCGCATGGTTGTTGGGGTTGATGGACATCGCCATCGCGTAGGCCGCGCGCGCGATGGGATGCGGGGGCTTGAGCATCTGGCCGGCGTAGAGAGGATGGAAGTAGGGATCGTTGTCGTGGAGGCGCTCGGCGGCTTCGCTGAGGATGGCGGCGGCGTCTTCGTCGAGGGCTGGAGCGGGACTCGGCGGAAGGTGGGTGAAGCCGGCGTCGAGTTTCGCTTGGGCGTCGCGGAGACGGCTGAGGAATTCGTCCAGATGAATGTTGGTCTGCATCGTCTGTGCGGTTAGAGGTCCCGGACGCCTAGCTTCATTGCATATTCGGCGATCGCGGCAAGCACCAATGCCAGCATTGTCCACGGGGCCGCGCTGCGGAGTCGTTTGCGCAAGGCTTCGATCAAGAGAATCAAGACAAACAGCGCGAGCATCAGGTAAACGCCGTCCCACTCAAAGCCGCGGTTCCCGTCTGCCAACTTCGTGAGGTGCGACGGAAGCACGTGAAGGACCTGCAGGGTGATACCCACGAAAGACACCAGCAAGAATAGGACAAACTGCAATAACGTCAAGAACACTTTCTTAATCAAGATGGCTCCTCTGGATTGGTTCTATGGACTTGGTTGTCCGGCCCTATGATCTTAGAGCCTCTGGGCGATCGTTGCGAGGTGAAAGCGGGCGGCGCGGTTGAATCCGTGCCTAAGCAAGACAAATACGGAGATTCTGGCTTCGCCAGAATGACGACTCTCCTGGGGGGTTCGCCAGAATGACGGCGCGTTTTTGGGGAGCCTGCTCCACGCGAGTTACGCTACGGGAGCAGCGGGCTAGGGCATGGGGGCGAGTTCGGCCAGGGCGGTGAGGCGGAGTTCGGCGGCGGCGGCTTCGATTTCGCTGTTGACGGCGCCGCCGATCAGGAGCATCAGGCCGCTGAGATAGAACCATGTAAGCAGGATGATGACCGCGCCGAGCGAGCCGTAGACGGCGGTGTAGCTGTTGAAGAAGTGGAGGTAGATGCGCAGTCCGACCGAGGCGAGCACCCAGCCGATGATGCCGATTGCGCCTCCGGGTGTGAGCCAGCGCCACTGCCTGTGTTTCACGTCGGGAGCCCAGTAGTAGATGATCGCGAAGAGCAGGGCGAGCAGGGCAACCGCGACGATCCAGCCGACGATGCGGATGACGAGGACGATCGGGTCTGAGATGGCGTGGTGGAGGATGTGGAGGCTGGCGGCGTGGGCCAATAAGTCCGCTGCGAGCAGCGAGGCGAGGATCGCGGTGAGGAGCAGCGAGAGCAGTGTGCTGATGAGGACGGCGGCTCCGCGGACCTTCCAGTAGGCCCGCGTCTCCTTGACCCGGTAGACGGCGTTCATCGAACCCTGAATGGCCGAGAAGCCGGCGGACGCGGCCCAGAGCGCGACCGCGAAGCCGAGAGTGACTTTTCTGCCGCTGGAAGAAGCGGTGATCTGGTTGAAGGTTACGAGCACGATGTTGAAGGCCGACGGCGGGATGGCCAGGGCCATGTAATGCAGCAGGAGGTCGTAGTCCTCGGAGGCGTGGCGCGCGGTGAGGCCGATGATGGCCGATGCGCTGACCAGCGTGGGAAAGAGCGCGAAGAGGAACCAGTAGCCGAGTTCGGCGGCGCTGCCGAAGAGGTTGTCGTTGAGCAGCGCATTCCACGTGCGCCGGGCGATGACGTGGACGGGAACGCCTTGGAGATCCCACAGCGAGTGGAGCGGACGCCACGAGACGCAGTTGCGGATCATCTGCTGGAAGGGGTTTAGCGGCTTATCGAGGGTGGGGTCCTTGAGCGGCACGAAGCGGCCTCATGCGTGGAGCAGCCCGCCGCCGGCAAATTTGCATACGACCGGCTTGGGCGAGCAAATGCCCGCCTGAGTATATAGATGCAACGGTGGGATGGTTCGGTAGCTGGGGGGGTTGATGCCGGTTTAGTGGCGCTGGGCTTCGCGGACCGCGACTCGCTCGCTGAGAGCGGCGATCACTCGCATGCTATTCCTGATCGGCACACTCTAAGTTTTCGTGAACTGCGTCTCCTGTTTTTCGCGGTGGCGTTCGAGGGCGAGGTCGATGAGGCGATCGATGAGTTTTTTGTACGGGACGCCGCTGGCTTGCCAGAGCTTGGGATACATGGAGATGCTGGTGAAGCCGGGCATGGTGTTGATCTCGCTGAGGAAGATGCGGGGCTTTTTGATGGTGCGGCCTTTGGCGTCGCGGGCGGGTTCCATGAGGAAGTCGACGCGGGCGAGGCCGGCGCAGTCGCAGGCGCGGAAGGCGGCGAGGGCCATCTCGCGGATCTGCCTGGATTCGGCCTTGGTGAGTTTGGCGGGAATGATGGGGATGGATGGGTTCTCGGGCGCGGACTCGTACTTCGACTCGTAGTCGTAGAACTCCTTGTTGGGGATGATCTCGCCGACGACTGAGGCCTCGGCGTCGTCGTTGCCGAGGACTGCAACTTCGAGTTCGCGGGGCTTGACGCCGGGGCCGCCGACGCCCTGTTCGATGACGAGCTTGCGGTCGAAGCTGGCGGCGAGGTCGATGGCTGCGGCGAGTTCGCTGCGGTCGTGGACCTTGGAGATGCCGACCGAACTGCCCAGGTTTGCCGGCTTGACGAAGACCGGGTAAGCGAGGGATTTTTCGATGAGGCGGGTGGCGCGTTTCGGGTCGGCGCGCCATGCACTTCGCAACAGTGGGACGTATGGCGTTTGCGGCAGGCTGGCGGCGGCGAACAGGCGCTTCATGGCGTCCTTGTCCATGGCGGCGGAGGAGCCGAGGACGCCGGAGCCGACGTAGGCGATGTCGGCGAGTTCGAAGAGGCCCTGGATGGTTCCGTCCTCGCCAAAGGTGCCGTGGAGCGCGGGGAAGACGACGTCGAGCGAGGCGGCGAGTGGGCTGCTGGGCTGCGCGAGATCGGTGGTGGCGCTGCGCTGCAGGGAATCCGTGGCGCGGCGCTGCGGGGTGAGCGCGGGGATGTGGAGCGGCTCGCCGCTGCGCAGGACTGCGGCGGAGATGGCGAACTCGGCTTCGGCCTCGGAGACGGCTCCGGCGGCGTCATCGTTGAGGATGCTGAGGAGCGGCGGCTTCGACGCTGGGGCCTCGCCGAGCAGGTGCTGGGCCTGGGCGCCGCTGAGCCAGTGGCCCTGCTTGTCGATGCCGATGGGGACGACCTCGTAGCGCTTGCGGTCGATGGCCTTGAGGATGGAGGCGGCGGAGAGGAGCGAGACTTCGTGCTCGCCGGAGCGTCCGCCGAAGAGAATGCCGATGCGTAGTTTCTTCTTCATGATGTCTGGAACAAGACTACGGCTAAATGCCATGTGCATGCCGCCGCAAGCCATAGGAATTGGCTGGGTACCCAGGCAGGAACAGTCACTTCTGGCGGTCCGTAAAAGAAAGAACGGCCCGGCCGTTCCGCGAGGGAGGGAAATGGCGTCACACAGAGTAGGGATGGGCGGGCCGGCCCAGAGAGGATGGATCGGCGATGCTCCCAACCAGATGTGCGATGGAAGCCGCGGCGTGGCTGGCGATTGCGGTGCTTGCGGCGGGATGCGACAAGCCTCAGCAGCCTGTGGCGACTGCGGCGCCCGCGATGAAACTGGCTCCGGCGACGCCGATCGACGTGAAGCGTGCGGAGATTGGCGGACCGATGTGGGACCCGGCGTGGGACAAGATTGTCGAGGTGGCGCTTCCGCCGGAGATGCTGTCGACGCAGGTGGCGCGGGATGTGCGGCCGTTCTGCCCGAAGTTCGACGCGATCGGCGAGGCGGACAAGCGCGCTTTCTGGGCTTACTTCTTTCAGGCGCTGGCCGGCGTGGAGGGCGGGCTGAAGCCGATGGCCAACATTCGCCACTCCGAACCCGCGATGGAGGTCAGAGACCAGGTGACCGGATTGCAGGCACGCACTGAAGGGCTGTTGCAGCTCGCGTACGAGGACGAGAAGCGGTATGGATGCGACTTCAACTGGGCCGCGGACCGGATGCTGAAGGCGCGCGATCCGGCGCGAACGATTCTGCAGCCGAAGAACAACCTGGAGTGCGGCGTGAAGATTCTGGAGCAGCAAATGATTGGGCAGCATAAGCCGCTGCTGTCGCGGTCGGGATACTGGGCAACGCTAAGGCCTGGGACGGCGAGCTATCGGATGTTTGCGAAGCAGATGGCGAATGTGCCCGCGGTGTGCGGCATGCGAGCAGGAGCCGCGAGAAGGCCGGCGCGGCGCTCAACGCAGCCAGTGGAGATCAGCGCTTCCCGCTGAAGCTGTGGATGAGGCGGCGATCGCGTTTCGACGGGCGGCCGGTGGGGATGTTTGCGTAAGGTCCAAGCATGCGGCGGTCGTTGGAATCTTCGGCGGCCTTGCGGCGGAGTTCGATGCTGGCTTCGGTCTCGCGGTAGAGGGTCTGGGCGACGGCGGCGGGACCGCGCTGCTGGCTGAGCGCGAGGACTTCGATCTCCCACTCGGCGGCTTCGTTGCGGAGGTGCAGCATGTCGCCGACGCGGACCTCGCGGGCGGGCTTGGCGCGGACTCCGTTGGAGGTGATGCGGCTCATCTCGCAGGCCTTGGAGGCGAGTTCACGCGTCTTGAAGAAGCGTGCGGCCCAGAGCCACTTGTCGATTCTCACGCCGGTCATGACTTCATTCTCGTCGGATTTAATGCAACAGTACTTGACTATTTGCGTCCAATTTCTTTGCGTCCCGCGCAGATTCTCAGCAGTCAGCTTGGGTGGGGCATGCTTTAGCTT
>PKWK01000152.1 GCA_003133205.1 Granulicella sp. | reverse complement strand
CCATCTGCGGCCGCCCCAACGTCGGCAAGTCCACGCTCTTCAATCGCCTCACCGGCTCTCGCCGCTCCATCGTCGGCGACGAGCCCGGCATCACCCGCGACCGCATCTACGGCGAAATCGAGTGGATGGGAACCGACGCGCGCATCGTCGACACCGGAGGCATCGTCCCCGACGACATCGCCCTCATCCCCGCCGAAATCTTCCGCCAGGCGCAAACCGCCCTCGCCGAAGCCAACGCCATCATCATGGTCGTCGACGGCCGCACCGAACTCGCCTCTCCCGACCTCGAACTCGCCCGCCTCCTCCTCCGCGGCGGCAAGCCCATCTTCCTCGCCGTCAACAAGATGGACACCGAAGCCCTCCAGCCCCAGGCCGAAAACTTCCGCCGCCTCGGCTTCGCCAACGTCCTCGCCATCTCCGCCGAGCACGGCTCCGGCATCGGCGACCTCCTCGACGAAGTCTTCGCCGCCCTTCCCGAACCCGCCGCCGAAGTCGTCCCCCCCGCCGTCATGCTCACCGCCGAAGACGAGATGGACGAAGACGAAACCGGCCCCGACTGCGCTCCCGATCCCGCCGCCGACATCGCACCGTCACCCGGCAGCACCCCTTTGTTGTCATCCCGCAGCGAAGCGGAGGGATACGCTCCTTCTCCCGACGATCCCGACCGCCCCCGCCGCCTCCGCTCCCACGGATCCTTCCTCGAGCGCGAAACCAAAATCGCCATCATCGGCCGCCCCAACGTAGGCAAATCCACGCTCCTCAACGCCCTCACCGGCACCAACCGAGCCATCGTCAGCCCGATAGCCGGGACGACTCGGGATGCTGTCGACGAAGTCGTCACCCGCGCCAACCACGACTTCCGTTTCGTCGACACCGCCGGCATCCGTCGCAAGGGCAAGACCCACCTCATGGCCGAGAAGCTGTCGGTAATTATGGCCCGCAAGCACCTCGAAGCCGCCGACGTCTCCCTCCTCGTCCTCGACGCCACCGAAGGAGTTGCCGCCCTCGACGCCAACATCGGCGGCTACGCCCACGAGTCCGGCCGCTCCGTCATCATCGTCGTCAACAAGTGGGACCTCGTCACCCACCCCGCCACCAACAATCCCCAGACCAACAGCAATCCCAACACCAGCCACCCCGCCCCCGGCCACCACCAGTCCCGCGTCCCCGAACCCGCCAACCTCAAACGCCCGGGTAACAAAGGCTCGGGCGCCTCGGCCACGAATTCGGGTGGCCCATCCTTCGCCGCTTCTGGCGAAGGGTGGGTTGCTCCAAAGGTGGATCAGAACCTCTACGAGCAGCAAGTCCGCGACAAGCTCAAGTACCTCGACTACGCCCCGCTCGTCTTCATCTCCGCCGCCTCGGGCAAGGGAATCGAAGCGCTCTTCAAGAAGATCGAACTCGTCTCCCGCGAGCGCCGCAAGCGCGTCACCACCGGCCAGATGAACCGCTTCCTCGAGAAGGTCGACTTCCAGAAGGCGTCCGTCCCCATGAACCGCCGCGTCCGCATCTATTACATGACCCAGGCCGCCGTCGCCCCACCCACCTTCGTTCTCTTCACCGACAAGGACGTCAAACTCCACTTCGCCTTCGAGCGCTTCCTCGCCAACCAGATCCGCGCCGCCTTCGGCTTCATAGGCGCCCCCATCTGGTTCAAAGTCCGCCCCCGCAACAAAAAGAAAACCGAAGAATGATACTTCCTCGTCGCGCGTATCCGTGAGAGGTTGTTGATCGATCGCATCTTGCTCGCACAAAGATGGGAAATGAACTGAGGAATCAAGCCATGGTAGCCAGCAAGTTTCGCCTCGATGAACTTTACAAGATGACAACACACATTTACAGCGAGCAGAATGCCCATCGGCCTGCGAGCGCTACCTTCGCGCATTTTGTCGAAGTGTGTGGTCTTCTCACCATCCACACTCGGAAGAAGAAGCGGGAGAACGTAACCTTCGAGGATGCACTTTGCAAGGCGTTGGGTTGGTACTTCCCCTTACTTGCGAAGTTCAGGGTCGCTAGTGTCGAAGAACTCGTCTTTCGGAAATTCCCCAATGCATGCCCTTACTGCAGGGAATGCCCTCATGTCGATGCGAAGTGCAAAGCCGTTAAAGGCACGAGTAGAACAGTTGACCACGATGCACTTGAGAGAAAATATGTCCAAAATTCTGATCACCGGCCATATGGCTTGCGAGATTGGCAGGACATGTTCAACAGGATTTATCCGAGAACCCCTGACGATACTTCTAAGAGTGTCGTCGGGCTCTTTGAAGAGCTTGGCGAACTTGCTGAAGCAGTTAGAGTGTTCGATCGGTTCCCGAAGTTTTTTGCAGGTGAAGCCGCAGACGTTTTCTCTTACTTAATGGGTTTAGCAAACGAATACAGCCTTCAACGTGAGCAGAACGACCAACCGGCATTTGACTTCGAAACCGAATTCCTAAACCGTTTTCCTGGCTTATGCGTTCAATGTGGCTATCCGGTTTGTGTCTGTCCCCTCGTGCCAGAGGCGACCGTCGGAAGGATGGCAAAGGAATTAGATATTCGAGACATGGGTAAGCTCTTCGTGCCATCATTCGAAGTCTTCCGTGCTGAATCTAGTGCGATCGCGGATCGAGTGCTTGACAGCCTCGGTGGGTACACGGGGCTCGCTACGAAGTTTCCATTTGACCGAGGCGAAGCAAACCGCGCACTGGTAATGTTCTGCCTAAAACTTGCCGCAAAAGTCGATGACGCTCCGGTTGCAGAACGACTGAGAAGTGCAGCGATCAAGACAGCGGACTCGGCTACATTTGCGGGCAGCCGCAAACATACCCAAGTGTCGGACGAAACATTAGAATTGATCAGGCAAGTGCTAAGAGAAGATAGCGGGGTACTTGGGGAGATATTACAAGGACCGGATTCCTCCTTCACTGACAAACTTGGAGGTTTAGTTATCAATGAACTTGTCATGGGGAACAAGATTGTGAATTCCGCGACCTTGGTTCAGGGTGCGGACGCAGCGGCCGAGTCAAGGTTTAACACCGCATGGGACAGGTTGGCTTCGAAGACAGATCTAGCGGTTGTCACGAAAGAGTTAGAAGTATTGAGGGGCCAGTTGGAAGTGGGGGTTCCCAGCGATGAGCGTAAGAAAGCTCTGGCGGCCCTCGACGAGGCTGAGTCAGCTTCAAGGACCAAGAACGGTCCTAGGTTGCTGAAGGCCTTGTCCACAATCGGAAACTGGGCGACCGACGTAGGAATCAAACTAGGGACCGGAGTCATCGTCGGTTTGATCAAGGACCAATCAGGGACTTAGGGAATTGACGGATGCCCCACATCTCGCTTCTGAGGTGTGGGGCACCCACTAGAGCGAGCCGGCGGGTGGCCCACCCACAAAACCATCTTGGGTGCCCCATTCATGCGGTCTCATCGCATGAGTGGGAATTCGCGAAGCGAACCGCTCCCGCCAATCTATCCCGACCGCAGCCGCCCCAGAGGTATACTTCCCCCATGGCGATCACCCTCGATCCCGCAACCGAACAGCGCATCCAGCGCGAACTCGACCGCGGCCACTACGGCTCCCCCGCCGAGGTCATCGCCCAGGCCCTCGACCTCCTTGAGGCCGAGCAGGAATGGCTTCAGATCAGCAAGTCCGCCCTCAACGCGCGGCTCGAAGAAAGCATGGCCCAGATCGATCGCGGCGAAGGCATCCCCGGCGACCAACTCCTGAAGGTCCTCGCCGAGCGCCGCCAGACCCAGAACCCCCGCCCATAACAATCGCAAAAGCCGCAAGGCCAGCTAAAGCCAACTCCGACGGTGGTACCATTCTCCCCGCCGGGGTCGCACCATGCGCACGCGTCGACCAACACCCCTGATCCTAGCAGTCGCAGTGCTGCTCATCCCATTCGTCTACCTGCGCTCATGCTCCCGGAGCCACGCCCCCACTCCCCACCCGGAGTACCTGTACAACTTCAAAGAAGGGAACCCCATGTCCTTCACTCTCACCTCACCTGCATTCCCCAACGGCGGCGAGATCCCTCGCCACTACACCTGCGACGACGCCGACGTCTCCCCCGACCTCGCCTGGTCCGAAGCCCCCGCCGCAACCCAATCCCTCGCCCTCATCGTCGACGATCCCGACGCGTCCGTCGGCATCTGGACCCACTGGCTCATCTGGAACATCCCGCCCAAAGCTACGGTCCTGCCCTCGGACACCCCCAGGGTCCCGTTGCTCGACAACGCCGCCCGCCAGGGCCTCAACGACTTCAAGCGCATCGGCTACGGCGGCCCCTGCCCAGCTCCCGGCAAGCCCCACCGCTACTTCTTCAAGCTCTACGCCCTGGACGCCCGCCTCGACCTCAAGCCCGGCGCCACCAAGGCCGAACTCGAAGCCGCCATCAAGCCCCACCTCCTGGCCCAAACCCAATACGTAGGCCTCTACCAAAGGGGCACCCCCTAACCCGGGTACCTGTATTCGCCTTTGTTTCTGAGATAGGTCCGGGCTTCAGCCCGGACGTTCAAAAGAACTCATAGGTCTAACCCGGGTACCTGTATTCGCCTTTGTTTCTGAGATAGGTCCGGGCTTTAGCCCCTGGGACATGCCCTCTTCCTCCCCACCCCGGAATAGTGTCAACCCCCCGCGCTTACACCAAAAAATACTTTCCCAATTCCTAACAACAAGTTACGCCCCAAAAATAACCAAAAATAGTTGGCATAGTAGTTAGCTCCAAAGGCCTATAATTAAGAAGTAAGGTTAAACAAAAGGCCGCAAGCCAAAGCTTGCGGCCCTTTCCATTTAACCCAGCAACACCAACCAATAAAGTATATACCATATGGTATATACCAAACCGCAACCACATTTAGTATCAACAAATCACCGGTATATACCAAGGGGAGGAGGGGGGCTTACTTACCACTTACCACTAGTTTCTTACCACTCTGAACACCCGGAGGTTCCGCACCTGCATATGATCCTTAGTCGTCCGAATCCCGAACCACCCCTTCGTATACGGCTCCGGATCGACCATTTCGAAGACCTTCACCCCATCGCGCCAGTACTGGATCAGCCCACTATCCGCCACCAACGTCACGGTCTGTGTCTTATTCGCCACAATCCCCATCTCCGGATGCTGCGCGACGGATAGATCGTTCTCCGGCAGCAGCGGCCGTTCCACCGCATCGCCGATGTACCGCCGAAACCGCGTCGTCGTATTCCCATTCCCACCCAGCCCGACGTAGTAAAGATGCAGCGAGTTGTACCCCGCAAACGCTCCCGTCCGCGGCCGCGCAAAGATGTCCCCTGGCGACGCCGGATCAGTCGCCATCCAGAAGCAGTTCAGATCGCTAACCCGATCGTTCGGCCCACCCGCCGAAATCACCGTCGCCTCATACGAGATCATCACCGGCCCTTCCAACTCCTGCCGAAACCAAACGGTAACGCCCGCCGGAACATCGATGTCGAGCACGCCATCCTTCGCCGAAACGCTCCCCGGCTTCTCCATCTCGACCCGCCAAGCGCCCAGCCCCTGCCGGAAGTCATCCGCAAACAGCACCTTCCCCACCCGATACCGCGAATCCGCCACCTGAGACCATCCCGCCCGCGCCAACGTCACTAGCACAACGCCGCAAACCACCCACCGCCGCAACACCGCGCCATGATCCATAACTGACCCGAGAATATCAGCACCTCAGGCACGGAGACCCAGATGCAGATCGCCTCCTTCCTCCGCACCGCCCCCCTCCTCCTCGCCCTCGCCTCCATCGCAAACGCCGCGCCGCCGGTCACGCTCACCAAAACGCCCGCCGGATTCACCCTCGCCAACGGCATCGTGACCGTTCAGATCGACGCCCAATCCGCCGCAATCCTCTCCATCGCCTACAAAGGAGTCGACATGCTCGGCGTCGGCGACCGCGGATTCTGGGAGGAGAAAGACGTCACCTTCGACGCCTCACTCCTCCGGCAAGGCAAGAACACGCTGCAACTCACCGTCCCCGCCGGCCCCGTCATGAACGGCGTCCAATACGACTACCTCCGCCTCGAAGTCGACGAACAAGCCTCCCCCAAGCAAGTCATTTCGCCTAGGCCCTGACGCAGCAGCCTGAATCGGAGTTATCCTTGCTTGCCGCAATCCTACGTGCGGCCTCCCATGATCTTCGAAAACCGTGAAGACGCTGGACGGCAATTGGCAAAGCAGTTAACAGAGTTTGCCAACCGAAAGGATGCAATTGTCCTCGGGATTCCCCGCGGCGGCGTCGTCGTTGCCTTTGAAGTTGCACAGGCCTTGCATCTGCCGCTGGATATCTTTCTCTCCCACAAGCTTGGCGTTCCCTGGCACGAGGAACTCGCCTTCGGCGCAATCGCGGCCGGCGATGGCAGATACCTGGACGAGCAGGTCATCCGCGAGGAGCACATCTCCGCGGCAGACATCGCGCGCGTCACCGGACAGGTCCAGCAGATGCTGGATCAGCGCGCGGTTCTCTATCGAGGCGAGCGTCTGCCCCTCCCGGTAGCGGAACGAACAGTCATTCTTGTGGATGATGGAATCGCCACGGGCGCAAGCGTCTACGCCGCGATCCAGGCCCTCCGGCAAATGAAGCCGGCGGAGCTCGTCGTAGCTGTTCCCGTCGCGCCTGCGTCGACTTGCGCATGGCTGCGGAGGCTGGTGGATCGGCTTGTTTGTCTTCACACCCCGCACGATTTTTATGCAGTCGGGCAGTTTTTTTGGAACTTCCCGCAACTGGAAGACAAAGAAGTCATCGACCTTCTACCGCCGCAGCCCAAAGTAGGTTGATCGTCACCGCTATGCTGCGGAGCCTCAGAATTCACCGCCGTAATCGTCGCGCACCCGCCGCCGATTCGTCGATCACCGAGTCCGCCGGGTGCCCCGAGTGCGCCCCAATCTAGCTGTAACCCTAATGGGTTGGATGTTTCAGCGGTGCTGTTGCCCTCTAACTTGATCTCTCCATTGCACTTACACCCAGAGTTCCGCCAGCGGCCAGGGTTCCCCCCAGCACAACGCCCCACCGGTTCGCCATCTCTCTAAACAGGGAAGAGTTGACCGCCAGTCCTGCCCCGACCGCATCCCCCAGAAGTTGTAGCCGTGCCGCGGTCGCCGAACTTGCTGAATCCAGGCAATATCCCCCAGAAGTTGTAGGCTAGCGGCGATTGGCGAACTTGCTGGATCCAAGCCTTGCCTCGAACCGCATCCCCCAAAGGATGTAGTTTTCGCAAAATAACCTGGGTTATGGGACGGATGCAGCAGTCGTTTAGGCTGGAGATTGCAGGGTACTATCCTGACTGACACTGCAAAATTCAAGGGAATTTAGCGGTTCCTGAGAAAAAAGTTACTTCAGTAACCACTTCAGTATAATACCCAGTTATGTAAGTGATTTTGGTAGACTTGTAAGTCTAGACATCCTAAGGTTGTTGCATCTGGCGTGTCCAGAGAAATATCTAGTTCCGCCCACTCGGAGTAACCAAAAAGGGAGTCTCACACCATGAAAATCATCGTTCGCAGCCTCGTTATCGCTCTCGCAGTTTCCGGTGCCATTGCCACCACCTACAGCAGCGCAGCTCCGGCCAAGGCGGCCATCAGCGCCAAGACGAGCGCAATGCCCGTTCCGGCCTGCGCACCCGGCACCGGCGACTGCGGCTTCGGCAACTGGTAAGCAATTAGCTGCAAATAAGTATTGACGTTCCCTCTGGATAAGGTATCCTCAACTTGTCCAGGGGGATTTGCGCGTGACTACCATCTCGCTTCTCAAATTGTTGGGTTACCTCGAGGTAGGTTTTTGCATTGCCGCGCTTGCAGCCATCTTGGTCAAAAAGCAGTGGGCGGATTACTGGTCGCTGGGTTCCTTTCTCGCCGTCCGGATCGTCTCCGACATCGTCCTCACCTCGCTGCATGCTCTCCGCCTTTACCTCGGCTCGGACAATGCATATGTTCTTTACTTTTACGTCTACTGGATCAGTTTCGCGATCGAGTCGGTTCTAGCTCTCGTCATCGTTTACAGCATCTTCCGACTAGCGATGGCCCCGCTCAAAGGTCTTCAGACTCTCGGAATGCTCGTCTTTAAATGGGCAGCTGGCATCTCCGTCGCGGTTTCGCTTGGCAATGTCTTCGCCCCAAACATGAAGGGCACCCAGTTTCTCATGGCTGCCATCTTGCAGCTCCAGCGTACGCAGAGCATCCTTACACTCTGTCTCCTGCTCTTCGTCTGCTTCGCCATCCGGCCTATGGGACTTTCGTACAGTAGCCGCATCTTCGGCGTGAGTCTCGGCCTAGGCGTGATGGCGACTTCCGACTTGGTACAAACTGCGTGGCTCGCCTTCCATCCCAAAATGGATACTGTCCACAACCTGATCAATGGCGTCGTCGTCTGCGCGATTCTCGCCACCTGGACCGTTTACTTCGCAGTGCCCGAGCCCAAGCGTCGCATCATCGTCCTCCCCACGACATCGCCCTTCCTGCGCTGGAATCAAATCTCGCAGGCGCTCGGCGACAGCCCTGGCTTCGTGGCGGTCGGTGGAGTTCCGCCCGAGCTCTTCGCTCCAGCCGAGCTTGAAGTCATGCGTCGCGCCTCGCTCAAGATGGTCACGCCGTTCCCCCAGCAGGCCGATGAGCGCATGAGCGCGTCAAGAGCGATCTAGCATCGCCCCAGAAGACGCCAAGCTGAGTGGAAGATAGCGGCCTGAGTCTCTCCCAATGGAAACCATGTCGCGCCGCGTTCCCAAGGCCGCGGCGTCTGTGACAGCGATCTGAAGCTCCTGGAAACCTCGTACCCGGTGCAACGTAAATGGGCCTTCCCGTTGGGGAAGGCCTATTTGCGTTGCTTTCTGTCTTGAGGAAAAACTCCGGAGCTACTCGCGCTCGGAGCGTTTCCAGTTGATCAGGTCGCCCAGGGTGGTGCTGCTGCTGCTGCTCGATGAGGACGAACCCTTGTGGTCCTTGTGGTCCTTATCGCTGCGTTCCTTGTAGCTTTCAACCTCGGCGCGGCTTGCCTCTTCGCCAACCGCGCGGATGCTCAGGCCGACTTTCTTCTCTTCCTGGTTCATCTTCACGATCTTGAACTCATGCTCCGAGTCGACATCCAGCTTGACCGGCTGATGGTTCTGGTCCACCGCCTCAGATACGTGGCAGAGGCCCTCGACGCCCTCGGCAATCTCAACGAACGCGCCGAACTGCGCGGTCCGCAAAATCTTGCCTTTGATGACATCGCCAACGCGGTGTTGCGCGAAGAAGGTGTCCCAGACGTCCGGCTGAAGCTGCTTGACGCCGAGCGAAAGACGCCGGTTCTCGGGTTCTACGCCGAGCACGATGGCACGAACCTTCTCGCCCTTCTTCAGCACCTCGGACGGGTGCTTGATGCGCTTGGTCCAGCTCAGGTTCGAGACATGCACCAAGCCGTCGATGCCGTCTTCGATCTCGATGAACGCACCGAAGTCAGTCAGGTTGCGAACCCGGCCTTCGATGATCGCGCCGATCGGGTACTTGTCCTCGAGCTGCTCCCAGGGATTGTCCTGAAGCTGCTTCATGCCGAGCGAGATGCGGCGGTCGTTCGGGTTGACGCTGAGAATGATCGTGTCGACCTCGTCGCCGGGCTTGACCATCTTCGACGGGTGCTTCATCCGCTTGGACCAGGTCATCTCGGAGACGTGAACCAGTCCCTCAATGCCCTGCTCCAGCTCGACGAACGCGCCGTAGTCGGTGACCGACAGCACGCGCCCGCGGACCTGCGCTCCAATTGGATAGCGCTCGGTGGCGTCGAGCCAAGGATCGGGCGTCAACTGCTTGAATCCGAGCGATACGCGCTGCTTTTCCTTGTCGAACTTCAGCACCTTTACCTGGATCTCATCGCCAACGTTGACCAGGTCGCGCGGGTGTGTCAGCCGGCCCCAACTCATGTCGGTGATGTGCAGCAGCCCGTCCAGGCCGCCCAGGTCGACGAACGCGCCGTAATCGGTCAGGTTCTTCACCGTACCCGTCAGGATGCTGCCCTCTTCCAGGGTGGCGAGCGTCACCGATTTCTTGGCGTTCTGCTCCTCTTCGAGGATTTCCTTGCGGCTGATCACGACGTTGCCGCGCTTCTTGTTCAGCTTGATCACGCGGACTTCAATCTCGGTACCGATATAGCCGTCGAGGTTGCGCACCGGGCGCACCTCAATCTGCGAGCCTGGCAGGAATGCCTTGATGCCGATGTCGACGGTCAGGCCACCCTTGACGCGGCTGACGACCAGGCCCTTGACGGGAACCTTGTCATTCGCGGCCTTTTCCAGCTTGTCCCAGATCTTGTGGCGCAGCGCCTTCTCGTGGCTGACCAGGTAGCCGCCCTCCGGCTCCTCGCGTTCCACCACAACGTCGACTGAATCGCCTACCTGGAACTTGGAATTACCCTGGAGGTCCAGCACCTGCTCCAGCGGGATCAGACCCTCGGACTTCAGTCCGATGTCGACCACCACGTGCTTGTCGGTGATCTTCACCACCGTACCTGTGACGACGACCTCTTCGGCGGTCAGGTTCTGGGCCGCTGCGGTCTCTGCAGCCTGCTCCCGGTCGAAGTTCGCCAGGGCGGCAGCAAAGTCCGCTGCGTCGTAGTCCGGTTCAGACTGCGAAGTCGAAGCTTCGGGGCTTGCCCCAAGGCTCGGTTGTTCGCCGCTCGACGCAGAAATGCTGTCAAGCTCGTGTCCGGCATCATCGGAGGTCTGACGCGTTGGTTGGGTTTCGGGGGACAGGTCGATTTGCTCCGCTGTCAATTCGGGCGCTAGGGTTTCAAGTTCTGTGTTCAGGGGTTTACTCTCGGTTTGCTCAGGATTGTGGACTTCTACGGTCATTGGTGCATTACTCCGGGACCCAAGATTCATTCCATTCGTGCGGCGCTGGCAGCGTGTCAAACAACGGTCCGGGGAATGACGCGCTGGTTGTTACCCGAATCAGCTTCGGCAGGGCAGGAATGAGAAAATCTTACATAGGAGCTGCTGCACTTGGATCCCACACGCAGTGGCTTATAGAAAGCATATACGTTCGCAGGGGGAGAGTCAATGCATCTGTTGCCCGCGGAATGTGCAAATTCGCAGTGTTTTTACGGTGTGCGGCCCCACCTGCGCCGATGTAGCTCACCTATCACGAGGAGCGAGTCCGATTGCGCCGCGCTCTCTCTGACAAAAAGCCGCACCTGTAGAGATTCATTTGAGCGCAGTGGCGGCAGTGTTGATCTATACTCCGGCGAATGGAACGTCTCTGGACACCGTGGCGCTACGACTATGTCAGCCGCGCCGAAGACTCCTCCCGCCCAGGTGTGCCGGACGCGCTGAACGCGTGGCCGGGATCGGGTGCCGATGATCGCAATTGCGTCTTCTGCAACATGATTGCCGCGGTAGACCATGCGGTCGAGCAGGGTATGGCCGCCGAAGAAGCGGAGATGGCTGCCCATGTTCTGGTCCGGGGAAGGTCCTGCTTCCTCTGCCTCAATGCCTTTCCCTACGCCACTGGGCACATCCTCATCGTTCCCTACCGTCACGTCGATTCGCTTGCCGGACTTCCGGCCGAAGATGCGATGGAGATGATGGTCCTGGCGCAGCGCGTGGAGTCTGTCCTGCGTGCCGTGTACCACCCGGGAGGGATGAACTTTGGCCTCAACCTCGGCGAGGCCGGGGGCGCGGGTATCGTGGGCCACATCCACATGCACGCGCTGCCGCGCTGGATCGGCGACACCAACTTCATGACCGTCACCGCCGACACCCGAGTGCTGCCCGAAGCCCTGGACACCACATGGGCCCGGATTCGCACAGCCTGGCGGGACCAGGATGGGCAGGATTAATCTCGGCCAGCGCCCTTGGTAACCGCGATCACAGTTTCTTTCGACAATTCACGTTACTTTTTTGTTCCTCAAGGCAACGTTGGAGCCTGATGGTTACATCACTTCGGTTACACGCCCGAAGGCGATCCGCCTTAACCGGAGGAACAATGGCCACGACACCGAGCAATTTCACCCGTTTCCAAACCTCCTCGCCAGCCACCCGGGCCGAATCCGGCATTCTGGTAACGACAGTAACCTCCCATCGCCCGATTCCCAGCCGTCAATCCTCTCCCCGAGCCGCCACCCTGATCTCGATGCCGAAAGAGCCCGAGGACGCACTCCTCACCGGCGGAACGAGATCGCTCGACCGTCGCCTCCTGGCTCTCAACCTGTCGGGATCGCTCCCCATGGCGGAACTCACAGGATCAAGAGCGGCCCCGGAGCGCATTGCTCCGCCGCGTCAGTCCGCCGTAGCCTGAATCACTCCGGTTTCGGATCGCCGGTGGGACGGCGTCTGCCGTTCGGCGGCGGAGGTGGCCCCACCCGCGTCGCCTCAAAGTTGGTGATCTTCCACGCCCCGGAAGGCAACCGCGAGTACACCCGCATATAGCGGAAGTTCCCATGCATGGGCGCTCCGTCATCGGTGCCTTCGACCTCAGCCCGCGACGTGACAATTGCCGTCGTTCCGATCAGCTTCACCTTCACGTCGTCCAGCACGATCTTGCTCAGAACCATCGTTCGGTTCCGCATGCGGTCGAGTTGTTGCATCTTCGTAACCACCTGGCCGGACATGGTGATGCCGACATAGTCATCCGAGAGCAACTTGTCCATGGCGTCGACGTCGGCGTTCAACTGGGCGGTGCGCCATACTTCTTCCAGCTTTTCGACCTGATGCTTCCACTCATCCTTCCGCCTCGGATGCGGGCCGTTGGCCTGTGCAGGCAGCGAAAATGGCATAACTGCCAAAATGGCCAGAAGGCAAATGCCGAACCGAATTCTGCGAAACTTGTGGACACGCTGCGTCATAGGACGTACCGGATAGTAGTCCGGTTTTACGTTCTGAGTCAAAACAAAGTCGCGTGAACGGGAATTTCTTCCGAAAACCGGGATGCTTGGCGACTCGTTTTCGGCTGTCGCAATCAAGTCAGTGCGTCGGACTTCCTTGCCGCGCATGCCGCCGATTGGTTACGCGACGGCGTCGAGATGCTCCAACTGCCGTGAGTGTTTCAGCTTGTAGAGTCCACCCGCGGCGTACTGCTGGAAGTGCGGCGTGTTGCGGTGGTATTCCAGCGCAGCTTCATCCACATACTGCTCGTAGATGACCACCGTCGCGGGATCGTCGACGACAAAGTGGGCGATGTAGCTGATGCACCCAGGTTCCTGCGTCGACGCCGAAGTAAGTTTCCGCAGCATCTCGGCGATAACCTCGTGCTCACCCTCCTCAAACCGCAGTCGGACCGTAAAACTGACCATTGCCTCACCCTCCAGTTCAACCCAATCTCCCAAGTCTATTGCGGATTCTTCGTTACGCTCAATTGAACAGCGCCGACGAGTGTGTGAACAGCAATGCGCTTAACGCAGTGTGCATCGTCAGAATAATGCTCGCAGTCAGCACCTTGTGAGATGCTCTGTCGACCAAAGCTCCATAGATCGGCCACTGTAGGACGGCAAGAATCGAGACAATCCAAGCAGCCCCCAAATACTCGCCCATGCCAAGACACGCAAAAGGAAGCGCGATCCGTGCCGCGACATAGGTCCCGTGCCCCGCTCCACTCGATATGAAGCCAACCACCAGCGCAATCGGAGTGAGGAGAACACCAGCCGCCAGAAACGGTCGTCTGCGAATCCAGTTGGGCATGCTATTCCGAATCTCACACTAACCAGCAACAACTCAAGCCTTCAGCGCCTCTGCAAATGCCGGCAGCGTCATTGTCTGGTCCCTATCCGGCCCGGTCGAAACCATACCGATCTTCGCGCCCGACTCGCGCTCTAGAAAACGGAGGTACTCCTGCGCCAGTTTGGGCAGCTTGTCGAACTCCGTGATGCCCTCGGTGGACGCATTCCAGCCCTTCAGCGTGGTGTAGACGGGGTGTATGGACTCGAACCCGCGCATGTCCGCCGGGATCGTGTCGGTCAGTTTGCCGTTGATCTTGTAGCCGGTGCAGACCGGAATCTCCGCGCATTGGTCCATCACGTCCATCTTCGTCACGACCAGCCATTCCGTCCCGTTGATCATGTTCGAGTAGCGCAGCAGCGGCAGGTCGAGCCACCCGCAGCGCCTCGGCCGACCAGTAACCGCTCCATATTCCTGCCCACGCGCCCGCAGCAGCGTGGCGGATTCGTCATGGATCTCGGTGGGAAATGGCCCTTCGCCAACGCGCGTCACATACGCCTTCGTCACCGCGATCACCATCCCGATCGAAGTCGGCCCCACGCCGGTCCCGGTGACCGCTCCGCCAGATGTCGACGACGAAGAAGTCACAAATGGATACGTCCCATGGTCGATGTCCAGCAGCGCTCCCTGCGCGCCCTCGAACATCACCTTCTCGCCCGCGCGAATCGCCTGGTTCAGCAGCACCGCGGTATCGGTCACAAACGGCGCAATCTGCTCCGCCGCCCGCGCATATTCCTCATAAATGGCCTTCGGATCCAGCGGCTCGGTTCCAAACAGCGCCTGAGCAATGGTGTTCTTCTCGTAGCACGCGTTGTTGATGTGCGTCCGCAGCAGAGCCGGGTTCAGCAGGTCCACCACGCGCAGCCCGCTGCGATGCATCTTGTCCTCGTACGCCGGCCCGATTCCGCGGCTGGTCGTCCCGATCTTCGTCCGCCCCGGCGCGTTCTCCGCCGCCAGCTCGATCATCCGGTGGTACGGCAGAATCACCTGGGCGCGGTTCGAGACGAAAAGCTGCCCATTGGGCCCACCTGTGATCGGGAGTCCGGCGTCTTTGAGCTTCTTGACCTCGAACAGAAACGCCATCGGGTCCAGGACCACGCCGTTGCCGATCACGCCCTTGCACTCCGGCCGCAGCACGCCGCACGGGATCAACTGCAGCACGAACTTCTTGCCCGCGATGATCACGGTGTGCCCGGCGTTGTGCCCGCCCGCATAGCGTGCCACCACGGAGAACTTCTCCGACAGCACGTCGACGATCTTGCCCTTGCCCTCATCGCCCCACTGCGCGCCAAGGATCACTGCTGATTTTCGCTGATTCACGAGAAGATTTGCTCCGGAAGGGTAGGTCCGCACGCAAGCTCGGTGCTCGGGCGCCCATAGCCAATTCTATACTGTCGAAGAGGTCGAGCAATGGCGCGAATATGGATCGAGAGGACGCCCGCAAGGACACGTAAGCAATCTCCCCGATGGTCCGGACCTGCCACTCATTCTCATCTGGAGCTCAGCAATAGACCCATTAGCGTACTCGATCCAAGCGAAGTGCTCTTTGTAAATGTTTGCTCCTTCACCTTCAATTTCAAATCGCTGTATGAGCTGGAAACGACACTCGCGTACTACGCGCGCAAGACTCACCCGAGCAGCCGAGTGGCTCCATCGAGACTCGTAGCAGGAAAATGGGGACATTGGGAATCTCAGAGATGGTACGAACGGCTTCCTATGTATCTTCTGGAAGAACCTAAACGCCTGCGAGTGGTCAAAGCGCTGGAACTTGCGCGCAAAGAATGGAAGCGCCCAAGAAAAGGTGCCTGAAGCGCGCCCTTTCTGCGAACCGCCCCCTACTTCACCCAGGCCAGCCCGTCCGCCTTGGCCCCCGCGTCGATCAGCTTCGCCACCTTCCACGTCGCGAGATCGATCTCCGCAACTTTGCCATCGATTGGGCACGAAACATAAGCGACTTTGCCATCCGGACGCATCAGGATCTCGCCCGAGCCAGCCGGCACATCGATCGTCCGCGCCACCTTCATCGTGCCCAGGTCGATCACGGCAACCTGCTTCGCCGGCCCCATCTGGACCAGCAGCCATCGCCCGTCCAGCGTCGGCGTCGACCCATAACCCACCGCCGACAGCGGAATCCACGTCTTCACCTTGTTAGTCGCCGCGTCGATCACCGCCATCTGCGGCTTGGTCTGGTCGGCCGTGAACACCATGCTCTCGTCGCGCGAGATCGAGATTCGCTGCGTCATCCCCGAGACCGGAATCACCGCCACCGTCTTCCGCGCCGCCATGTCCAACACCGAGACCGTCCCCGGCCCCACATTCGCCGTATACCCGCGTTTGCCATCGCGCGTGACCACCAGCATGTGCGACTGCTCCTGCCCGGTCGGAATCTTCCCGGCAACCTTTAGCGTCTTGGGATCGATGATCGTTACCGCCTTGTCCAGCTCGGTCGTCACGTAAAGCATGCCGCTCACCGGCTCAACCAACGGCATATGCGGCCGAACCCCGTGCCCGAAATCCACGCTCCCCACCACCTTGCGCGTCGCGAGGTCGATCACCGACATGCTGCTGCCGTCCGTTCCCGCGCGGCCCACGCCAGAATCTCCGTAGATCGGCACGAATGCCATCTTGCCATCCGCCGACACCGCGACCTCGTGCCCCGTCACCCCGCCCACAGGCACCGCGGCGATTTGCTTGCCCGCGGCGGGATCGATCAGGCTCAGCGTGTGATCGCCCTGATTCGCCACCAGTAGCAGCGGCCCCGCGCCGCCCTGCGCAAACCCCGTCCCAATTCCCAGCGCAACCATCAACGCCACCCCGCCAGCACAACTTTCAACCGCGCCAGTATCTTCATAGACAGCAAACAATACAGAGAACGCCCGATCCCTCGCAACCCGCTCCAGAGGAAGTCCCCACCCATGCCTGAACTCCCCGAAGTTGAGACCATCGCCAACGGCGTCCACGCGCGCGTCCACGGCCAGCGCATCGCCAGCGTCTGGACCAGCGGCAAGCCGCAGACCTTCAAGTCCTCGGAGGCTGAAATTGCCGAAGCGCTCACCGGCGCAACCATCGACAGCGTCCGCCGCGTCGGCAAAACCATCGTCATGACCGTCAACCGCGGTGCTCCGCGGAAGAGCCAAAGCCCTACGGAATTCCTCATTCACCTCGGGATGACCGGCCGTCTGCTCGTCTCCCAGCCGGAAGTCCCGCTGCCGCTCCATACGCACGCTGTCCTCACCCTTGCCGGCCACCGCGAAATCCGCTTTGTCGACCCGCGCCGCTTTGGCCGTCTGTCCATTCACCAGCCGCGCACCCCACAACCTGCAACTGACAACCAGCAACCTGCAACTTCCTATACAGGCCCCGGCCGCGAACCCCTCACTATCTCCCTTGAAGACTTCATCGCGCTCTTCCGCAATCGCCGCACCCCCATCAAAGCCGCGCTGCTAAACCAGTCGCTGCTCCACGGCGTCGGAAACATCTACGCCGACGAATCCCTCTTCCGCGCCGGCATTCGCCCACGCCGACAAGCCGCCCGCGTGACACGGGCTGAGTTGGAGCGGCTTAGAGCAGCGTTGCAGACGGTTCTGCGGCGGGCGATCAAGCTGGGTGGCTCTTCAGTGTCTGACTACGTCGATGCGGAAGGAATGCGCGGCTACTTCCAAATCGAACACAAGGTTTACGGGCACGGCGGGGAACCCTGTTCGACCTGCGGCACGCCAATCAAGAAGATTGTGGTGGGTGGCCGCGGAACCCACTTCTGCCCCACCTGCCAGAAGTAGCCGCGTCTCCGGCCACTCCGCGTACAATCTCGTACGATGTCGGATATCCGAGTTGCGCTATTCGTTGTTCTCAGCCTGCTGATTCCCAGTTGCGCCAATAGCCAGAATCTCGCCATTGTCGGCGCTAAGATCTACACCTCACCTGAAGCGCAGCCAGTCGATGGCGCGACGATCGTGATTCGCGACGGTACGATCACAGCGGTTGGCAAGCATTCTCGCATTCCGAAAGATACCCGGATACTCTCCTGCACTGGGTGCGTTGTCTGCGCAGGGTTCTGGAACAGCCACGTCCACTTCTCCGAGCCGAAGTGGCTGGATGCCGCGCATCAGCCTGCTGCGAAGCTGGCGCAGCAGCTGCAGCAGATGCTCACGCGATCGGGCTTTACGACCGTAGTCGACGTCGGCTCAGATCCGAACAACACCATCGCACTGCGCCGGCGCATCGAAACCGGCGATGTGCTCGGTCCCCACATCTACACCGCCGGCGCCCCGCTCTATCCTCCGCATGCCATTCCGTATTACCTCGTGGACCTTCCACCGCAGGTTCTCGCGTCTCTGCCGCGGCCCTCAACTCCAGCCGAGGCGGTTGAGGCAGTTCAGCAGAACATCGCTCTCGGTACGGACGTCGCCAAGCTCTTTACGGGCTCCTATGTCTCGCAAGGAAAGATCGTGGTCATGCCGCAGGCGATCGCCGAGGCCGCGGTGCACACCGCGCATGAACACGGCCAACTCGTCTTCGCACATCCCTCCAACCTCGAAGGCACGCGCGTCGCAATCCGGAGCGGCGTGGACGTCCTCGCCCACGCTCCTGACACCGTAGACGGCATCGACGACGCTCTCCTCCACGAGATGCTCGCTCACAGGACGGCGATGATCCCGACCCTCAAGCTTTTCTCCGGCGAGTCGGACATCGCGCCCATCCGCAGGATCGTCGGGCGTTTTCACCAACTCGGCGGCCAACTCATCTTCGGCACTGACACCGGCTTTCTCACCGACTACGACATGACCGAGGAGTATCGCCAGCTTGCGCTCGCCGGTCTCACCTGGCGCGACGTTCTCACTATGTTGACTACCGCCCCCGCGGGTCGCTTCCGGGTCGGAGACCGGCAGGGTCGAATCGCAGTCGGCATGGCAGGCGATCTCAGCGTGCTGTCCGAAGATCCCGCGGCCGGCGATTCGCTGGCCTTCACCCACGTCCGCTACACCATTCGCGCGGGACGTGTCCTCTTCAGCACGCCGTAACCCAGTACCGAGAACCTACCCCGCAGCCTGTTCCGCGCTCACTGCCGCGCCGATCACCCGAGTCTCCTGATCGTCCTCGACAATCTCGATCGAGTAGCTCTGCAGCGGACTCATCTTCACCATCTGCTGCAGGTAGTCCTTCAGCAGCGGCATGTCGAGGAAGCGCACATTGAAGCCCGCAAGGAAGAACTTCCCCGGCCCGCGCAGATGAATCGAAGTCGCCGTAGCCGCGGCTAGCGCCTTGTGCCACAGCCGCTTGAACTCCAGGCAGCGCGCATCGCCTTCCTTTGCCGCCTCAAACACCTCTTCCGGCTCCATGTCGAGAAACCGCAGGCGCATCGCCCGGTGGCCCATGATTCCCTCCAGATGCCCGCGCCCGCCGCATCCGCAGTAGTTCTCCTTATCGTCCAACGTGACGACCGTGTGGCCGCCCTCCCACACGCCTGCCGTCAGCGGGTAGCGCCCGTAGCCAATTCCAACGCCCAGAGTCCACACCCGGATCACACTATCCAGCTTGCCAATCGACGCTGCGATCCCCGCGGCAAAACCATCCGCATCGTTGATGATTGCCACCGGCGCTTCGATCCCCTGGCTGCGAAGCTGCGCGGCAAGCATCTCGGCCATGCGGGCGCCTTTCAACTGCGGCAGGTTCGGGGCCTCTTCCACAACGCCGTTGCGCACCAACCCCGGCACGCCCACGCCCACCGCCGTCAGCCCGCGTTCCTTGCCAGCCGCTGCGATTACCTGCTGGCACATCGTCTCGACGATCCCCTCGGCCGGCATCTCCACCAGCGCGTATTCATCGTCATGCGCCTCGGGAAATGAGTGCAGTCCACCGGGCAACTGATGATCCACCACCAGCCCTGCTACCACCCGCTCCGATAAAGTGACTCCAACAATCTTCGCCATCGCTACACCATTACTCGAACTTGCTGACGCGATTCAGTCCATTGAACGCGGCTACTTTGTAACATTCCGCCAGGGTTGGATAGTTGAACACCGTATCCACAAAATACTCGAGCTTTCCGCCCAGCACCATCACCGCCTGCCCGATGTGCAACAACTCGCTCGCGCCCTCGCCGATAATGTGGACGCCCAGGATCGCGTGCGTCACACGATGGAATATCAGCTTCAGCCTGCCCGTCGTATCTCCGCGTATCTGTCCGCGGGCAATCTCGCGATAATAGGCCACGCCTACCTCGTAGGGCACATCCTCTTCGGTAAGTTGCTCCTCGGTTTTGCCGATAAAACTGATCTCCGGAATCGTATAAATTCCATACGGGTAGTAGCTCGGGTTCGACAGGATCGTCTCGTCGCCGAACGCCCGCGCCGAGGCGATCCGCCCCTGCTCCATCGATACCGACGCCAACGAGGGGAACCCGATCACATCGCCCGCCGCGAACACACTCGGCACCTTCGTCCGGAAGTCCTTATCCACCGGAATCCTGCCGCGCTTGTCCGCATCCAACCCGATCGCTGCCAGATTCAACTCGTCCACGTTGCCCTGTCGCCCCACCGCATACAGCAGCGCATCGCCCTGCACCTTCTTCTTGCTCTCCAGGTTCGCGACCACGGTCCCGTCCTGCATCTCTTCCACCGACTCGACCTCTTCGTTCAGCCGCATGGTGACGCGCGAATCGCGCAGGTGGTAGCTCAGCGCCTCGACAATCTCCTGATCGGCAAACTCCAGCAGCCTGGGCCGCCGCTCGATCAGCGTCACGCGTACGCCCAGCGCGGAAAACATGCACGTGTACTCCACGCCGATGACGCCGCCGCCGACAACGATCATCGTCTTCGGCAGGTTGATCAAATCCAGCACCTGGTCCGAGTTGATGATGCTGTGCCCGTTGATCGGCACCTTCTCCGACGCAGCAGGCTTGGTACCTGTCGAAATCAGCACATTCCGCGTCTCATACACATTCGTCCCGCGCGAGTTCGTCACCTTCACATGGGTCGCGTCCACAAAGCTCGCAATCCCCACCAGCATCTCGATGTTGTTGCGCGAGAGCTGCGCCTCGGTCACGTCCACCTCGGTCTTGATCACGTGCTGGACCCGGAACGCCAGGTCCGCCATGGTGATCTTTTCCTTCACCCGGTAGTTCATCCCGTAGATCGACTTGTAGTTGTACCCCGAGAGATGCAGCACCGCCTCGCGCATGGTCTTCGACGGGATCGTTCCCGTATTGATGCACGCGCCGCCCACCACCTCGCGCGATTCCACCACAGCAATCTTCTTCCCCATCTTCGAGCCGTAGATCGCCGCCCGCTGTCCCGCCGGGCCGGACCCAATGACGATCAGATCGTAAACACTATCCATGCCGTGTCAATGTTCTTTCTGTCACTAAGAGATTTGTCGCGTAGGGGTCGTTGCCTGCCTTGAAAGTACCACAGCCGACACAACCCGACGTCCATGCGGTTAGTCGCGTGCCCCACGCTCAAATGAGCGGCCACGAGCCCACGTTTATCGCGGCGATACTCGCTACAGCCTGCCGGACAACCTCTCGATGCAAACTCCCATCGCACATGAGGACGACAATAGAAACCGGGCCCTTCGCGTCCTACACTGAACCCATGCTGCGCTACGCCATTACTGATCGAGCCCGAGCCCCAGTCGAGAAACCTGCACAGGAGGACGCCCTCCTGCGGCAGGCCGCCAGCCTCGCCGAAACCGGCGTCGACTTCCTTCAACTCCGGGAAAAAGACCTCGAACCCGCCGTCCTCGCCTCGCTCGCCCGCAAATTGCTCGCGGTCCTCCGCTCCCACCCCGCCGCGCCTAAGCTGCTCATCAACTCGCGCGCCGACGTCGCAATTGCCATCGGAGCCGACGGCGTCCACCTCACCTCCGCAACCGGCTCGCTCACACCCGCCGACATCCGTCAGCTCTACGCCTCCGCCGGCCTGCCCGAGCCCGTCGTCAGCGTCTCGTGCCACACCCTCGCCGAGGTCGCCGCCGCCTCAGGTCCAGACCGCGACTCGGTCGCAACCCTCATCCTTTTCGGCCCTGTCTTTGAAAAAGTAGTCTTAGGTCCCGACGCTTTAGACCCCACTGCAACCCTCATCTCCGAGGGAATCGGCCTCAATCTCCTTCACCTTGCCTGCGCCACCGCTGCCCCCACCCCGGTTCTCGCGCTCGGCGGCATCACCCCGGAAAACACCTCCGCCACGCTTGCCGCCGGAGCCGCCGGCATCGCCGCCATCCGCCTCTTTATGGACTGACCCGCCAACACCTGCAGCTGCTAGTTCGCCGTCGCCCGATCCGCAAATCCACTCGCGTAGACAAGGTAGAGACCAAGCACCAGCGAAATCGTTGGCGAAACATAAAAATACTGCTCGTAGGTTGGTCCGCCTAATAGCCCAGCCAGCGCCCCTTGAGGCAGAAACAAGCAGAGCAGACCCTTGATCAGGCTCCACCAGCCGACCAGGGTCACGATCACGGGCAGCGCCCCGCCCGACCACACGTTGTGGCCAATAATCAAGGCCAGTCCCGCCGCGATCCGGATCAGCCCCACCGCGAACACCGCCGCAGGGTTATTCACCAGCGTCGTGATCATCTCCACCGACGCCTGCTTGTGCGCAAGCATCGAGAGCGCCACCAGAATCGAGAAGCACCCGAGCAACCTGCCGAGAAATGTTGTGTGCGAAGACATTGCCGCCTCCAGTCCCATCCACTCTACGACCAAACAACCCAACGCATCTCCCGCTATCCTGCGCTCCCGCATTCCGCCACGCTGTGAGCCACATCAACCAAGACATCGTCGAAGGCTAGACCCGGGCGAATCTTGTGAGTGACATTGGTCGATCAGCCCCATTGACCTGTACCCCCCAACGCCCTACGCTTAACAGCGTGCTTATCACCCCGCTCCAACTCGAACACGAGCCTCTCCTCTTCAACGAAGCCATCCTTGCGGGCGCCCTCGAATACGCTCCCGACGTCACGCAGATTGGTTCCATGCCCGTCACCGGTCGCGCCGACCTGATCGTCGAGCATCGCGGCCACCGCGAACAGGTCGCAGACATCCGCATCCGCGCCGCCTACCACGGCGACTTCGAACTCCTCTGCGCCCGCTGCGTCGAGCCTGTCAACACCCCACTGGCAGGCAACTTCGACCTCATCTTCCGCCCCCAGGCCGCCGACGCCGACCCCGGAGAGCGAGCAATTACCCTCGATGAGACCGAAATCGGGTATTATGAAGAGAGCGGTTTATCGCTTGAAGATGTCGTGCGCGAGCAGGTGCTTCTCTCCCTGCCCAGCCGTACGCTCTGCAAAGAAGACTGCAAGGGACTTTGCCCGCGCTGTGGCCAAAACCTGAACCTGGAAACCTGCAAATGCGACACCGTGTCCGACCCAAGGTGGCACGCGCTCGCAGGCCTCGCCAGTACAGTCAAGTCCAGCTAGAAAGAGATCTCCGCACCATCAGGCCATACCTGCAGCGCGTGATATTCCGCTGCGCCGGCCATTTGAAAGGGAACCGCAATGCCGAATCCGAAACGCCGCCACTCCAAGCAACGCACCGCAAAGCGCCGCAGCCACGACTTCCTCACTCCGGTCAGCACCTCCGAGTGCCCCAACTGCCACGAGCGCAAGCTGCCCCACCGTGTCTGCCGCAAGTGCGGTCAGTACAAGGGCCGCGAAGTGATCGCAGTCAAGGAAGCAAGCTAATCCTGCACCGCGTACTACCCTCCTGATGCCGATCGACATCGTCGTAGATGGAATGGGTTCCGACAAAGCCCCAGAACCTGAGGTTCGCGGGGCCGTCCTTGCGTGCCGTCATTACGACGTGCGCGTCCATCTCGTCGGCCCGGAGGAGATTCTCCGTCCAGCGCTCGACCGCGCTCTCCGCGCCCCTCGCTGGCCCGGCTCAGCCAAACCCGCAATCGAGATCATCCACTCCTCCGAGTGGATCAGCATGGACGATAAAGCCGCACAGGCCGTACGCACCAAGCGCGACTCCTCCATGCGCGTCGGCCTGCGCATGGTCCGCGAAGGCTCCGCACGCGGCTTCTTCACCGCCGGCAACACCGGCGCCGCCATGGCCACCGCCAAGATGGTCCTGGGCATGCTGGCCGGCGTCCATCGGCCGGCCCTCGCCACCATCGTGCCCACCGTTATCGGCAGCCCATCGCTGCTGCTCGACGTAGGCGCCAACGTCGACTGCGACCCCGACAACCTGGTCCAGTTCGCCGTCATGGGCGACATGTACGCCCGCAACGTACTCCGCATCGCCCGCCCCCGCGTCGGCCTGCTCTCCATCGGCGAGGAGGATTCGAAGGGCAACGCTCTCACCCGCGACACCCTTCCGCTGCTCCGTGCCCTTACCGGGATCGACTTCATCGGCAACGTCGAAGGCCGCGACCTCTTCAACGGCCACACCGACGTCGCGGTCTGCGACGGCTTCGTCGGAAACGTCGCCATCAAGACCTGCGAGGGTACCGCCAAACTTGTCAGTACCCTCCTCCGCGAAGCTCTCAAATCTACCGTGACGTCGCAGGTCGGCGCGCTGCTCTCCCGCCGCGCGTTCAACGACTTCAAAAAACGCCTCGACTACTCCGAATACGGCGGCGCACCCCTGCTCGGTGTGCGCGGCGTCTGCATCGTCGGCCACGGCTCCTCCAACGAGAAGGCCGTCATGAACGGCATCCGTGTCGCCGCAGAATTCGCCCAGGCAGAAGTCAACTCCCACATCGAAGCTGCCCTCCGCACTACCTAATCCCGCTCCCACCTCAGAACAACCCGCTTGGATCGGCGCTAAGCCGTTGCACCTTCTGAATGTGCATGTCTGTATATTGATGCAACGAAAAGGCTTCCGCCACGCCTTCGGGTTAGGGTATGTTATGACCTAGAGGCTCAGGGTCGTCGGCACCGATCCGATTGCCGGGCTTTCTTTGCAGGTCGTCCACAACCGCAGTCGCCGTGTCTACGTCAAACTGCCCATAGCCTTGGCTTCTCCAGGAGACAGTCTCATGGTTACCCCGCAGAACATCCTTCTTGCCATTCCGGTGCTCGCGCCTCTTCCCATCTCAGACCCGGATGAGAGCAGCCTCTTCCGCCCGCTCGATTGCCTCTTGAACAAAAACATGCTCGCCGCCCCGATCGACGGTGACGACGAGGAAGAGGACGAAGACGAGCCTGAGGAAGAGGAAGACGACCTCGACGAGGAAGAAGAAGAGGACGACGAGGACGACTACGAAGACGATGAGGACGAGGATGAAGACGAAGATGATGTGATCATCGAAGACGATGACGATGAGGAAGAAGAGGACGAATTAGACGACGACGAAGAGGAAGAAGAAGAGGACGACGACACGGAGGAGGAAGATGGCCGTGTGAGAAGGATTATGACGGTCAATAACCCGCATCCGTCACGACATTCTCAAGCGGTTCGCCGGCGATAAACCGCCGCACCTGCTGCGCGCCGAATCGAAACGCGCGATAGATGAACTCCGGGGTCGATCCGCCAATATGCGGCGTGATCAGGCAATTCGGCGCAGACCAGAGCGGATGGCCAGCGGGCAGAGGCTCAGGATCCGTTACATCGACCGCAGCGCGAATCCGCTGCTCCTGAAGCGCCTCAACCAGCGCATCGGTCACAACCACCGGACCGCGCGCCGCATTCACCAGCAGAGCGCCACGCTTCATCAAGCCAATCTCGACCGCGCCGATCAACCCGCGAGTCGCGTCGGTGAGCGGCACGATCAGGACCACGACATCCGCCAGCGGAAGTAGAGCGTGGAGTTCGGAGACCGCGCTCACCTCGGGCGTTTCACGTGCGCTGCGAGCCACGCGCAGCACGGTCACACCAAATGGTGTCAGCCGCGCCTCGATCGCCGCCCCAATCGATCCATAGCCAACGATCAGCACAGTCTTGCCGGAGAGGTCTTCGGCGAGCACGGTGTACTGTCCGCGTGCGGGGCCCGGCTCGCTAAGGAAGCCGTCCGTGACCGAGGCGAAGCCTCTCCAGTGCTGCTGGTTCTGCAGGTCGCGATAAAGGGGAATGCGCTTCATGGTGGACATGATTGCGGCCATCACCCACTCGGACGCTGAGATATCGTGAATGCCGCGCCCATCGCACAGCGTCACGCTCGCAGGCAACCAGGGCAGAATCCAGTCCACGCCCGCCATCAGCGACTGCGCCACTTTCACGCTGCGCAACTGCTGAAACGCCGTCGCCGCATCCTTGCGATAAAACGGAACGATCCAGAAGTCGACGTCAACGGGAGACGGAATCGTTCTCGGAAGCCGCACGATCTCCGCCTCGGGCGGAAAATCCGCCAGCAGTTCAGCCGCAAGATTCTCGTCTACGCCAACACGCACCATAACCCAGATCCCGCCTCACGGGGCGACACGGTTCAAATTCGACACTTGCGCCGCCCGGGCCAGTGTTGCAGAAGAGGGCTGCGCCGGGCAATACTTGGGGATGCTTTTGGCACCCTGCTGGCGGTTCGCAATATCCACAGGATTGAGGAGATTCAATGAAGCGCAGAATTCTGCTGGTGGACGATGAAGTAGCTGTGTTGCTGACGCTCAAGGCGGTGCTCGAAATCAGCGGGTTCGATGTGGATACGGCGGCGTCGGCGCGCGAGGGCAAGAGCAAGCTGCACACGCACGAGTATCACATGGTCATCACCGACATGCGAATGGAGAGCGACGCTGCAGGCATCGAAGTGATCGAGGCAGCCCGGGCGGCGAAGTATCACCCGGCCATCGCGATGCTAACCGCGTTTCCGATCGCCGACGAGGACTGGCAGTCGATGGGCGCGGACAAGATGCTGGTGAAGCCGATGCACACCCGGATTCTGCTGCAGCAGATTGAAAAGCTGCTGGCGTCCCATGAGGCAAAGTTGAGCATCTGGAGTACGCCGGCGCTCAAGCCGACGGTTGCAGAGCCGGTTGGCAAACCGCCTGCGGCTAAGACCAAGGCTGCCGGAAAGGCGCCTGCGAAGCGGGTCGCAAGCAAGACGGCAGCGAAAAAGGCTCCGCGGGCTGGCGTGAAGAAGGCGGCGACGAAAGCGGCGAAGGCGAAGAAGGCTGGCGCCAAAGCGGCAAAGAAAAAGTAGGCAACGGGAACTGGGGGTGTCGGGATACGCCTAAGACTAACGGGGTGTATGAGCCTTGATGTAGGTACGCAGCGATTGATTGATATCGAGCGCCTTGCGGACGCCGTTGTCGAGCATGCGGAGCCAATCGCTGCCTGGCTCCTTCAACTCAACGGTTCCCAGCAGGTAGCTGGTCTGCACGATGATCTCGAGCGCGTTGGAGAGATCGTGGGCAAGTTTGCGAATTTCCAGCGCAAGATCTTCCGGAATCTCTGCGGCGCCGGCCTGGGTCGCTGTCTGCGTCGGTTCAGTCATATCGGGCCCACATACCTCAGTGTGTGTATCGCGGTTTCAAGAGGTCTCAGTGTAAGGCAAGCGACGCACAATTGACAGCGGCGGCGGGGTTTGAAAGACTGGTAACTCACGACTGCCGTGTCCGGCCGGAAGGCTCGCGACATTGCTCAGTGCCGTAGTGGCGGAATTGGCAGACGCG
>PKWK01000065.1 GCA_003133205.1 Granulicella sp. | reverse complement strand
ATTGGCGTGAATCGCGCATCACCTTCGCCGTTGGCCTACTGCTGGTTGGACTACTGCTCTGGGCCGTGCTCAAAATTCACGTGAGCGCTCTGTCGTCAGGGCCCGGGGACGTCAGCCAGCAGAATCTGGCGCAGCTCTACCTGGTGATCGCCGCGCCTCTGACGCTTCTCCTGGGCTTCCTGGGATTGCGCTTTGGCAGCTTCGGCGTGGGCCGCGACCTAGGCGAAGGCAGCGGCTCGTTTCTCTTCAGCCGGCCCAGGACGTACGCTTTCTTTGTCTGGAGCGACTGGGGCTACGGCATGACGCAATTGCTGCTTATCGTCCTCGCGGCCAACGCTGTGCTCGCATGGGCGATTCACCGCATCGCACCGAACACCGCCGTCATCCTCATGTCCCGCCAACCAGTCTCCATGTTGGCGATCTTCTGTCTGCATTGCACCTCCGGCCTGCTGCTGGCCGGGCTGATGTTCGGTCTCACCTACTTCTCTTCGGTGCTGGCGCGGCGTCATGGCGTACAGCTTGCCATTGGCGCTGTGCTGACGTTTGAAATCGCGAGGACTGTGGTCCAGCACTACTGGCCGCAGATCATCCTGCCGAATTTTATGCTGACCGAGTTCTCCTTCACCCGTTCTCCCACGATGCCCGTGGGCTTCGCTGACCACCTCGGCCTCTCCATCGCGCTGCGAGCGGCCCTGGCGCTGGCCTTCCCCATCGCCGCGCAAATCCTGCTGCAGCAGCGGGACATCGACTAGATGGACGATTCGCCGGGCACTCCACCAGCTCAGTAGATCCAATGCTCGTATCTAACACTGGGCACACTGCGTTCAGCTCAAACATCTACCAATGTTCCTGTAAAGTCGCATTTTCGGCAAGTTCGAGCTACTGGCCCCCTGCTGAGGCGAAGTTTCCGACAGTGAGGTATCTTGCGGCCCCTTGGATCGGGCGCAAGTTCAAGAACTCTTCGCTTCCGGTAGCGGGATTGGGTTGTGCAGGGTGGCGGCGTAACGTTGCAGCCAGCACAAGATTCCTGCTGACGCTTCGATGCCCGTGTGCTCAGCTCGCAGGAACCCAGCGGAAGGACGGATCTTCGCCCCTATGGCACCCCCAAACAAGCTCGCTCACGGTCAGACGAAACCGTGGGTGGGTGGGGTGCCGCGCTTCACTTTTTCTGATCGGATTGTTGCGGGACAGAGGGAATTCTCCACTAAATCCAACACTAGACAAAATCTATTTATTATGAGACACTGGCTTCATGGAGGCGTATTCGTATGGCTACCTATCCTTCCTACGCCGCACCAGGTTACCAGTTCGATGCCACACCGGATCTCAGCCGTCTTGAGACGCGGGAACGTCTAAGTCAATCGTCCATCGATGGGTTCTTCGCGATCATGGACAAGTGGCATGTGTCCATCGAGAGGGCAGGGGACTTGCTCGGAGGCATGCCCCGGTCCAGTGTTTACAAACTGAAGTCGGCCGCCGGAACGCTTCGCCAGGACGAACTCACTCGGATCTCTTATGTTGTCGGGATCTATAAGGCCCTGCATATTCTTTTGCCCGACGAGTTGGCCGACAAGTGGGTGAATCAGCCAAACGACAACTTCTTATTCAGTGGTCAGACCCCTCTCGACTATATTGTGCGAGCGGGGATCCCTGGATTGCAGCAGGTCCGGAGTCTGGTCGATGCAGCGCGAGGCGGACATTAATTGGCTCACTTGGATCTGCTTAACCACGCCGGCACTCACAGGTTGATCCCTACAAAGTTTAGCGGCGAGAGCGTTCTTGAGACTCTGCCACTTCCACCTGAAGTGCTCGCCGATCTAAGCGAGCTTGATGCCGCAACCAACGAACGTAAAATCGCAGAGGGCGGAGGGAACAGGGCAATCGGCCCGGGCGAACTACTGTACGGAGTTCCCGAGGCGCAGATCGTCAACGCGGCCTTTTCCCACCCAGGTCCACACGGGGGCCGGTTTCACAGTGCGCAGCGCGGCGCCTGGTACGCAGGTATAGAGCTTGAAACCTCAATTGCGGAGGTGGCCTTTCACCAGAGACGTTTTCTCGAAGATGCGCGCATGACTGGCCAGCTCGCTTTTGACTATATGGAATTCCTCGCTGATTTCTCCGGTGACTTCCATTACCTTGACCCCACGGAGTTCGAAGCCTGCCTGCAGCCGGATCCCATTCCGCCATGCTACGGTGCGTCACAGGCTCTCGCGAATACGCTGCTGTATGCAGGCTCAATTGGGATCGTCTATCCGAGCGTCCGCCACCCCTCCGGTACGTGCATTGCGTGCTTCCGGCCAGCTCTGGTCTTCCACCCTCGCCGCGGTCAGGAGTATCGAATCACACTACAAACTGGGACAAACGCAATCTCTTATGAAAATGTCGTCCGTCCGCTTTGAACAACAACGCATTCGCTTCATGTGTGAGCGCGCTTCCGCTCTTGCGATCATAGAGTAAAGTTGCATGATAATGGAATGGGGAGGATTTTATGAGACCGTCGGAGGCTCTGCAACTGCATCGTGAGGAGATTCGCCGCATTGTTGAATCGAGATGCGCCAGAAATCCCCGTGTCTTCGGCTCAGTTCTACATGGAGAGGATACCGAGGAGAGCGACCTCGATATTCTGGTCGATCCCACGCCGGAGACGTCCATCTTTGACGTCGGGGAGATTCGCTACCAGTTGCGCACTCTCCTCGGCGTGTCGGTAGATGTTCTCACGCCGCAGGCACTGCATATACGCTTGCGGGATCAGGTTATTGCCGAGGCTCTGCCCGTATGAGTGGACAAAAGCATTCATTTCAATTGAACGATTTTCTGGACCACATCCTCGAAGCCATAATCGGATCGAAGACTATACATCCAGTCTGGGCTATGCCGAGTTCTGCCGGAGTACGCGGGATCAGGATGCCGTGATCAGAAACTTTGAGATCATTGGAGAGGCCAGCCGCAACATTGCCCAGAACTTCCCCGAGTTCGTCGCGGCACACCCGGAACTGCCAATCCGCTCCGCATACGACATGCGCAATGCACTGTCACACGGGTACTTCGGAGTTGATCTTGAGATCGTGTGGCAAGCGATTCACCGCGACCTTCCATCGTTGAAGTGCAACATCCTTGCGGTACTCGCGTCGTTCAACTAACAGCTTCAAGATATTTTCCGATACTGTTTCACGTCGCCCATAAACTGGCCATTTGGTCAGATTATGGGTATTTTTTCGTCAACAAACACGTTTTGAAAGGATTGTCAGTGAGAGTAGCTGCGAGACTCAAGCTCGATTATTACCCCCTCCCCGTGGAGCAGGGCCCAATGCTTCGGGCTCGTCTCGTATTCCCAAGCTTGCCCACCGCCGCTCTCGATCCGTGCTGTGGCACCGGGGCCGCACTCCACGCTCTCACTGGCGGATCCAATTCCACGCTCTATGGGGTGGAGCTCGACGCCAACCGCGCTGAGAGTGCAAAGGCAAACGGAATCCAGACTATTCAGGGCAACGTCTTCGACGTTCGCGCACGGGTCGAACGGTTTTCCTTCCTCTACCTCAACCCGCCCTATGACTTCGAGGTGGGGCCCCGCTCCAACGAGCGCATGGAAAAGCTGTTTCTCGGCCATACCTATGCGTGGCTCAAACCCAAGGGCGTCCTGCTGATGGTCATTCCCTACACCGCCGTCCATGATGTGTCAGATAGCAGAACAAACCGCAGCAGGGCCAGTGCACGGCTGACACTTCCCTGAGTTTTTCTAGACCACCAGCATATCAGGAGTGTATACTCTCCTAGTCAGGAGGAATCATGGCAAGCCTTTCATATCCAATGACGCGGTACTCGCCTCCCCCGATCA
>PKWK01000323.1 GCA_003133205.1 Granulicella sp. | reverse complement strand
GTCCAGGCAAATCCACCCGCTTCCCACTCATGCGTGCCGTAGAACTTCCACCAAGCCTCCGGAGTTTCCCCCCAACCCACGACTCCGTCGTAGGAATTCACAGTGTTCCGGACGCGGTCGGAAACGTAGATGCCGCGAGTGCTGATGGCGCTCGAGGTTTCCGATCCAAAGATCGGACGCTTGGGATACTTTTTGTGGAATGCTTCAGGCCATTTACCGGTGTTGTAGTTGAATCCGATGATGTCGAGCGGCACCGAGAGTCCCTTCTCGTTGTCTCCGTTTACGGCAGCGGAAACCACCCGGGTTGGGTCCAGGCTATGGCACAGGCGGACCATGCTGGCGGCTATGCGCACTCCTTGCTCCGCCATCGCATCCTGCAAAACCCACTCCTCGTTCCCAATCGACCACAAAATGATCGAAGGCGAGTTGCGATAGCGTTTCACCATCAATTCGAGTTGCCGCATGCCTTCGGCGTTTGAACTCATCTGGCGCGTCTCACACATCATCATCACGCCCATCCGATCGCACGCTTCCACCCATTCCGGCGTGGGCGCGTTGTGCGAGGTGCGCACCGCATTGCAGCCCATCTCTTGCAGCACACCCAGCCGAAACGCCTGCATCCGGTCAGGAAGGGCAGCACCCACTCCCGCATGATCGTGATGGTTGCAGGTGCCCTGAATCTTCAGCTGTTTTCCATTCAGCAGAAAACCCTTGTCGGCGTCGAATACAGCCGTGCGCACGCCAAAGGTCACCTGCTCGGCATCGCGCACCCTCCCATCAGTCTCCACGCTCACCACCGCGGAATACAGGTTTGGCTCCGAGACCGACCACAATGCCGGTTTTGCAAGCCTGGCGCTCGCGACGAAGGTAGAGGCTCCGTCCGCCGCAACCGGCTGACGACCTGATTCGGCCGTGGCCACGGTCGCTCCATTGGCATCCAGAATCTTCCAGCTAACCTTGCCGGCTACGGTCTGATTACTCTCGTTCTGCACGATCGTGGAGAGTGCCAGCATGGCCGACTCCCCGTTCAGCGTAGACCGGACCGTGCTCTCCCACTTGCCCAGATGCACAGGATCAGTCTTGGTTAACCAGACATGCCTGTAGATCCCCGCGCCCTCGTAGAACCATCCGTCGCCGAAGCTGGCATCCACTCGGAGGAGAATATAGTTTTTCTTGCCATACACGAGAAAATCGGTGAGGTCGAAGCCGAAGGGGGCGTATCCATTATCGTTTCGCCCAACGAAACAGCCATTCACCCAAACCAGAGCATCCCGGAACATGCCGTCAAACTCGACCCGGATCCGTCGGCCCACATCTCCTGCCGGAATCTCGAACTCGCGCCGGTACCAGCCCACGCTGTTCTCCGGATAGCGACGGCCTATCGGCTTGTAGCCGTGCGACCGCAACTGACTGTCGCCCGCGCCACTGTCGTCATGCTCAAATGGAAGCTCCACCGCCCAGTCGTGCGGCAGGTCCAGCGCGCGCCACGCGGAATCGTCGAACTCGGCCTTGGCCGGCTTGAAGTCTCCGGTCTTCGAGAAATCGGCCTGGCCCAGACCAAAACCAATGTCTTTTGCAGGATCCGTGCCATGACCGAATTTGAACTTCCAGCCAAAATCGAAAAGTAACTTCTCCCGGGCACCGTTCCCGGATGCATTGCCGCCCGTCCCGCTCGGCCCTGCGACTTGCGGCGCCGAGGCCGCTTGAGCCCAGCCTGAGCTGCTCAACAACGAAGAACCCGAAAAAGCGAGTCCGGAAGCGATAAGGTTACGACGGGAGATGCGTGGCATACGATTCGTCCTCAATGGTTAGGTCCGAAGAACGCGCGGCCAGCACGCTCTTAAACGGAAAAGGGGAGCACTGGAGGTCTCAGGCCAGGGTTATCTTGAGCACCGCAGCATAATCGACTGCCGGTTGGTATTGCTTTGGAAGGTCTACGTGAAGGGCATCAGCGGCCTGATTCCAAGTCACTTTGTCGCCGGTCCCCAGAAGCTCTACCTTTGCCACTTTGCCGGGTTTGGTTTCAGCTGAGGTTCCCAGGGCCTGAATAAGAACAGGATCAGATGGCCAGCCCAGCACATGCGCATAGATCGTGGTGCTTGCCTTGTTGCGCGTGAACCGGATATCTTTGGCCCCGAGCTTGGTGACGCTGTTTCCGCCGAATGCCCCTGCCTTCACGCTATTCGGACCTTCGCCAGAAATCTTCCATGGCCGGGTCTCGTAGATGGCCTCGCCATTGACCTGCATCCATGAGGTCACGCCGTCGAGCACGGCGATCTCCTTGCTGTCGATGGTGCCGTCGGGCATGCCTGGAACATTGAGGATGAAAGTGCCGTTTTTGCTGACTGTGTCGATGAGCCAGTGGACGACATCGCGGGGAGGCAAATAGCGTCCATAGTCGCCAGGAGCGTCATAGAGCCTGCGGTTGTAGTGCCAATCGCCGATGCAGGTCTCCGACTGCCAGGCATATGGCATGATCCCGGCAGTCAAGCCGCGCTCATAATCGGCAACCAGCGCCTTGGCCAGATTGTCAGGGATGTGCTTTCCGTTGAGGACGGCTTCCATCTTGCCGCGGGTCTTCAGGTTGTGGTTATAGAAGTATGCGCCAACGTTCATGCCACCCCAGCCCAGCGGCAGCATGTCGTTATCGAAGTAGAGAAGGTCGGGGTCGTGCTGATCAATCAGATCGCGCGTCCGGTCGTAAAAGTTCTTGACGAATGAAACATCGGGCAGCGCATCGTACGGGTGCTTGACGCCATACAAGAGATGCGGATCGAGCGCCTCCCACCATTCTCCTTTGCCGGTTGCGCCGGATTCAGGGTCGTAGGGAACGCCCGCCATCGGACCGGCTTTGTCCGCGCCATGGCAGGTCTGGAACCACCACCAGTTGCGGGCTTCGTGCAGTGTGACGCCGAAACGCAGACCTTGCTTGCGCGCGGCCGCGGCCCAATCGCCGACCACATCGCGATGCGGTCCGATAGCTGCCGAGTTCCAGGGCTGGTGCTTGGAGCTCCAAGCGTCGAACCCGTCATGGTGATTGGCCAGCGCGATGAAGAGCCGCGCGCCGGCCTTCTTGTAGCGCGCAATCAGCGCATCGGGATCCCAGTTTAGCAGCGTCCACTGCGCGCAGAGGTCCTTGTATCCGAATTTTGAGGGATGGCCGTAGTGCTGAAGGTGATATTGATACTGCCTCTGCCCCTCGGTGTACATGTTGCGGGCATACCAGTCGCCATCCTCAGGCACGCACTGCGGGCTCCAGTGCGCCCAGATGCCGAACTTCGCATCCTGGTACCACTCCGGCGCGTCATACTGCATCAGCGAGTCCCACGTTGGTTTGTAAGGGCCTTCGCCTTCAAGGTTGGGGATTGGCGAAAGCATCGGCACGCCATCCCACGAGCCGCCTGGGATTGGGAGTTTAGGCGGATTGCCCATGCCGGTGGGTTTCCAGGTTGCATTGTCCAGCCTGGTTTGGACGATCTTGTCGCCGCTCAGCATGTAATAGACTCTCTGCTCCGGTGGCAATGTGCAGAACTGGGCATAGTTTTGGGTGTACTGGTTGAATCCGGCCGGCAGCGCCGCTGTTCGTTGATCTTGAGTCGTCTGCGCCAAGGCTGGCATGGCCTTGGCCGCGGCTGTCGCTGCTATCAGTTTGCAAAAACTCCGTCGCTGCACAGTTACCTCCTACGCCGATCGCAAAGCAGCCAAATCAGCGTTACTTCGTTCGGTTTCCCCGCTGCCGACCACGTCTCAGTGATCCACATCAGCAGGAAGAACGGATATTTCCGCCGCGCTTGCCCGGCCGTCGGTGCTCTGCAAAGCCGTGAAACGGAAAAAGCGGGCGTTGACCGGAGCAAAGGGAACCTCCTGGACCATAGGATTGTTCCGGACATTGCCGAAGCGTCCCGATTCAGCATCTATTGTCCAGTTGGTTCCGTCCGGGCTGGTTTCAAATCGGTAGGTTTGAACAATGCCCTCCCTGACTCCGTCCTGGCGTGGAAGATAAGTGAAGCCCGCAATCCGCTGGACGCTCCCCATATCCACAGTGATCTGGTGCGGCGCCGCCGTGTCGGCGCTCGCGGTAGTTTCCCAGATGGTGGCAGAGTTGCCGTCAATTGCGTTGGCTGCAGGACTATTGTCCAACTGGCTGTCCACACTCACAATCTTCCAGCCGATCGGAGACAACCCGGCGAGGTCTTTCGAAACCAACATGCCGAGCCGTCCGTCCGGCCTAAGGCAGGCGGCTTGCACCGTGCCGCCGCGCGGAAGCGCAATGGCCGAACGGTAAACGGCGGATTTTGCAGCCGGCACCGTGCCATCCAACGTGTACACCACCGGAAGACCTTTCGGACTGCTGATGGTCACAGACCCGCTAGCGTCGCGGTCGGAGACGACGGGAGGTTGAACGAGCTCCGCCTGCTTGAAGAGGCCCACCTCGGCTAACGTGGGTTCAAGGCGCGCGCCGGTAATGCGGATGCGCACCTGGTCGCTGGTGACAGGAGTGCTCCACCGCAGCAGGCGCTTGTGACCTACCGTTGTCTGCTCGTCCACTTGCTTCCAATCTGAGCCGTCCCAGACGTCAATGGCGAAGGACTCGATCCGCTGGCTGCGGTGGTCCACCGCCTCCTGCAACGACACCACATCGAAGGTGACGACATGCGGCATTTTCAGAGTCAGCGTAGCGGTGCTCTGCCCTGAGGCTGCCTCCCACCAGGTGTCGAGATTTCCATCCAAGGCGAGCGAAGACCTGTGGGCAGGATCGGCGGTGTCCGCGATGAGCTTGGCGCCTACCGCGAGGTTCCTGGCAAAGGTCTTGTCGATCGCCTCCGTCGCCAGCCGCAGGTTGGCAACCTGATTGTCCGGTATCAGTCCACGCGTGTCCGGCGAGAGATTTAAGAGCCAATTGCCATTGCGGCCGACGGACTGATAGTAGATGTCGATCAGCTCCGCGGCGGTCCGCACGCGCTTCTTTGGAGCCCAGAACCAGCCGTAAAGGATGGGATTGTTGACCTGCGCCGGATCCCACCAGAGATGGGACCCGGGCGTAAGCTTGGAGCGGCTGCCAAGATCCCTGTCTGTCATGTCCGGCCAGCGGAAGGTATCCGGCTGCTGCGGCAATGGGATGACGCTCCACTCCGTTGTGCGGCCCACTCCGCTTTCATTGCCGACCCAACGCACGTCCGGTCCTTTGCAGGAGATGACCGCTTTGGGCTGCAGTTTGCGGATCAGGTCATACCATGCGGCGTAGTCATAGGTCTCATGAACGCTGGGATCGGGATTCGCGCCATCGAACCATACCTCGGCAACCGGACCATACTCGGTCAGCAGTTCGTAAAGCTGGTTCATGAAGTAACGGTTGTAGTTATCTACTTCATAGGTGTAACTCTTGAAGCCCGGCGCGGGGCTGCGTCCTTTGGATGGATCAGCCTTGAAGCTCGCCGGATCGGTGGGAATCACGGACCGCAGCTTCTCGCTCCCATCTCCGTAGTAACCGTTGGGATTGGTCGGGTTGGTCCGTAACTGGTAAAGATCGGCGGGCGAAAGATAGACACCTAGTTTGACGCCATACTTCCTGGCCGCTTCGGCTACCTCGCGAACCTCATTGCCCTTCCCCCCTCGCCATGGGCTGGCGGCGACAGAGTGATTCGTGTAGCGCGTCGGCCACAGGACGAGCCCGTCGTGGTGCTTGCATACCAGGATGATTTCCTTGCCGCCGGCATCCTTCACCGCGCGGATCCATTGCTCGGCATTGAGATCGGTGGGATTGAAGATCGAGGGATCTTCGTGACCGTTGCCCCACTCCACACCGCGAAACGTATTGGGGCCGAAGTGCAGAAAGAACGTCCTTTCGTACCGCATCCATGTCGTCTGATTGGGGCGGGGCAGAACCTTCGCTGCCTTTTCCGCGATCACCGCATCGGAGTCGCCGGGGGAGATTAACTGCACCGTCGAATAAGGGATCGGATTCGATCCTTGCCCAGCCGTGGCCGATTGACCAAAGGCTACCAACAGCAACGTGAAAAGTCCGGCAACGGCAGCGCTAATTCTTGTTCCTGTTTTTTTCATTAGTCCTAATATACGGAGCTATCTTTCATCAGGCTTTTGCCTTCGTCGGTTAATTGTCTACAGAGGAGGAGTGTGGCCCCTAGAGACCGAGCGGCCGAAGGATTCGGCAAGGGACAGAAAGGCCCGCCATGTTTTGAATGGCGGGCCCGTTTAAGGCTACCAGCTAAGCTTGGCGGATAGCTGGACGTAGCGAGGGAGGTTGTTTGGACCGCTAGGGCCTTTCGTGATCGTTCCGAAGTCGACGCTGGTAGGAGAGCTGTTGTATCCCTCGTCCCAGTTTGGATGGTTGAATACATTCAGCAGGTCCACGCGGACCTGTAGGTTCGTGGCCTCCGACAGATAGACGTGGGTTGCTCCGGGAATGTGGAAGTTCTTGGCGAAGGACGAATTGAAGTTGTAGGCTCCCGGCTGCCGGACACCGAAATCCTCATTCTGCCTTGCCAGGGAAAATGCATTGTTTCCAGTAGTGGGTGCCGTTACAAACACGACCTGGCTGGGCGTTCCGCAACCCGCTGCAATCGCCGATGGACCCGGAATGATCGCATTGGAGATGGGGTCTCTGGTGCCGACACAGGGGTTTGCGCCACGAATCCTGTAGTCTTTGTGGGTTGAGTCGAGCCCCAGTGTGGTGTGAGGGACACCCATGGACTTGGTAACAGGAGCCCCCGTCTGGGCCATCTCCCAGTTTTGTGAATTTATTGATGAATTAGAAGGGCGCCATGCGAATCCGCTGTACCAGTTATAGATCGGCGCGATCTCCCAACCTCCGATGACCGCATCAACCACAGGATTGAGTCTTGAGAAGAACATTCGGCCCCTGCCAATGGGGAGATAAGCGACTGCGTCGAAGGTGATACTGTGCGCCACGTCGTTCGAAGTGCTTACCTGACGCGACAGATAGATTTGGTTGACCGTGTCAATAAAACCATTTGACGTGAACGCTCTCGCGTGGGTGTAGGTGCCATGCAACGTCAGGCTATGCGACACCCGGTGCGAGCCGCTTGCCTGGAAGGAGTTGTACCAGGTCTTGCCATTGCTGGCCCACCCATTTTCCGTGACGCCTTGGAACTCAGGGTACGGGCGAGTGATTGCGCCTGGAGAGATGGTGCTCGAGGAGTAATAGGAGCTTCCGACGAACGGAGCGACCCCTTTGAACGGATTGGCGAGTTGAGCGCCGGACGCATCGCAAAGAAGATGGTTGCCCCCGCGCTCCACGTCGCACATCGCGTTGTACGCCGGCGAGACATGGTTCAGGTCATTGCTCACCGGATTATTGGGGACCCGGTTACCGACATAGGCGAGGCTCACGGTAGCGCGCTTGGAGAGACGCGCATCAAGCGTCAGACTGTAGCTCCAAATCGAGGCGGTGTGGTAGTTGGGGTTATAGAAGCTAACGCTGCTGCCCAGGTTCTGCTCCAGTCCCAAAGAAGACCCGGTGGGTTTCGCTTGCGCCGGGATGGGGTTGGCAAAGCCGGCGCCGCCAGTGCAGTTTGGATAGCCAGGCGTGGCCGCACCCTGCGGGCAGACGGTATACGGAGTAACGCCGCCGTCGTTCGAATTGTTGTACGCGGTGCTGGTGCTGAAGCCGGACGAACCGTTGGTGGACTCGTCAGTCAGAACGGTTTGGCCGATCCCGCCGCGCAAGACGATCCGGTCGATGACGTTATAGGCAAAACCGATGCGCGGCTGGAAGTTCAGCTTGCTCGGATGGTATGCGCCTCGCGAGGTACCGTTGACCCCAGCGAAAGTAAGGCCGCCGTTAAGAACGGTCGCGTTGCCCAGAACTGTCCCCGAAGGAATAAGGGACGAGACCGGGTTCACGGCGTTGGTTAGAAACGCCGAAGTCATCTTGTTGTGGCGCTCGACCCTGGGCGTTACGTAGTCATAGCGCAGGCCGAGGTTCAGAGTGAGTTTCTTGGTGATCTTCCAGTCGTCCTGGAACCACGGCGCGAAGTAATGCTGGGAGTAAAACGTATGGTTGTTCTGGTACACCGTGCCCGAGTTCGGGTATCCGAGCAGCAGCGTAGCAATGGAACTGCCGCTGTAATAGCCAGCCTGGTCCCCGTAGCCAGGGCCAAACTGGCCGCTGAAGTTGTTCGTAAAGTTGTAATTGTTGAGGTTGCCTCCTAAGGGGGTATCCCATTGGTCGAAGTTGATATTCCCCCCGAAACGCATCGAATGCTCGCCATGAATAAACGTCAAGCTTGGGTTGAACGTAAGGGTGCGCGCATTCCCGTTGTAGCCTATGCCTCCATTCGAGCCAAACCAGCCGTATTGAGCGGAATTGGTCATGCCGCTCGGGTTGATATAGGGAAAATGCTGGCTGGCTCCGGGGTCCAGTTGGCTGGTGTACTGAGGTGCAAACCCCAGGGATGCATCCACATTACCTCCTAAGACAGGCCCCAGGAGCTGAACGTTGTTGTAACGGTCGGCCCCGGCGCTGAACTGGAACAGTAGGGTTGGGCTGAAGACGTGCGTCCACTGAACGGCCCCGCCCATCGATTGCGGCTGACGGCCGGTAGCGTTCATATTGGCCGGGTCGTTGCTCGGATATCCGTCATTGCTATTTGTGAGACCATAGCGGTACTGGTCATTCCAGCGGACGTAGGCCTTGTCCTTGGCGGTGATGGTGTAATCAATCTTCGCCATTGCATTGCGCCAGGTGTCGTTTTCTACCTGCAACGTCGCCCAGTTATTGGTCCAGGGCGCGAACCCGGGGCCGGGGTTCACGTTGGGCGTCAGGTACTTGTAGTAGCTCAAAATAGTGGCTCCAACCGAATCGATCCGGTTGGTCGGAATCACGTTGCCCGGGAACGGCTGGTGCGTGTTCTTCGTACAGCTCGCCGTCGTGCCGCCGGAGGCAATACAATTCGGATCTACGATAGTCGTCAGCGGCGAGAGCGGGTCATAGATGATGAGGGGTTGCAGGCTGTTAGTCGTGGTGTTCCAGTACTGCGCTCCGTTGAAGTTGCCCGTGAGCCACTGGGGATTGGGTATGGATTGAACGTTTAGACCCGGGTTGGGAAGGATGTCGTTCATTTTCTCATACTGCAGCGTATAGAACAGCTTGTTCCTGCCATCGAAGAGATGGGGAATTCTGACCGGCCCGTCCGCTTCAAAGCCATACTGATCGCGCTTGTGCGGGGCCCTTTGGAGAGGTGGAAGCACGCCGTTATATTTGTTCTGCCAGGTGCCTGCATCCAGTCCGCTCCGCCGCGCGAATTCGTACACGGCGCCGTGGAACCCGTTGCCACCCGATTTCAACTGCATGTCCACCGAGGAGCCGCCGGAGTGTCCGTAAGACGCGTCGTAGGCATTGAGAACGATCTTGAACTCCTGGACCGCTTCTACGGTCGGGACAAAGCCGTACCGGCCAACGTCGGAGACATCGCCTGTCCCGCCATCGACGTTGAGCTGGCTCACCTGGGGCGAGCCGTTTACATACTGATTGCCCGTGGGGTTGTCAAACGGCCGGGGATATTGCGGGCTTGAGAAGTCGTGAGTGCCTGGGCTCAGGTCGAAGAGCATGAAGGGGTTCTGAGAATCGATCGGCAGTTCGCGGACGTCTTCGGCGCTGATAATTTCGCCCCGGTCAGATGAGGTGAGTTCAAGTTGCACGGCACTCGAGTTGACCGTGACCGTCTCGGTGACAGCGCCGACCTGCAAGGCGAAATTAATCGTGGAGGCCTGGCCGACGTTGAGCAGAATATTGGTCTTCTTTTCCGTTTTAAACCCCTGCTTGGACACCGTGATGTCGTAGGTTCCCGGGATCAGATAGGGGACGGTATAGTCGCCCGTTCCCGTTGTCACGGTCTTCGCGTCCACCGCCGTGCTCTGATTGTGGATCAACACATCGGCATCCGGAACGACGGCGCCGGTGGAATCCACCACCCGGCCAGTGAACTGCTGCGTCGCTTGAGCCCAGGATAGCTTCGTTGAAAACATGCATAGTGAGATCAATACCAACGACCAGATGACGTTGATTGTCCTTTTGCTTTTCTGTCCTTGATCATGCTGCATTTGTTGCCTCCCGTAAATCTCGCAAGCTAATACCTTTCGTTCTCGCCCCGTCAGGCAGCCTCGTATGGGTGTCCACGTAAGCGCGTTTCCGGCAAGATGGTTGTCTTTCATCCACTGGCGGATGCAACGAACTTCCAGAGTTCTCGTTGTTGCTTGATGGGGATCGACCTTTCTGCGTCCAGTAAGCTGCGGGTCACCGCAAAGTGTTCAGACATGACATTTGGTCTAAGCACGTGCACGAGTAGCTCTTTGATTGCGCGGGTAACGATAACTGACGCACTAGTAAATAGGGAATGCGGCATTTGAGCGCAGAATGCTGGGTCAGTTGAGCGCATCAAAGTGGGTCAGATGTTGCATCAAAGGATGGCACAAGTGTGCCATCCATTCTCTACCTGAGGGTCGACTCTAGCAGCCGCGGTCCGCCTGAATGCACTGATTATTTACAATTGCGCTCTCGCGGCTTCAGAGCTGGCGTTGCAGCAAGCATCGCAGGAGTAAGATGAGCCGCATAGAAAGGCCACGCCATCCATGAAGGATGCTAACGAAACTCGCATCAGACACCTGATCGTCCAGTGCGTGACATGGATAAGCCAAGTCGCGTTCTGCTTCGGCTTCGTCCCGCTGTTGGCCCAGTATCCAGTAGCTCCGCCCCCGATTCTCTATAGAACCGCGATCTCCGTGCTCTCTCTGCCTTATGACGTCGCGCAGCAAGGAGGCGTCGCGATGATCACCGGGACCGTGACTCTCTCCTATGGGGTGGCCTTGGTAGTGCATGATCGCACCGGAGCAATTTGGGTGGACGCTGTCAGCGGAAAATATGCTCCCGGCGACCAGGTTACGGTGATCGGTCCAGTAGCGCCCGGACGCTATTCGCCCCAGATCGTAGCGCCTCGCATACAGTTGATTGGCCAACAACCTCTGCCGGTTCCCAAGACCGTGTCTTTCCGGGAACTCACCAGCGGTCAGGAGGACGATCAGTATGTTGCAGTCGAGGGAACCATACGCGCAGTGAGGCTAAACCATCTGCCGCGACTTGGAGGCGTCGTACTAACCATCGCGATGCCGGACGGTCGCGTCGATGCAATCCTTCCCCCGAAATATGAAACGTATGCTCGCTCCCTCATCGATGCCAAAGTAAGAATTACGGCAACCGCTCTCTGCCGTAAGAATGACAATATGCAAGAAACAGGAGTGGTTCTGGAGATTTCAGATCTCGATGGGATCAAGGTCATACAACCCGGGCCACGAGATCTGTTCAGCGCTCCCCTAGTCCCAATCGGCAGTCTTATGCGCTACCGATCAAACACGGACTACTTTCATCGCGTACGCTTGAGCGGCGTGCTCACCTACTATGAGGCAGGCTCGCGGTTGATGCTGCAGGATGGTACGCAGGCTATCGAGGTGTTTTTGACAGACTCTCCCCCTCTTGAGGTTGGTGATCGCATCGAAGTTGTCGGGTTTCCAGCGCCGGACGCCTACGGACCCGTGTTGCGAGATGCCGTGCTGCGAAAGTTGGCGCATGGAACTCCGCTCACACCCATTCAGGTTGATTGGCATCAGGCCCTGTCTAGCAAATACCGCTTCTGTCTCGTTTCAATCGACATGCGTCTTCTGCGTATCATTGATGAGCCTACACGCACGCTTTTCCTGCTTGAGTATGGCGATCACATTACTACCGCAGAACTTCAGTCTCATCTAACTGGCACCCCTAGTCTTCTCGCCCCGGGCAGCGCCATACGCGTATCCGGCATTAACTTGCTTTCCGGGGAAACTAGCTTCATTTATCAAAGAAGTGCCATCTACTCGAATCTCTTGCTTCGAACGCTCAACGACGCAACCCTCATAACTCCCGCTCCGTGGTGGACCAGAACACGACTCTCTTACCTTGCGACGGTGTTGGGCGTACTTACCCTGGCATTCTGTATTCTGCTCATGTACGTTCAGCTCAAGCGCTGGAAGACCGAAACCGTACTGCAGGAGCGAGAACGGCTGGCCCGTGATATTCATGACACTCTTGCACAAAGCTTTGCCGGAATAGGCTTCCAGTTGCAGGTAATCCAAAAAGCTATCGCGCCGGTCGGCGATACGAACTTAACCCATCATGTTGACATTGCCAGGAAACTGGTGCATTTTAGTCACAGAGAGGCGCGCAGGAGCTTGGTTCCTGCGCCCTTGGACAACTCCTCACACGCTGACCTCCTCGCTTCGCTCAAGACCATTGCGCAGTCATTGGCCGAGAGTGGCCAGATTGAAATTGAGGCTAGCTGCTCCGGAGTTGTGCGCCCTCTTCCAGCGCGCCTGAATGCTGAACTCTTCCACCTCGGTCAGGAAGCGATTGCCAACGCGATTCGTCATGCCGAACCGACACGTCTCGTCATCGTCGTCGCGTATAAAGGCGAATCAATGCGGCTCACCGTTGCCGATAACGGTCGCGGCTTCACCATGAGCGGGGACCTGCTCGGGTTCGGGATTCGCGGGATGCGGAAAAGAGCGTCGGAGGTCGGGGGAGATCTCGATATTTCGAGTGTTCCTGGCTCCGGGACCTCTGTTTCAATCACAGTTCAGTTGCCGAAGCAAAACGGCTTGCTTGCTCTCCTCAACGCAGCACAAACATTCGTCAGAACCAAGCTAGAGGCTTAGACCTATGCCCGGGAAAGAGATTTACCCAATTCGTATTCTGATTGTCGACGATCATCCCGTCATGTGCTCCGGGCTATCGAACATGTTGAATGCTCAGGAAAGGATGACCGTTATTGGAACAACTGGAAGTGGCTCGGAAGCCCTGAAATTCGTCGCCCGCGAGAAACCCGACCTGATGCTCCTCGATCTGCGTATGCCGGGAATGAACGGCATATCTGTACTACGCGCTCTGCAGTCGGTTCCCACTCCGCCCAAGGTTGTCGTCCTCACCAGCTATGAACAGGACGAACTGATCTATCAGGCCATCAAGGCTGGAGCACAAGGCTATCTGCTGAAGGACACTTCGGAGACAGAACTAATTGCCGCAATTACCGTTGTTCATGCCGGAAGACGCTACATTCCGATCGATATTGCTGCCAGATTAGCTGATCGGATGATGAGATCCGACCTTACGCCGCGCGAGCTGCAGACCCTCGAACTACTTGCCAAAGGCTCGACAAATAAACAAATCGCCGTAGCCCTTAGCCTCAGCGATTACACGATTCGTCACTACGTCAATAATATTATGGAAAAGCTGAAGGTCTCAGATCGAACGGAGGCAGTCGCAATAGCATTCAAGAGTGGCCTTCTATCGCATCTTGGAGGGTAGTTCTGCTTCTGCCTTGTGACGGCACTAACGACGGTCCGGAACAAGCATGCCGTTCGACCGATTTTGAGCATTCAAAACAAGAAATTCAGGCGGGCAGTTCGCCATCGCCGGGCTCCGTCTCGCCTGAATATCTGCTCTTGGAATCTGTCTGGACCGGTCCGCCTAGCTGGCTGCCGTTTTCTTGGCCGTGAACTCCTGCGGTGGACGCGGGGCGTCTTGGCCATCGCCGTTGGGTATTCCGCCAATCGTGCGGGTGAACTTGATCGAGTCCCCGCCCTCGGCCTTGCCGGTGTAGGTCAGCGTTATCGTATTGTCACCGAAAGTGCGGACCACGGTGAAGCTGATGGCGTCTCCATCCACTTTGCCGTTGGCGATGTCCACGTCGCCCATCTGGCCCGACATGGTTCCCGTCAGTTTTGCGCCGTCCACCTTGAAGGTAAATGTCGTGGTCGTGGTCGCACCGTCGCGGCCCGGTATATCAGCGGTCCATTTGCCGTTGAAGTCGGCGGCCAATGCGACTGCCGAACTCACCGCGAAGAACAATGTTGCTAAGACTAGTTTTTTCATCATGCATGCATCTCCCTTTCGAACAAATTCGACACTACGAGACCAAATTGCATAAACCGTGACCTCTGTGACACGCCGAGACCGGGATCACAGGAGCGCTGTCTATTTGGCGCCGACCGTTTGGGCCTTTGAGCGCCGTCGGGGGGAATATTATATAGCGTTGCAGTTATCGTCAACGACCGATTTCCAGGCTGATTGTGAACCCGATCGAGCCAAGTATCGATCATTACCTGCGGATCCATCCGACGAAGCCGTCACGCGGAGAGAGATCGAGCTTGATGTGGTCCGCTCCAGTGACGGCGCGGTCCTCGCGGTCCCACGCATCCGGTTTGCCCTCGGCATCGCGAAGCTGACTGGATTTCCATTTTCCAGAACCCAGAAAATCCAGCGGAATGTCCAGGCTGGTGGCATCGGCCCCATTCAAGGCCGCGATGAACCACTGATCTCCCGAACGGCGCGCTTCAGCAACCATCTTGCCGGGTTCACTGCCATTCAGAACACGGGTCTCGTCCCACACTGGAGGAATCGCAGTGAGCACGTCCCGCGCCGGGTTGGCCAGGTATTCCTGTGGGTGGCCGCCGAAACACAGGAACGGCGACGTAAAGATGACCGCCTGGGCAAGCTCGTGACCCCATGTGTTCCCCTGCAATTCTTTGGGCGTGAACACGGTGGGAGTGTAATCGGCAGGTCCCGCAATATAGCGGGTAAATGGCAAAATCACGTCATGATCGGGTTGCAACAGACGTCTATAACGGGTGATCTGGTACTCATGTCCGCGCACCCCTTCCCGCGTCAGCACATTCGGCCACGTGCGGTCCATACCGCTCGGCTTATTGGCTCCGTGAAAGTCGACCAGGAGATGAGCGACGGCCGCATCCTTCGCGACGTCGTAATACCAGTTGGAGACTTCGCGATCGCACGCGGGCGGAAAATCGATCTTCACCCCCACGACGCCGGCTTCCACGGCCTTGCGGAAGAACTCCTTCCGGGCCTGCGGATCTCGCACCTCCCGGCTGTGGACCCAGATCCAGATCTTTACGTTCTCAGTCTTGCCGTAGGCGCTGGCCGACGCGATCGCCCCCCACGAATCGCTCCACTTGGCCCAGCCCTCATCGATCAGGTAGTACTCGAATCCAAGCTGGCTCGTCCAGTCCACCCACTGCTTCTGCTCCTCCTCGCGCGGATCCCCGATCGCCAGCCACTGCCATGCAGACCTGCCGGGTTTGATCCAGTCTGCGTGAATCAATTGTGGGTCCGCAGGAGGATTCAGGTCCTGGACCAGTGTTGTATTCACCAGGTCAGTCAAATTGCGCGCAATAATCGTAACTCGCCAGGGCTGCGTAACAGGATCGTCCGTAGTCCATCCTTTGGGATCGGCATACAGCTGGCCCTCCAATGCGCTATCTGCATCAAGCTTCACCGCAAGATCGCCATAATCCTTCACCATGGCTTCGGTCAACGTAACGTATAGCTCTCCAACCCGGGCCGTCAGCGGAAAACCGAACATCCCCGTACCGAGCTGTTTGAGCGTAGCGGAGTGATAAGGGCTCTCGTATCCGAAGTCCAGCTTATCCACCCACATCGCGGGATCACCCTCCAGCGCCCAGGTTGAACGGTCCGCCTGGACCTTCCGTCCCAGTTTAGCCGGCAGCCTCAGGCGAACGCCCACCCCATCGTTCGCGACGTGCATATCGACAAAGTAGGACTCTCCATGCGACTGCGCTGGGATCACTGCCTCATTCGCACGACTAATCGCCGTCGCATGTGCGCCGAAGAACCGATACTGCTCATTAATCTTGCGCGTGCGAACCGCGCCCAGCGTAACGTCTTGTCCTAGTTCCACGTCGTCGGTCTGAATCCCAAGCTTGGATGCGCCGAGAACCGGCTTGCCGTCCGCGGTAACTCGATAGCTCAAAACCCCGTCTGCCACGCTAAGTTCGGCTCTCACCTTCGCGTCGGGACTCACGACGACGATCGCGTTATTGACAGGATGCTGAGTTGCCAGTGCGGGAGCGCACATGCCGATTGCGAAGAGGAGCGGAGTTGTTGCAGTGAATTTCGAGATCACGACATTGGCCCCACGCACTCTGGATACTCGCACGGAAGGTGAAGCCAGAATTGCCCATGCGAGTTTTCCTATCGCACATCCGATAGCGAGCCAATTCTATAACAATGCATCCAGTTCGCAATCTCCTGATAAGACGGCACCTGGACTTCGGCGGCAAATGGTTTTGCCTCTCGGTTGAACGATATTGCATGTGCCCGCTCCTACTCTGCTGCGCTTTTGGGCCGACCGGTCCCTTAACTCAGCTCGGATCTCCTGTGCGGTAGTGTAGATGTGGTGCGCAACACCATCGGCGTTCTGTGACGTAATCGTGTCATGACCATGTTTAAATGGCGGCATCCGAGGACTGCGGAGGCGCAGTTTTCGGGAGAAACACCTGGAAATTTAGGGGTAGTCGTCGCTTTGGGAGCCAGAGGGTCGTCAGTTCGAATCTGACCGCCCCGACCACTCTTCTCAACAAGACTCACTGCGATGCCCCTCGGGGGCATAGACGGGCGAAGACGAAATTCCCTCCCGCGGGGCGAACAAGTCAACTGAGGCACCCAGGCCCCCCCTTGCCCCATCGCCATTTGGGTTCCTCTGTTATGCGGTCCTCGTATCGAATGCGTCACGAACGGCGAAGAACGCGGGCTTTGGTTTGTTGTTGGCGTCGAAGAGCAGAGGCCGCTGCGGTGGGCGATGCTGCTGCGCTGCCCGCTGCCCACCAGGCTGAGGCGGCGCCCCCGGAGGCAATACCTCTGGCTCCGCCGGCGGCGCAGGGGGTACCGGAGGCACTACTCCCGCCTGTCCCGCTGCTTGCCCGGGACGCGGTCCAGGGCGTGGACCGGGGCGCCTGCCTGCCAGCCAGGAATGCGCGTCGGTGACGCCCCATGCCAGCACGGCCGCCACGGCCGGTTCGCTCACGATGACGTCCATGAAGTCGTGATAGGACTGAGCGACCGCCGCGTCGATCTCAGCTGGGTCGTCGGTCTTCAACGTGTCGTCGTTGATGTCCATCTCAGTGACAAAAATCTTCAAGCCCATCCCGCGCAGAGTGCGCATCCACTCACGCAGACCTTTGCTGTCCGCAGTAGACCAGCCGGCGTGAATGTGCGACTGGATACCAACTGCGTCAATCGGCACCTTATCTGCCTTCATCCCGCGCACCAGTTCGAGTATCGCGACCCGCTTCTTTACGTCTCCATCGCTGTCGGTCTCGATACCGTAGTCGTTATAGGTCAGCAGTACGTCGGGATCGGCGGCGCGGGCTGTCTGGAAGGCAAGCGGGATGAACTCCGGCCCCAGCAGCTTGAGCCACGGCCCATTGCGCAGCCCGTCCGGTCTTCCGTCGGGCGTGTTCACCGCCTCGTTCACCACGTCCCAAGACTGAAGCTTGCCCTTATAGTGCCCGGCAACAGTCGAGATGTGGTCTACCAGCAGTTGACGCGCGTTGTCCTTGGTTGCCGTGGCATTGAACCATGTGGGCAACTGCGCGTGCCAGTTCAGGTTGTGCCCGCGCACCTTGATCCCGTGCGCATCGCCAAAGGCAACCAGCGCGTCGCCTGCCTCGAACGAGTATGTGGTAGGCGTGGGCCGCATCGGTCCCATCTTCATAGAATTCTCCGCCACCAGGATGCTGCATTGATCCATGACGATCTGCGCCACCTCCGCGTTGGTGGACAGCAACTGTGCCTCCACGGCTGCACCGAACAACAGACTCTTCGCGCGGGCATGCGCCTCCAGCGAACCAGGGCCGGTGATCTGCGTTGCCGCGGCAGGGTTAGATGCCGGGCCGCCGGACTGTTTGGTCTGCGCCTCTGCGGCGGCAAAGCACGCACCGGGAGCGCCGAATGCCAGGGCACCAGAGACGGCAAGCCCGTTCGAGATGAAGGTGCGTCGAGTCGATCGATTGATGGAAATCATGGTCCTGCTCTCTCCTCTAAATCATTGTGGAATAAGCAACCACTACCATACACGCGAGACGGCACCAATGCTGCATCCTTCGTGCCGAACTCACCCAGCGTGATCGCCTCGACTGGTCACGGTGCAGGGCACAACGGAAGGCAGAAGCTAAAGGGGTTTGTAGCCTGCCTCCAGACGCTCTGCCTCGTCTACAAACGATATGGCGCCAATCTGGATTCCAATCAACTTCTCGATGGGCGCTGTTGCAGCAAGCATTGAAAGGGGCCGGGCCAATGCGGTTCCCGCGGCCGCTTTCGCTCCCCTCGTCAAGATTTCTTTTCTAGTAATCTCCATCCGTTTCGCCCACGTATGCACGAATTCCCGCCAGACTCATTCCTGACAAAACGTGAAATCTGCTAAGTCGTCTTATTGAAGAAGTCTCTTGTCGCCTCGCCTGCAGTTGCAAGGCTCTCGAGTTCCATCTCGCTGTAGTCGCGCGAAAGTGCAATTCCGGGAACGCCTGCTTGCCAGGCCGCCGTCACTGCCTTGCGCACGTCGTCCGCGTGCGTCTTCTTCTCGCCGGTGGAACTGGTTGGTACTCCGATATCGATGCCTGGATAGATGTTGGTTTTTCCGTCCACGTCCATCAAGATACGCTTTGTTGCCGACACAACATACTCTGAGGTGAGTCCGTTCAACTTGATATCGGGCTCCGGGGCTTGGTGATATCCCATCATGTCGTAATACACGGGCAGCAGTTTCGCTGAATCCGTATCGCGAAAAACCGTGTCGGCAAGCCTGTCGACCAGGCGCGCCATGCGCGGGCCACCGGCATTGTTGTACGTCGCTATCTTCAAGAAATCTGAAAACTTCGCAAGCTGCGTAAAATCCTCGCCCGCACTGTAGAACGGACTGAACGTTACATTTTGCTGGATGTGAAATCCGAACGGCTTTTCCGGCGCAATCGATTTCGCCGTACCGTACAACTCCGACCGCAGCTCTGTATAGCTATCCATCCAGAGTTTCTGCCAGCTCAATATCTCCGGGTAGGCCAGCAGCGTGCGCCAGAACGTGGCGAAGTAGCCATCAGGCGGCCGTTGCCCCAACTTCGGGCCGGGCCGGAAGAGGAATTGTAGGCGTCGATAGCCTTCCTTCGCGCGTTCCGTTGAAATGCTGCGGTCCCTCCCTTTTTGAGTGCAGTAATGGCAGAAGCATGAGACGCCGATCATGGCCCAGTCGCCGCCGATCATGTTGTCGAAAGGCCCCATGTTCTCGGCGCTCCACATGATCCCGTCGACATACTCGGCATACTGCTTCAGATAGACTTCGATCTTGCCCTGCAAAAATGCGCGATAGCTCGGATGGTTGTAGCAGGGTGTCGTTGTGCGCATTCCATCGATGTCAACTTCCGACACTTCGGAATAACCGGGTATCGTCTTCATCATTACCGGGAACGGATTATTGAAATCCAGCGCGAAATAATCCATCCCGCGCGCTTTCATCTTTGGCGCCACGTCCGAAATTACGTTGAACTTCCCGTCATCCGACGACCGGAATTCCTTGATGTTTGTGTCGAGAAAGAACTTCGGATCATAATCAAAATACCCTCCACCTGTGCGCAGGCCTAGAGGTCCGAATTTGCCGTGCCCCGGCAAACGTCCATCTTCATGAATGCGATTGGGGTCGGTGTCGTACGTGTACGAATAGACCGTGTTCACTGCCCCTTTCTTCTGGAGATTGTCGAGGACGTTTTCGATCCCCTCATCGTTCCAGCAGAAAGGCTTGGTCTGAATCGCAACAACATTCGGACGAATCTTCGTCGGATGGCCGCCCACCCAGGCCGCATGGGCCATGGTGCGCGGCACCGTGTCTTCTGTCTGCGGCGTGCTCTGCGCCGCGGCCCGCAAGCCCAGCAAAGAAGCCGCGACGGAGAATGCTTTTACAAATTGACGGCGATCGAATGATATCGGCATGGCAACGGTGCCCCCATTGGATTTCCCCGACTCAACCTAAGCGATTCTGCCCTTCCACGTCTGATGTGCCAACCGTTTTGGAACACTTACGTGCTCAGTCTGAAGCCCCTCGCTGGTGGCACGCAGCAACGAAAACTCCGCGCCATCATAATGTCCGAGTGATAGACCGCAAACTTTATTCTCCAGGGCGATGTGAACACCTTCATGAATCAACTCAGGCGTAGCCTTTGGTCGCACGGCAACTGCGGAGATACGCGGAAAGTCTTCGCCCAAAGCTGCGGTGTTCGCTTTCAGGCGATCGTCTTTCTCGTGCATGCGCGATGGGTCGCCCAGCTGCTCTGAGTAATCCGAATTTCTTATCGAATCGAGATGTGGTCTGATCGCGTTCAGGTCCAGTCCCCAGGTCTCAGGGTACGGAAAACAGTCATTGAACCGAAGTTCACTGTTGGGGCGGATCTCGTGAATCTTGGAATGAATCAAGCGGAAGTAACGCGTCATTGTTTTGAAGCGGACCTGCTGCCACTGCGAAAAAGCCGGCTCCGCGGTGGGATTCGCGAGCAATACCTGCTGAAGCTTTTTGAGGTCGACGTTTTCCTTAGCTGCCGCCTTTACGCACGACTTGCAGAAGCACGAACCCCGATCGGCGCCCCCGTTCAGCATAGTGATGGTGCAGAATTGCGTGAAATCGACATCGTGATTCTTTACCAGGTCGGTATAGAGCGCCAGAGTGTATTCCATTACGTCTGGGTTATTCGGACAGAGGGGATACGATCGACCCCATACGACTCTTGGCTGATCGTGAATATCTCGCTGCGTGCAGTCGAGAAGATCCTTCTTCACCGTATCCAGATCAACGAGAGTATGCGACAACTCAGCGCCCGTCTTCAGCCCGCGTTTTCGCGCGGCCTTAGTGAGCACATCGAGCCAATCCGTATCGCTCAACCATGGAAAACTTGAAAGCTGAGGCATGATGCGTCCATATAGCTTCATCTCCGGGTGCCAGTAGCATCGCGAATCTTCAGCCTGCCATGTTTTGCGGACCGGATTATGCGGAAATGTCGGACTGGTAAACGGCCGTTTCTCGTAATGCATGATCGAAATCAGATAAACGGAATTCACTGATGCCATCGTCTGCAGATTGTCCAGCACTTGCTCGACGCCTTCGTCATGAAGCTCCCACGCATATAAGCTGGCTACAACTTCAAACGGGTGCCCAGGCGCCTTGGCATGAACCGCCTTCGCCAATCCCGCATATGTCGCCGCACCAGCGGCCGCCTTCACAAAACCTCTCCGTGACCAATGCCGCGAATTCTCGCTTGGAATCATTCTTGTTTCCCTCGACCATCTTCGAACAGCGAAATCAGAGATCTAACGTTTGCCCATCAGAACAGCAATCATACGACAAGCATCCGCAGACGCCGCCATGCGCCGCGCCCAAGTCTAAAAGAAAGACTTGCCTGCTGCCCGCCCCAACTGCACCAGCAGTTTCTTCGGATATTTCAGCAGTGCTCCCTGAAAGAACCCGAGCAAAATACTCCTTGAACCCCTTCAGGATGACGATAATCTTCCCATCCATCGTGTAGGTGGGCTTCCCCCATTTGCACTCCTCCTGCATCGCAAAGCCGGCGAGCACCCGCCGCATCTCCTCGATCTCCGCCTCCCACCGCTCCCGATAAGCCATCTCCATCGTGCCATCATCTCCATTTCCGGGATTGTCACGCAACCACTATGAATCCCCGCATTTGCTCCTCGCACGTACGAATTCCGCATTCCTGGCCAACTCACCTGAGCGCACTACTTCGACCTGCTCGATAACCCGGGCGCCTTCGATTGCCGTGGTGGTTATCGAAACTCAGGAATCGAAAACGTGGATTGTGGTGCGGTTTGTCGACAAACGAAAGCGATCCCTGGCGCCGGGGGCTTGGCACTTTCGCGGTGCACGCAAAAAGGGGTTACTGAGATGGTCCGCGTGCGCCGTGAAAAGGCGTTTAGTCCACAGTGGGTGCGAGTCCCACCCGGGAGCTGGTTCGTTCCGCCCGGTAGCAATCGGAGCAGCGGTGGAGGTAACAAAGCTGCTGAAGCCTCCGGTGGAAGAGGGTCGTAAAGGCGACTCTGCAAGCGTGCAGGCCGTAACGTGAGTGAACGCTGAGCAAGCCTGAAATTTAGGATGCTACATCCCGCTGAAAAAAGGAGACTGGAAGGAGGAGACCGCGAAAAACAAGATCGCGTTGATCGAATCGTGTGCCTGCCCAAATTACGTTCTCCTTTAGTTTCAGCGGGTTTAATCCTGCAAATTGGTTTTGGTGGATCACGCGACTCCTAACCGTTGAGACTTGTGATTTTCGGCCGGATGGAATTTTGGCGAGGCACAGGTCATACAGTTGTCTCTTCCCTTGGTCTGCCCTCATCATTATTGACCTTGGGGCGAACTAGAGTTGGATGCTGAGAACAGGTGATGCCTGGCATTCCTGACGTGGGGCGCACCTGTAGCCTGGCTTTCCAATATAGGGTTCGGCGAAGGCCTCCTTTTTTTGACCGTACCCTTTTGTTTGTACATCGCGTGTTTTCAGCGATGTACAACGTTCGCGGCGTACATGCAAGATTGAACTTCACAACGGTTTTCCGTTCGGTGCAGGATTCCTTGTCGGTTAGTTGCTCATCCCCGGCGCAGCCCTGGGAGGGCTATGGAGTTGGCATCGGTTTGCTGGTTTGGTCGCATGTGCGGTTCGAGGCGAAGGCAAGAGACTCTGGCGCACGCCTGGCAATTCGTGTTCTTTTGCTTGATATCCATCCGGCTTGCGTCCCCTGTGGCCTTGGCGCAAAACTCAACGCATCCATGGATGGACCAGGCCCTGACTGCGGACGCACGCGTCGAGCTGGTCTTAAAGCAAATGACGCTGGATGAAAAACTGGCGCTTCTCCACGGCAATGGAATGCCCCACACAGAGAATTGGCGAATGCCGCTCTCGGATTTAGGGAATGGAGGGGCTGGCTATATTCCGGGGGTAGCGCGGCTCGGGATCCCGCCCATTGTTATGTCCGATGCAGCCTACGGCGTTCGGGGTAGCGGTGGGAATGGGCGCTATTCCACCGCGCTTCCCTCTGACCTGGCTCTTGCGTCCAGTTGGGATCCAAAGCTGGCTTGCGACTACGGAACATTGATCGGCCACGAGTTACGCGCCCAGGGATTTAATATGACGCTCGGCGGCGGAGTGAATCTGACGCGAGATCCCAGGAACGGAAGGACGTTCGAGTACGCCGGTGAAGATCCGCTCCTCGCGGGCGTTATTGTGGGGAACCTGATGAAGTGCGAACAGGCGCAACATGTCATCGGCGATATCAAACATTTTGCGTTGAACGATCAGAAAACTGGCCGCAACATCGTAAACGCGATCATCAGCGAACGGGCTCTGCAGGAGAGCGATCTGCTTGCCTTTCACATTGCGGTCAACATCGCCAACCCCGGCGCTGTGATGTGCTCGTACAACCGAATCAACGGAAACTACGCGTGCGAGAACCCGTATATCCTACGCGACACGCTCAAGCGGGATTGGGGTTTCAAGGGATTTATTCTCTCAGATTGGGGTGGTACCCACAGCACGCAAGAGGCCATTTCGGCGGGCCTCGACCAGGAACAGCCGATGGAAGATTTCTTAGGCCCTAAGCTAAAGGAGGCTTTCGAATCAGGCAAGGTTTCGGAGGCACAAATAGATGACAGCGCCCGCCGGGTGCTCCACGCTGAGTTTGTTTCCGGCATTGTGGATCATCCGATCGAGACGAGTGTCGTCGATGCCCGGGAGGGCTTCAGGATAGCGCAGACGGTAGAGGAGAATAGCATAGTTCTACTCAAGAACGAGAATGCGGTTTTGCCTCTGAGCGGAAGTCAATTGCATCGTGTTGCCGTGATTGGCGGCCATGCGGATGCCGGCATGATTTCGGGAGGAGGATCGGCGCAAGTTGATCCCCCATCAGGAAACGCGATCATGCCGCCGGGGCAGGGCGCGACGCACTGGCAGGATCATGTCTGGTTTCCAACTTCTCCATTGAACGCGCTGCGCGAGGCGATGCCTGCGGTGCAAATCGACTTTGACGCAGGCAAGGATTGCTCCGCGGCCGCCAGGCTGGCAAAGAGCGCGGACGTTGCGATCGTATTCGTCTATCAATGGGAATCAGAGGGAATGGACCTCCCGAACCTCTCGTTGCCTGATGATCAGGATGAACTCATTGAGCGCGTGGCTGAGGCCAATCCCCGCACGATCGTCGTATTGGAGACAGGAACGGCCGTGAAGATGCCATGGACCCATCGAGTGCAAGGCATTGTCGAAGCGTGGTATGCAGGAAGCAGCGGCGATCAAGCCCTTGCAAACGTGTTGATCGGCAAAGTAAACCCGACCGCGAAACTAGCAATGACATTCCCAGTAGACGAGAAGGATCTGCCTCATCCGACGATAGAACCACTTGGATCAAACGACCAAGGGCAGGGAAATGGGGCGGTGAACGACGCGGCTCATGTGTCCTCCCGATATTCAGTTACGTATACCGAAGGTGCGAAGGTCGGCTACAAGTGGCATCAGGCCGAGGATAGACCCACTCTATTTCCATTCGGCTTCGGCCTTTCCTACACGACTTACGAATACTCAGGGATGAAAGTTGAGAATGGAAAAGAGACGGCAACCGTAAGCTTTTCAGTGAGAAACACTGGAAAGAGGACGGGAACTGAAATTGCACAAGTGTATGCCGCTCTCCCGAACGAGGCAGGAGAACGATATCGTCGGTGGTTGGTTGGGGACGGGTCGAGCTTCGGCCGAGGGATCGAAGACTGTCAGCGTCTCAATCGATCCGCAGACGTTGTCGATCTACAAGGAACAGAAGGGCCAATGGGTGCTTCTTCCGGGAAGCTACCGCAGATTCGTTGGAAAATCCTCAGCAGGCACTCCGCTTGAAGGATTGCTCCATCTAGATTGATAAGAGCTACTCAAGCCCCGGATTTGCCGGCGCGCGATTGGCAGGGCTGGATTAGCTAACGCCGCCGCTCCCTGCACTGGGATTCTCGACAGATTGCTGTCTGATACATTGTCCGAAAGCACGTTCCTGTTATCGCGCACTTACCATTTGACCCCATTGAGGATATTATGCCGCGCATTTCCCGCCGCCACCTAATTGCTTCCGGAATCGCTTTTTCCGGGTCTTCCTTTTTGAGCCACTCCGCCTGGGCCCGCGCTGCCTCGATGCCACAAGGCGGAGGTTCGAGCGGAGCGGCGGGAGTCATTCCCCGTGATCATGTCCGTGAAACCTTACTCTTCGATTTTGGCTGGAAATTCAAGTTCGGACACGGCACGGACCCTTCGAAAGATCTGGGATTTGGCTCTGGCCAGAGCGATTTCTCTAAAACCGCGGATTTCAAGCCCGCAAAGGCAGGTTTCGACGATTCAGGCTGGCGCGCACTCGACCTACCGCACGATTGGGCGGTTGAACTCCCGTTTGAGCATGACGACAATGGCGTCGGTGACAGTCAGTTGCAGTCGCACGGTTACAAGCCGCTTGGCCGCCGCTATCCGGAAAACAGTGTGGGCTGGTACCGCCGCGATTTCGAAATCCCCGCGAGCGATGCGGGACGGCGGATCCGGGTTGAGTTCGACGGAATGTTCCGAGATGCGCTGGTTTTCGTTAACGGCTGTTTCGTTGGGCGAAATGATAATGGATACGCCCCTTTCGGCTTCGACCTGACGGATTTTTTGGCGTATGGCAAGAAGAACTATATTCTCCTCCGCGTGGACGCCAGCTTCGGCGACGGATGGTTCTACGAGGGAGCTGGAATCTACCGGCACGTCTGGCTGACCAAGACTGATCCTGTGCATCTCGGCAAATGGGAGAGCACGGTCCGTTCCACACTGAACGGGGAGACAGCAATGTTGGCTCTCTCTACGATCGGTGCAGAACGAGAGCCAGCAAACGGCCGCCGTCAAAGTGGGTTGGAAGATCCTCGATGCAAACGGAACGACTGTTGCAACCGCCGAATCGTCACGTCAGCCGATTCCGCTGGATGGAGCCTCTACCTATGTTGCGAGCGCCACACTGACGAAACCTGCGCTCTGGTCGGTCTCCGCGCCGAACCTTTACTCCGCAGTGGTTACTGTCGAGGCCGACGGGAAGATATCCGATGCTGGACGGGTGACCTTTGGCGTCCGCACCGCCGTATTCGATGCAGACAAGGGCTTTCTCCTGAATGGAAAGCAGCTGAAGATCCAGGGAACCTGCAACCATCACGATCATGCTGGCGTTGGCACCGCTCTGCCTGACCGGCTGCAGGCGTTCCGCCTGGATGTGCTGCGTGAGATGGGCTGCAACGCCGTCCGCACCTCGCATAACGCGCCCACGCCGGAATGGGTGGACGTTTGCGATCGGATGGGTGTGATGATGATGTGCGAGACCCGCCAGATGAGCTCGAATGCCGAAGGTAGGCAGCAACTCGAACTGATGGTAAAGCGCTATCGCAACTCTCCTTCGATCATCCTGTGGTCAATCGGAAACGAGGAGTGGGTGTTGCAGGACGCAATGGCGGAGCAGGGAACCCGCATTGCCGCCAGCATGGTGCGGCTGTGCCATAGCCTGGATCCAACCCGGGTAGTTTCCGCTGCCGTAAATGGGGACAACGAGAAGGGACTCTCGG
>PKWK01000196.1 GCA_003133205.1 Granulicella sp. | reverse complement strand
GAGTCCCCCCTTCGGCACCAAATACTTTTCCAACGACACCTACTGAATGTCGACGCAACTTGAGAGAATTCTCGCGCATACGCTACTCCGTGTGACGGAGCAGCGCGCCGCAGCCGACGTCGCCCTGTTGGAGCGGAAGGCTGCCGCGCACGAGCCACGCGGGTTCGAGGCGGCACTGCGCAAGGCCGCTGCCTCCAGGCCTGCCGTCATTGCCGAGTTGAAGAAAGCCTCTCCTTCGCGCGGGCTGATCCGGCCTGATTTCGAGCCGATTTCGCTAGCCAGGTCGCTGGAGGCGGCCGGAGCGACTGCGCTCTCCGTGCTCACCGACGAGGAGTTTTTCCAGGGATCGCTCGACAATCTCTCGCGCGCATCGGCGGCGGTCAGAATTCCATGTCTGCGCAAGGACTTCATTCTTGACCCGTTCCAGATCCTCGAGGCGCGCGCTGCGGGGGCCGACGCAATTCTGCTGATCGTCGCGGCACTCGCGGATAAAGACTTGAAGAGCCTGTACGAGGAAGCCCGGCGCATGGGGCTGGACGTGCTCTGCGAGATCCACGATCGCGAGGAACTGGAGCGCGCGGTGGCGCTTGGATTCACCGTCATCGGGGTGAATAGCCGCAACCTGCATACGATGCAGGTGCAGCCACAGACCCAGACCGAGCTGGCGCAATCGTTGCCGCGAACGGCGGTGCGCGTGGCTGAAAGCGGGATCCAGAATGCGTCGGACATTGTTCGGATGGCGGAGGCGGGCTTCGACGCTTTCCTGATCGGCGAGTCGCTGATGCGCCAGCCCGACCCGGGTGCGGCGTTGGCGGCCCTGCTAATACGCGAGGTTTCGCCGGAGAGATGAGTTCGATGCGATGTGGGTAAAGATCTGCGGGAACACGAATCTCGAGGACGCGGCGCTAGCGGCTGAACTTGGCGCTGACGCGGTCGGCTTCGTGTTTGCGGCGAGCAAGCGGCAAGTGACGGCGGCGCAGGTGGCTGCGATTACTCCACATCTGCCTGGAGAGGTCGAGCGGGTCGGGGTCTTCTATTCGCGCGATGCGGAACAGATTGCTCAGACAGCGTCGGATGCCGGACTGACGGCGGTGCAGCTCCACGGCGGGCTGGATGAGGGTCTGATCGAGGCGCTGGCGAAGAGATTTGCCGGGCGGGTGCGGATCATCCAGACACTGCACTGGACGATCGGCGAGCAGACGCTGGGCGGGAAGGCTGATGCCACGGCGGAGTCCTCCGCCGTCCTGCTTGCCGGCCAAATTGAGCGAGTTGCCGCGCTGGGGATGGTGGACCGGGTTCTGATTGACTCGAAGGTCGGCGCGGCAGGGGGCGGGACTGGGGTGGCGTTTGACTGGATTGCGGCGAGGAAGGCGTTTGCCTCTGCGCCGAGCAGCGTCCATTTAATTGTGGCTGGCGGGCTAAGGCCAGGCAATGTTGCCGAGGCCATCGCCCAACTGGGGCCGTGGGGCGTCGACGTCTCCAGCGGAGTGGAGGCGTCGCCGGGCCGGAAAAGTCCCGAGCTGCTGGCGCAATTCATTGAAAACGCGCACGGGGCTCAAACGCCTTGATTCTGGCGAGAACTTTCCAACTCAGCGATGTTTGGGGTGGTTAGCCGCGGTGGTGGTGCGAAGTGTGGGTATGCACAGTCGGGGTGCGGTCATGATACGTCTGGGAATGCGACTGTTTGCCACCCGCGTTTTTCGAAGCGTAGGCGTACGCCGGCACGCAGTTCATCAGAAAAACCAGCCCTGCCGCAAGCGCGACTTGGTATAAGGATTTCATGAATGAGTCCTTCCAAAGTACACCTATGTGACGCGGCAGGCAATGGGTTGGATTCGAAAAAATGTTAACTCCGAAAAAAGTGCCCTCGCGGTAACCAATCGACGCGAAACCAGAGTAATCAGCCTGACTAGGGCCTTATGGATGGATTGCTGGCCTCTCCGCCGCCCGGGATGGGGCGGATCGGGTTGCGTGGGGGCGCGGGAAGGATATATCGTAGAGTTCAAGATGACAGCGAATTTCAGCCGCTTCGCGTTTACGTACCGCTATTGGCGCACAATAGCGGGCTCGGCGGACTAGCTTCATCTGAACGATCTGTAGCAACGATCTGGAATCTTCAGTTGATTCGATATCCACGTGAGCCGCGACCGAACCTGTCGCGGCTTTTGCTTTGTGTAGCTGCTATGTGCGGAGGACAGGAACGATGAGCGTGACTGCGGGTTTGACGTCGCCGATGGTATCTCCCGTGAACGCGAAGGCGGGGCGGTTTGGGGTCTATGGCGGGCGATATGTGCCGGAGACGCTGGTGGCGGCGCTCGAGGAACTGGAGCAGGCCTACGCGGTGGCCGACGCCGATCCGGCGTTTCATGCGGAGTTGGACGGACTGCTGCACCACTATTGCGGACGGCCGACTCCGCTCTATTTTGCCAAGCGGATGTCCGAGCAGCTTGGCGGCGCCAGGATCTACCTCAAGCGCGAGGACCTGCTGCACACTGGCGCGCACAAGATCAACAACGCGCTGGGCCAGGGGCTGCTGGCGCGCAGGATGGGCAAGCAGAGGATCATCGCCGAGACAGGCGCCGGCCAGCACGGCGTAGCGACGGCGACGGTCTGCGCCTTGTTTGGCATGGAGTGCGTGATCTACATGGGCGAAGAGGACATGCGCCGCCAGGAATTGAACGTCTTCCGCATGCGGCTGCTTGGGGCGGAGGTGCGCGGGGTCGGCGCCGGCTCCGCCACGCTGAAGGACGCGATCAACGAGGCAATGCGCGACTGGGTGACCAACGTCCGAGACACGTATTACATCCTCGGCAGCGCTCTCGGATCGCATCCCTATCCGACGATGGTGCGCAACTTCCAGCGCGTGATCAGCCGCGAAGCCCGCGTCCAGATCCTGGAGCAGGAGGGCAAGCTGCCCGCGGCGATTGTGGCCTGCGTGGGCGGCGGGTCGAATGCCATAGGCGCGTTCTACGAGTTTCTCGGCGACAAGGATGTTCGGTTGATCGGCGTCGAAGCCGGCGGTCGCGGTACCGCTCTGGGAGAACACGCCGCGCGCTTCCAGAAGACCGGTGGAGGCCTGCCCGGCGTGCTGCAGGGTACGTACAGCTATGTGTTGCAGAACGATGCTGGGCAGGTGGCGACAACGCATTCCGTAAGCGCTGGGCTCGACTACGCCAGCGTCGGGCCGGAACACGCGATGCTGCATGATTCGGGGCGCGCCACGTACACCTCTGCGACCGATGCGGAGGCGCTTGCGGCGACTTCGGCGCTGGCGCGGACGGAAGGGATTCTTCCGGCGCTCGAGAGTGCGCATGCGGTGGCCGAAGCGATGAAGATGGCTCCGAAGATGGCGAAGACGGATGTGCTGATGGTGAACCTGTCGGGCCGTGGCGATAAAGACATGGGCATTCTGGCGCAGGAGTTGGATTTGAAGGGCAGCGAGGCAGCGAAAGGGTAAGTGCGGAACGATGGCAATTGAGTTCAAGAAGAAGCCGGGAATTGTTGCGTATCTGACGGCGGGCGATCCGGACCTCGAGACCACGCTGGCGATTGCCCTGGCGGCGATCGATAACGGAGCCGATGTGATCGAGCTGGGTGTTCCGTTCAGCGATCCGCTGGCCGACGGGCCGGTGATCCAGCGGGCGAGTGAGCGTGCGGTTGCGCGTGGGGTTCGGCTGGCCGATGTGCTGGAGATTGCGCGGCAGTTGCGGGCGGCGCGGCCGGCTTGCGGGATCGTGATTTTCTCGTATCTGAACCCGGTGGTGCGCATGGGAATGAAGCAGTTCTGCACGGCGGCGAAGGAGGCCGGCGCCGACGGCGTGCTGCTGACCGACATGATTGTGGAAGAGGCGGACGAATACCTCGCGGAAATGAAAGCGAACGGATTGGCGCCGGTATTTCTCGCTGCGCCGACCAGCCCGGACGTGCGGCTGAAGGCGATTGCGGCAGCCTCGAAGGGGTTTGTGTATGCGATCTCGCGGGTTGGGATTACGGGCACGCAGCAGAAGGTTGCGGGCGATGCGTCTGAGTTGGTGACGCGGCTGCGCAAGTTTACGGAGCCGCTCGGAATCCCGATTGCCGTGGGATTCGGCATCTCGAACGCAGAGCATGTCCGCGCGGTTGGCGAGTTCGCCGACGCGGCCGTGATTGGCAGTGCGCTGGTCGCGTTGATCGAGAAGACGGCGCCTGCGGAGGCGCCAGCGACAGTTGGGCGATTCATTGCGGGGTTGCGTGCATGAAGGCTCCTGCGCTGGTTCAGAAGTCGATTCTGTGCGGCGGGCTTCGAGGAGCCGGTTCGGCGGCCATTTATGATGGTGCGGGCAAACATAGTTTCTCCGGCGCGATCAAACGCTGCGTGCAGTGGAATAGGAATGGACAAGGTGAGGCGGTCCGCATGGATATTTCCGACTGGCGAAAGAAGATCGATGAGCTGGATGAGCAGATTGTGGCGCTCATCAGCAAGCGCGCCGAGGCGGCGAAGGCCATCGGCGAACTCAAGCGAACGGCGGCGTTGCCGGTGTACGAGCCAGGGCGGGAGCAGGCGGTCTTCGACCATGTTCGCGCGGTGAATCCGGGCCCGCTGGCCGACGGCGAGATTCTGGATGTGTATGAGCGGATTATCGACGTGATGCGGGCGCTGCAGCGGCGTGAAGGCTGAGTTCAAGGGCTTTTCCTTTCGACGGTGATGGTTGCCAATCACGACGCCAAGTGCGGTTACAAATACAGAAGAGTGGATGGACGCGATGATTGTTGCAATGCAGGACGAGGCTACCGAACAGAATATTCAGAACGTGATCGAGCGCATGGTAGAGCTCGGATTCAATGTTCACCGGACGACCGGCGCGCAGCAGACGATCCTCGCTGGAGTCGGAACGCCGGCTCATTTCGACGTCGTCGAGTTCAAGGTGCTTCCGGGCGTGCACGACGCCTACCGCATCTCGTCGCCGTACAAGCTGGCGGGGCGCAGTTTCCGGCCCGAGGGGACGACGATCACGTTTTCGAACGGAGTGGTCGTGGGCGGCGAAGAGGTGATCGTGATGGCCGGGCCGTGCTCGGTCGAATCGAAGGAGCAGATACTGCTGAGCGCGAAGCTCGCGGCCGCGGCGGGAGCGAAGTTCCTGCGCGGCGGAGCGTACAAGCCGCGGAGTTCGCCGTACAGCTTCCAGGGCATGGGGCTCGACGGCCTCAAGCTGCTGCGCGAGGTGGCGGATGAGACCGGTTTGCTGGTGATCACCGAGGTGATGGAGATTTCGCAGATCGAATCGATGATTCCGTTCATCGACTGCTTCCAGGTCGGCGCGCGCAACATGCAGAACTTCAACCTGCTGCGCGAGCTGGGCCACACGCGAACGCCGGTGCTGCTGAAGCGCGGGATGGCGGCGACGATCGAGGAGGTGCTCCTTTCCGCCGAGTACATTCTTTCCGGCGGCAACTACGATCTGATGCTGTGCGAGCGCGGCATTCGGACGTACGAGACGTATACGCGCAACACAATGGATATCTCTGCGATTCCAGTGCTGCAAAAGCTGACGCATCTGCCGGTGATGGCCGATCCGTCGCACGGCGTGGGCATTCGCAACCTTGTGCCGCCGATGGCTCTGGCGGCGGTTGCGGCAGGTGCGGACGGATTGCTGATGGAGATGCATCCAAATCCTGACAAGGCGATGAGCGACGGTGCGCAGAGCCTGTATCCGGAGCAGTTGCAGAAGCTAGTGGCGCAGTTGCGGCTGCTCGCACCGGTGATCGGGCGAAGGGTCGCATAGGCGATGCGCCAGGTCCTCATCGTCGGCACAGGGTTGATCGGGACATCGGTCGGCCTTGCGCTGCGCGCTGCGGGCTTTGATGGCGAGATTATCGGAACTGGTCCGACGGCGGAGACGTTGACGATAGCGCGGGACATCGGAGCGATCGATTCCTTTCATGTTCGCGACGGCGCGGATTCCGTGGCCGCGAGCTGTGACGTGATTGTGCTGTGCGGACCAGTGCTGTCGATCCTCGACTGGATGCACCGGCTCGCGCCTCTGCTCGGCGAGCATCAGCTTGTCACCGACGTCGGCAGCACGAAGCTGCAGATCGCGGCGCTGGCGGCGAAGCTTTACAACCAGCCTGGCAAAGCGCGCTTCCTGCCTGGCCATCCGATGGCTGGCAAGGAGTCGGGTGGGGCGGCGCTGGCCGAGGCTAATCTCTTCCAGAATGCGATGTGGCTGTTCACGCCTGCGACCGGAGCGGAACCGTCCGCGCTGGAGACGGAGTGGCGCGCGTGGGTGGCGAAGTTCGGCGCGCGGACGATGGACCTCGACGCGGCGCGGCACGATGAGATCTGCGCGTGGGTCAGCCATCTGCCGCAGATGCTCTCGACGGCGCTGGCTGCGCTGCTGGAAGAGACCTTTGGCGGCGATCCGCGGAGCCGCGAGGAGATTGCTGCGATTGGCGGCCGCGCGCTGCGGGAGACGACGCGGCTGGGCGCGAGTCCATACAGCATGTGGCGCGACATCGCGCTGTCGAACACGGAGCCGATCGCGCAGACGCTGCACGCGCTTGAGCAGCGGCTTGCACATGTGCGCGAGAACCTGCGGACGCCGGAGCTGAAAGAAGAGTTTCGACTGGCGAACGAGTTCCGCGCTCGGCGGGATGATCAATGACGGTCTGAACAATCTGTAGAATTCTTCCCTCGGCTAAAGCCGTATTGCAATTGTTGCGTTTGCGGCGGGACTGAAGTCCCACCGTTTCAAAACCAGGAATCATGCAGACTTCCTTGACGGACGCGATACCATCAGAGTCGATGGCTGCAAACGCAAATCTCAACTTGAGCATTCAACTGGCCGATGTGCTGGCTGCGCGGGAGCGGCTGCGCGGGGCGATCTATTACTCGCCTTGTCCGCACTCGCTGATGTTGTCGGCGCTGACTGGTCAGCAGGTTTATCTGAAGCTGGAAAACCTGCAGATGACGGGCAGCTTCAAGGAGCGCGGTGCGCTGAATCGCATTGCGATGCTGACGCCGGAGCAGGCGGCGCGCGGCGTGATCGCGGCGAGTGCGGGCAATCATGCGCAGGGCGTGGCGTATCACGCGACCAAGCGCGGAATTCGCGCGGTGATCGTGATGCCGCTGACGACTCCGCTGGTGAAGGTGACGGCGACGCGCGACTTTGGGGCTGAGGTCGTGCTGCATGGTGCGAACTACGACGAGGCGTTTACCGAGGCGATACGGCTGTGCGCGGAGCAGGATCTTACGTTCATTCATCCTTTCGACGACCCAGCGGTGATGGCGGGGCAGGGAACGATTGGGCTCGAACTGCTCGAGCAGGTTCCGCTGCTCGAGGCGGTGGTGGTGCCGATCGGCGGTGGTGGACTGATCGGCGGCATTGCTTGCGCGATCAAGGAGTCGCGACCCGACATCCGCATCGTCGGGGTGCAGACTTCGCGGCTTCCGTCGATGGCGGCTGCGGTCGAGGCGCATCACCCGGTGACGATCGATCCGGCGACTACGATTGCGGACGGAATTGCGGTGCGGCGCGCGGGCGATCTGACGTTGCCGATGGTCGAGCGGTACGTCGACGAGATCGTGACGGTGGATGAGGACGAGATTGCGTCCGCGATCCTGATGTTGCTGGAGCGTGAAAAGACGCTCGCGGAAGGCGCCGGCGCGACGGCGCTGGCGGCGCTGTTACAACATCGGACGAGCCTGAAGGGCGCACACACGGCGGTGCTGGTGTGCGGTGGCAACATCGACGTCACGCTGCTGTCACGGATCATCGAGCGCGGCCTGGTGCAGGATGGCCGGCTGATTCGGCTGCGCATTCATCTGCTGGACAAGCCTGGCGCGCTGGCCGATCTGACTCGGCTGATCGCGAGCCATCGCGCGAACATTGTCGACACGCTGCACAATCGTGCTTACTACGGCGTGAATCTCGGCGACACGGTCATCGACATCACGATGGAGACGCGTGGGCGGGAGCAGGTTGCGGAGTTGCTCGAGGCGCTAACGGCTGAAGGATACAACCATACGCGCGTGCTTTAGTCAGATTCGGCTTCTCCGAACGAGAAACCCGGGGCTAAAGCCCCACGCTAATCCGAAGAGCAACAGCATTTTCAGCATCCTCTTTTTGGGCACAGTTCCAGTTGCACCGGCGCTGGGACGCTCAGGAGGCGAGGCGGTGGGACTGCTCCTGGGCGGCGGGGTGCGTGGCGGAGGACCGGTGGGTGGTTTTGGCCAGGGCTTCGGCGGCGCGCGCTAGTTCGAGGGCTGGGCGGTATGCGCCACGGATGAAGGCTCGGCGCGCCTCGCCGAGTGCGTTGGCGTAGATGACGGCGACGGGTCCGTGGTGGAACGTGGCTTCGGATTGGGAATCGGGGTTAGATTCGGACCAGTGAAGTTCGGCGCAGCAGGTGATGTGATTGAATTCGGCGATGACGGCGGCTTTGAGTTCGGCGGAGATGGGAGGGGGGCATCCGGCCGCATAGGGTGCAAGGGCAGCGAAGGTGATGTGCTCCGCGGCTCGAAGGAGCTCGGCGGCGTTGTGGGGGTGGCCGGCAGCCAGCTCCTGCTCGGCGAGCGCAGAGAGGGCGGAGACTTCGCAGTAGGGGGAGCCGGCGAGCGCGGTTTCGAGGATCTCGATGCGACCCTGGTACTCGTAGGCGCGGCATAGGTCGTGCATCGGGTGATGTGCGGACCTTTTCACAGCTCTCCTGGTGGGCTCGATGATTGCCTTGCTTGCGCGCATGGGGTCTCTCCGGTTTATGCGGTGGACCTGTTTTTTGGGTCTGATGGGAAAGTCGTGGAGATGGTTGCCGGGTCGCACGAGGAAAAAGGGGTTGGCCGTCGATGGACGCGACGGCGGTGAGGGTGGGGAGGGGCGAGTGGTCAGTGGTCAGTGGTCAGTGGTCAGTGGTCAGTTAGTGGTAAGTCGTCAGTGGAAGCGGTGGCCTGGAGGGTGGGGAGGACGGTTGCAGGTTGGGTGGTGTCCGTTGGAGGTTGTGGCGCTACGGGCAAAATACAGGGGTCCTTCCCCTTCACTTCGTTCAGGGTCAGGATGACGGCTTCGGGGAGGAGTTCGGTGAGGGGGGCGAGGAGGCCGTGGGTTTGGTCGAGGACGAGGTCTTCGACGAGCGGCTGTGGCTTTGGCGTGAGTTCGGGGGTGGCTGCGGCGGCGGGGCGGGGTTCGCGGGGCAGGAAGCCTCCGATGATCTGCAGGCAGTAGAGGAGCTTGCCGGCGCGGGTGGGGTCGAGGTCGTTGGAGGCGATGCGGCCGAGCAGGTGCGAGGCGACCTGGAGGGCTGAGGTGCGGTCCTCGACGACGGGGAGGACGAAGGGCTCGCCGGCGTCGATGTAGCGGAATTTGCGGTCTGCGGGCGCGGGCCGGCGGGTGGTGTGGTGGTAGTAGCAGAAGTGCTCGTGGCGGAGGGCGGGTGAGCCGCACTGGTGTCCGGCGGCGTGGATGTGGCGGCAGCGGTAGCGCTTCTGGGTGACTTCGGTGAGTTCTTGCATGTGGTACCCCCCCCCGGGGGGTGATTGGCGCTAAAGTATTGGTTCTAAATTGGTTAGGTCCGGACCTGTGGTATATAGACCAGTTAAATGCGAAGGCCCGACGCGTGTGCGCCGGGCCTTTTTCTAAACTAACTACTTTAATTATATGGGTTGGAGCATAACTAGTATGCCAACTATTTTCGGGTATTTTTTGGGCGTAAGTTGTTGTGGGGATTGGCGAAAATATTCTTTGGGGTGAGCGAGGGGGGTTGACACAATTCCGGAGGTGGGGCGGAGGAGGGCATGTCCCAGGGGTTAAAACCCCGGTTCGGCAACAGGAGGAAGGGTGCCCAGGCTAAAGCCTAGCAGCCCGTGGTGCAA
>PKWK01000168.1 GCA_003133205.1 Granulicella sp. | reverse complement strand
CGACCAGTTGAGCCCGCCCCGTATTTCGGGAGGTTCGACCGCCGTACGGCGGTCATGATAGACCACTGGCGTTTTTGGGGTGCTAGTGGCAACGCTATGATCACAGACTGAGAGGAACGCTCCAATGAATGGCCATCGCCTCGACATTGAACCGGGAGTTATCTGCAGTATGCCCGCGCGCAGTGCAGTGCATCCGTCCTGTGCCCAGGAGCGCCTCGTGAAACGCTGGCGCCGCCCTCCGCTTCAGCATCCTCTGGCGCCAATCTTCGAGCGCGCAGTCGAGTCCCTCTCGACCGCACTCGGTCCCGGCAGCAAACGTAGCTACATCACAACGGTGCGTAGAGCGTGTTTCATAAATAGGTACGGCCTCAAGCTGGTGACTTCTGCGTGAGGCGGGTGATTTGATGAACTTTCTGCATGAGCGGGAAGCGATTCGAGCTGTTGACCGACGCACAGTGGAAATTGATCGGGCCGCTGCTGCCTGAGCCGAAGCGGCGCAAGGACAGGAGAGGTCGTCCGTGGGCTTCGAACCGGGCCTGCCTGGAGGGTATTCTGTGGGTTTTGCAAACGGGCGCGGCATGGAGGTTTTTGCCAGACAAGTATCCGTCTCCGGCGACCTGCTGGCGGCGGTTGAAGCAGTGGGAAGAGCAGGATGTGTGGCTCGATGCCTGGCGAACGCTGCTGGGCGCGCTGGATGGCAAAGGCCTGCTGAAGTGGGAAGAGACGGTCCTGGACGGCAGCTTCGCACCGGCGAAAAAGGGGGCTCTGCGGTCGGCAAAACCAAGCGCGGCAAGGGGACGAAGTGGATGGTACTGGTCGACGGTGGCGGTCTTCCGCTGGGAGTTCGGCTCGAAAGTGCCTCTCCGGGAGAGGTTACGCTTGCGGAAGCGACGCTCGCCGCAGTCAAAGTCCCTCGCCCCAAAGGCCGGCCGCGACAGAAGCCGAAACGCGTGATCGCCGACCGCGCGTACGACTCCGATCCGTTGCGCGAACGCTTGGCCAAGCGTGGCATCGACCTGATCGTCCCGTATCGTAAGAACAGCAAACTCCGGCGCTATGAAGATGGCAGGAAGCTCAGACGCTACAAGCGCCGCTGGATCATCGAACGAACCAACGCCTGGCTCGGTCAGTTCCGTAGGCTCCTCGTACGCCATGAGTACCTCCTCGCCACCTATAGAGCCTTCTTCTATCTCGCTTGCCTCTGGATCACGCTCAGACGGTGTTTATGAAACACACTCTAGAACTGCAGATTCGCACGAATCTCGACCTGCCTCGCGCCCGAAGTGCCCGACGTTGAGCCAAAAGTACCATCCTGAACGCCGGTATCCATACCAAACCAGGACACATGGTTGAATGCGTTCAGAAAGACACCCTGCACCTTAAGGTTGATAGATGACTCGATCGGGATCAGCTTCGTGAGCGAGATATCCGTATTGAAGTTGCTGGGGTCGTGCAGCCAAAGCAGACGACCGAACTGTCCGGGGGTGGACGCTGGGCTTATGTACGCCGTGTTTGCCTGTCCGCTGGCCTGATTGATGTACTTCGGATCAAACAGGCTCACGTACGGCTTGCCCGGAATAAAGCGTGGGTGCAGCTGCTTCTGCAACTCGGAAGGTGTCACGCCCGTGAGCGCGATACCTGAATCGTTGCCGTTGACCGTGCTTGTCCCTCCGGTGAACAGATGCGGCTCACCGCTGGCCCATGTCACGATCGAGCCGATCGTCCAACCACCTACTACCGCGTTGGCGATCTTGCTGCGATTCAGGAACGCCTTTCCATGACCGAACGGGAAGTCATACGTTCCGCTGGCATGGAACACATTGCGAACGTCGAACGCACTCGGGAAGTAATTCATCCCCTTATTACGCAGTGTGTAGAAACCAGGCGCGCTGTTGCCGCGACCGCCATAGTAGCCGGGCGCGGTGCTTCCCTGAACGCTGGTTCCCAAGGACTTCGAGTACGTGTAATTGGCATCGAACTGCAGGCCATGCTTTGAGCTCTGACGGAAGTCGACCTGCAGAGCGTTGTAGTTGGAGAAGCCTGAGTTCTTGAGTTCCGCATTTCCGGCGCCTGCAGCGAACGGATTTTCCTGGAAGAAGTTGATGGGATAAGTACCCGATCCGGGGATGCCCTGTGCGGAGCACGGACCGAACTTCGCTCCGATAAGCGAGCAGAGATAGGTGGGGTTTCCAGCCAGCGCGCTTGCGAACGCACCCGCCTGCCCCTGCTTCACGTAGTTGATGAAGTTGCCGTCCGTATAGTTCGCGGCGAGTCCAGACGTTTTAAAGGCCTGAGCCATGATGGGCGTGGGATTCGCGCCTTGGAAGGTCGTACCTCCAGAGGCCGCCAGGTTAGCCTGCGCCCCCTGGAACTCCTTCAAGAAGCCGTTCTCAAAGATATTCACTTCGTTGAAGTTTTCGACCAGCCACTGGTTCCTCGACACGTTGCCCACGTAGCGCGCTTCCACCACGCTGTTTGGCGTGATCTGACGCTGTATACCCAGCGACCACGACTCGACGTATGGCTGCTTGATGTTCGGATCGAAGGTGGTATAACCTGTGCCACTAAACGTCTGGTACGACTCGGGAATGATGGGCTGGAACGGCGAGGGTGATGTGGACTGAAGCGCAGGAAGCGCGCCACCCAACACCACCGAACCCGCGTTGTAGAAGCCTGCGGACGGAGTCACGCCAGGCTGGGGCGCAACCGGGTCCGCATAGTAGTACGTGTTGAAGTTTGCGCCGCTGTTCGATCCGATGCTCCAGAAGTTCTGCGCGCCCTCGGTGTAGTTCTTGAATGTGAAGCTACCGCGAATGACGGTGTTGCCCTGACCAAGCAGTCTGCCAAGAACCGTATCCGAAGCATCACGCGGATTCCACGCAAAGCCTACCGTGGGCTCAGGATGCACATAGGTAGGGGCATAGGACTCCGCGCGCGGGCCTTCCACGGGATTTTGGTCACCGGTCAGCACGCCGGGCTGGAAGATGTTACCGACGCCGGAGGGTCCCCAGAGAGCTGACAGCGTCGGGTTCGTGTAGTAGCCGGTCTCGTCCTTCGAGGCACCGGTAAAGTCCCAACGCAGACCGTAGTTGAGTGTCAGCGTCGGTCGTACCCTCCACGAGTCCTGCAAGAACAAGGCCGCCTGCGTAAGGCGCTCATGCAGATTGAAAGAGATGCCCGGCTCAAACTGCTTCGTGTGAATGTTCACAAACTCGCCGAGGCTGTAGTAGTTCATGCGGCCAGTCAGCGTTGCATACAGCCCCTCCACATCGCCGGCCGCAGAGTCCGGTCCCTGCGACACTGAGTTATCCAGCGCCGTCTGCACCGGGTCACCCTGGCCGATCCCGCTGACACCTACGTACGGCACGAACTGGTTGTTGTAATAGTGGTCGACCTCCGTCGCAGTCGAAGCACCGAAGGTGACGTTGTGCCGACCATGCGTCCAGGTGGTGTCGTCCTTAATACTTGCGACGGGATAGAGGTTGCCGCCCTTGAGCGCCGCGAAACCATTGACGCCGCTGTTGAGACCGAAGCCGAACCCCAGGTCGCCTTGCTGAATCATGCTTGGCGTCGGAGCACCCAAGCCCTGCGTGTTATACAGAAAGCTCGAATAGAGATACCCCACTCGAAATGCGGTGACGAGGTTGGACTTGATCGTCCAGTCGAATCCTGCAACCACCTGATAGTTCCTGACCTTGGCGCTGCTCCCCTGATTCGAAAACAGCGGGCCGGGATACGGTGGGGCGCCCGAATTGATGTAGTAGAAGTTCGACTCGGTAACGGCACCGGTCAGACGAAACTTCTGCGTCACGTTGTAGTCCATGCGAAGGGTTGGGAACCGCTCGATGGTGGACTGTTTGTTGAAGAAGCTCAGCAGGTTGTGGTTCAGATCCAGCGGCGAAATACTGGTGCCAGGCAGCGCGGATGCGGTCTGGATATTGGCAAGGTCGCCGGCAATGATCGAGTTGATGGTGCCTGTGCAGTTCGAGCAACCGGCACTCGCACCCGTCTGCAGCACATTGACAGTTTGAATCGCGTTCGTCGTCGCATTCGCGTAGGTATACACGCCGGAGAGAGCGAGCCGCGTGGCAATGGAGGTCTGCACCAGTGCCTGGCTCGGCTGGCGGTAGTTGCCGATGCTCGCGAAGAAGAAGAGCTTGTCCTTGATGATCGGACCGGCAATGCTGCCACCAAAGTCATTGATAATCAGCAAGCTGCGCGGCAGTCCGGCGTTGTTGTTGTTCCAACCATTGGCATTCAGGGCCTCACTACGATAGTCCTCAAACAACTGCCCGTGAAACTGGTTGGTGCCGCGCTTGGTGAGGAAGCCGATGTCCATGGCCGAGGTTCCCCCTTTGGATGCATCCAGTTCCCCAGTCTCGACGGTCATCTCCTGCGTGGTCTCCAGACGCTGCGTGGTGCTTGGGCCGTTGGTGTCGAAGCCGCCGCTCTTGTTGCGGTTCGTCATGGTGGAGAAACCATTGGTGCTCGTATCGACAGCGCCGCCAGGAAGATTGTTGAAGTTATCGTCGACCGCTCCCGGTACTAGGAAGGCAAGCGAGAAAACGTCGCGTGCACCTGTCGGCAAGTCCTCAACCTGCTTCAGGTCGATTGTCGTGGAGAGCGTGTTCTGCGTTGTATTGAAGATCGGGCTGGTATCTGCGCTGACCGTGACCGTGTCGCTCGCTGCACCGACCTTCAGCGACACCGTCAGGTTGGTTACCTGGTTAGTTTGAATTGTCACCTTCACGTATTCGCTGGAGCTGAAACCGGGCTTGCTGACGCTCAGGCTGTAGGCCGCGGGATTCAGATACGGAATCACTAACGCGCCGGTCGACCCGGTCGTCGCAGTGTGAATGTCGTTCGTGCCAAGGTCCTTCAGCACCAGCTTCGCTCCGGGGATCAACGCCCCGTCGGGGTCCACAACGGTCACATTCAGTGAGCCGGTCGAAAGATCCTGGGCTACGCAAATGCGGGCGATGCCGAATACGGCGAGCAAGGAGAGTACGATTACTCCGGGCGCGGTACGCTTGAAAAATACATACTGAGCCATAGGAAGCCCCTCTTTCAGATTGTTGTTATCAGCGCACTACAATTCGCATCGCGACCGCCCGGAGTACGGCAAGCATAAAGCTACCATTCGGCGTGTCTGAATTTGTATTTATTATTGTATCCAATGTCAAGAAGTAATTTTGATAATTAGCGTTGCCCCGTTGATCTCAGCATCCGTATACAGATAGTGATCCGCAAGTGTTGAAAAACATCAAGGGGATCTGGAATGAGAGATTGAGGCTGTGGGGGTTGTCTGCACGGGCGAGAGGAGGACGGATGTGGCTAAGCGCAAGGGAGAGTTGCTTGACATCCGCTGGCCTCAAGTTGAGTTCGAAAGCGATTTATCGCTTTGAACCTGACGAGACGACGTACCTGGAGGCACGGTCGGTTCCGATACTCTATCGGCATGATTGTCGGCTTTGTCGCAGCGGCACGCGGGGCTCCGAAATGGTTGATATGCATAGTGGAGGGAGCGTCGGTGCCGCTGCTCGTGGTCGGTTTCCTGGCCTGTGGCGCAGTTTGAATCCAAGATACTGACAAGAATCGCCATTTCATCAACTGCCTGAAATGTCGCATTTACTAAGATGGTCCGCCGCT
>PKWK01000005.1 GCA_003133205.1 Granulicella sp. | reverse complement strand
ATAGCCGTGTTGGCCTGAACGGCTTCCCGAAGCCCTTCGAAATACTCCTCGTCATGCCGCTTCAGCGAGTAGCAAGTAGCGCACAGGCCCAAGAGCCAGGATCTTCTCCCGCCCGCAGCGGCAGGCCATCACAATCTGCGTCGACTTTTCGGCCAGGGGCACTTGAACACTCAACGTCCAGCCGACCTCATAGCTTAACGATCGTATCCATTCGAATGAACAACCGGTCCGGTGAATCCGGAAACGGCTCGAAGCCAAAATCCTTGTAGAACCGGACGGCTCGTTCATCCTTGGCATCGACAACAACCGCTAGCGAGGCGATCTGTTTGCTGAGAGTGTAAGCCCGCTTAAGGGCATCGAGCAGCAGCAATTCACCGATGCCCTGGCCGCGAAAGGCTGAATGGCGCGCCAAGCGCCCGAGCAGCGTTGCCGGGAGCTGCGGATAGCGTGGCAGCCTGAGTTTCTTCACCAGCTCGGGCGGCAGGTCATCTACCGGAATATTCGTCGAGGACAGCGTGTAATAGCCGGCGATCCGGTTATCGTCCGCAAGCAGCACAAAAGTGGCCGCGATATTCTTGCGCGCCTCCTGGCCGGCCTGCTCCTTGAGATAACGCTCAAGGGGTGCCGCCTCACAGGAGAACGCCGTCCGATCGTGATCGCCGCTTAGCGGCTCGATATGAAAGTCAGAAGCCGACGAGTTCACCCGAGTATTTGCTGGTGACGCTCAGCAGCCTTACGCAAGCGGGCATTTGGTGCCGGCACAGAACCTAGCAGTGCCGTAACAAATGCCGTCCTGTCTCGCACTGTCAGTGCCAACAATTCAGTCTCACGGATGGAGCGCTTCGCCGCCTCTACCGCGCTATTCACGACGAAGTCGCTCAGCGTGCGTCCTTCGAGCTCCGCAGCCCTCTGGCAAAGGTTCTTGTTCTCGCGTGTCGTGCGAGCTTCCAGGCGCTCAGCGCGTTGGCGTGTAACCGGTTCTGCGGCTGGCATGGCGAAGTCCTCCTATAAATAATGTACGGCCACTGGCCGGACAAATCAAGGGGAGAGTTTCCTACTGACCCAGATTTCTCCTTATGACCCAAAATCGGAACTTGATCCAGGCCGGACTAGGGGTGGAGAGTGTGCAAAGTTGTGGTGTGATCATGCTGAGAGCGCCAATTCGGTTTGGTCCGCGACCGGCCGAAAGCCTTTGTGCCAGTGACGGAATGCATCTTCCAAAGTGCCATTGAGCACATGAATGCGAACGTCGAGAAAGCTCTGGACGGTGTACCGGTTCCATCGCATCTGTTGTTTCTTCACCATCCGCTTCGCGACGATCTCATTGACCGCCGACTCGACGAACCCGGTTGAGATCCGTTGTCCTGCCCGGCAGCGCTTTCCATAATCGGGCATGGAATCGGCGTTCAATTCCAGGTAGCGAATCGTGTCCGAAAGCGTTCGCGCTAGCTTATTCAATGAAGGGATATGGTCGAAACACTCAGCCTGCGCCCATTGCCCAAGATGCACCAAGCCTATGATTCCCCGCTCGGTGAGGCCATTCCAAAGGCGCCACTTCGCCCGGTCGATCTCAGCCAGCGCATGACTGCGCTTCCCGCTATCAGCAGCAGAGTTTATGCCTTTCGCAAGCTGCTGGAGATTCGAAAATCTCATCGCAATGTGGAACCAGTCCAATATATGGTCAGCATGTGGCGCAACTTGCTGGTGGATCGCCCGCAGACCGGCATCGCCATCGGTGAGAACTGTGACCGAAGTGGATTCGTTGACTCCGCATCGCCGCAAGGCAAGACCGACGGCGCTCACCGCCTCGGAACCTCCGTTGCGCACAAAAGCAAAGCGTGAGGCATGCCCGTCACGGTCCAACGCCTTGCCGGCAACGACCTCAAAGTTCCGTTCCGGTCGCTGGTGTCGATTCCTGATGTACCCACCATCGAAGCCGACTACCAGTTGTTTGCAGGACCCGCCCGACGTGGCAGTAGCGAGGAGTTCCGCCGACTTCTCAAGCCGCCTGCCTACCTTCATCGTTCGGTTACGAATGGTGCTGGCGGTTGTCTGGGTGGACAAAGGGAGAAGCTCGCCGAGAAAGTCAGTGACCTTTCGAAAAGGTAGCAATGCAGCTATCTTGGCCGTCAGATACCGCAGCTCTGGCGTGATGGGGCTCCTGTTCGTGAACAGCGTCGAGAAGCTTTCCTTATCCGATCCAGAGCAAGGGCATTTTCTTAGTCGCCGGATACGCACGCCGACTTTCCCGTATACAGAACGAAGAGTCGACCGGTAATAGCCCTTCGTGCGAAATGCCTTGCCGCATTCCGGGCAAGCCTTGACGCTGGAAACATACCGTTGAATCTGCTCGGTTACAATTTGCGACTGGAGACTTGCAAGCAACGCTTTGCCTTCAGCTATCGTCAGGCCCACAGTGGCCGGAGAGACTTCCTCCGTCCGCTCAATCGAGCCCACCTCGTGTTCGACTGGGCTGCCTGGAACCACCTCAGCCACCAGCTTGATTTGTCCATTTCATCCCAAGAGATTAACCCGCCCCACAACTTTGCACACTCTCTCTTGACAGTTGCTGATTCATACGAATAGAGTCTCGATTCATCGTCGGCATGCAGAAACAGTTTCGTATCGGGAATGACTTTACCCAAATCATGGCAGAACCGCTCTCATTGGAATGATTGTCCTGATCAACCAAACTTTCGGAGGCAAGAAAGATGCGAACAATGGATAGACAATCGACAAAAGTTACGCGCAATTTCCCCAAGCGACATGCAGGGCTCGTTACGACTTTCGTGATGCTACTGCTCAGCGCGCTAATGTCTTATCCCCTTATGGCGCAGATCGGCGGAGCGGGCGGGATTCAGGGGACTGTGACGGACTCGACTGGAGCTGTCATCCCGAAGGCCGCTGTCATCGCTACCAACGATTCGACGCAAGTGAGAACCACGCGTACCACGGGGGAATCGGGTCAGTATTTGATCTCCCCTCTGCCTCCGGGTAATTACACCGTGACCGTTCAAGCGACCGGTTTCCAGACGCTTGCGCAGCAAAATATCGTCGTGAACGCGATAAGCGTGACGGGCCTGAATCTGACGGTCCACTTCGGCGCGCAGACAGAACAGGTCACCGTGAGTACGGCGCCCCCCGCGCTTGAAACGACCAGCGGGACCCTGAGCGAGACAATGGAGGAAAAAACCTACGCCGCACTGCCGCTGTCCATGAACGGTGCACAGCGGAATCCGACGAGTTTTCTCTACCTCATGCCAGGCGTCCAGGCCGGAGGCACTTCCGGCATCTTCAATGGTCAGGGCTCCGATAAGGGAAGAGTCGATGAGGTCTATATCGAAGGCATACCGGAGACCACCCTCGGTCAGGGAGATGTGCGCTCGATGACGGTCGGTGTGTCGGTAGACGCCGTCAGTCAGTTTCAGGTGATTTCCAACGGCGCTCCCGTCGAATTTCAGGGCATGGGGGTGCAGAGCTACGAGATCAAGCAGGGAACCAACCAATATCACGGAAGCGTCTACGATTACGTCCGGAATACCCTCTTCGATACGTGGGGATTTTTTGCTCCGGCCGCGACACAAAAGAATGCCGCGGGCCAAACCGTGCAGGCGCCCAAACCACCCGAGCACCAGAACGAATATGGAATTACCGTGGGCGGACCCATCAAGAGGCAAAAGGTATTCTTCTTCGCCTCCTACGGCGGCTACCGCAATACCGCCGGAGTCAAGCCCGGCCTTCTAACCGTGCCCACGACGCAGGAACTCACGGGAGACTTCACGGCGTTTCCCTATCCGATCTATGACCCGACCACTCTTGCCGCGTGTACTGCAGCGAACGGAGGCAAAGCATGCACATACCAGTTCATGGGGGCCAAGAACGGTACTGCGACGCCCAATGTAATTCCGGCCGGCGAGATTTCGCCGATGGCGCAGTACATGCAAAAATTTCTACCTGCGCCCAGCAACAGCGCCCTCAATAACAACTACCTCGCGGGACAATCCAGTGGAAATCTCAGCTGGTTCTTGACCGGCAGGGTCGACATCAATCTTTCGGACAATAACAGAGCCTCCATCATCAACAATACTGGCGTTCATGCTTACCCCGGACTCGACTTCAATCAGTCGGCGGGAACCATCGTGCTTCCTCCGCCCTACGTCAATGCCGTGTATGTGACCACGAAGACTACATCGAACATCGTCGAAGATACATATGTCTTCAGTCCCCATCTTGTGAATCAAATCAAGTATGCGTATCTGCGCGATTGGGTGACCGTGGGAAATCCGACATTGAGTGTCGCTCAATATGAGGCCGGGCCGGGCGGTGTTGGAATCGGCAATCTGCCTCAGGGGCAGGCTTCGCTGACTTTTCCGGGAGTCTCCTTCAGCGGTGCTGCGGACTCGCCGACCGCGTGGAGCAGCCAGAATGGCTACGGCCAGTATGAAAACACCTATGTGGCGATGGATAACGTTCAATGGACGCGCAATAAGCACTCTTTCACCTTCGGCGGAGATTACCAGTGGGAAAATACAAACCAATCCAGCTTCGCCACGCAGAGCGCTCCATTGTCGCTTGCTTTTGCTAACACGGAAACTTCCGGCTACAACAGCGCCGGCACCATTCAGTCGACCAATACCGGCAACTCGTATGCGAGTTTCCTGATGGGAGCAGTGAACTCGACCAGCGTGAGCGTTCAGCCGTTCAGCACCCTTGGCTCCCGGTTTTACAACTTCTCTCCCTGGATTGCCGATGATTACCGGCCGAATGCCCGCTTGACCGTGAACTTGGGCCTCCGCTTGGGACCTGTTCCAGCCATTCAAGGAAGCGCAGAACAGATGGTCGTTCCTGAATGCCGTACTCATCAATCCCGCAACTGGAACGCCGGGAGCTCTTCAATTCGCCGGCAACGGCACCGACAGTTGTCAGTGCCGGACACCGGTTCACGAGTATCTGAAAAACCTCGGGCCTCGCGTGGGATTCGCCTACCTGCTAAATAACAAGACCGTGGTTCGGGGCACCTTCAACATCACCTACTCCCATGGCGGCGGCGTGGGCGGCGCGTCGGGTGCAACCAATGGATCGGGGCAGTTGGGGCTCAGCGCCAATCCCTCATTTCTCAGCTCCGGACAGGGAGGCATTCCGGCGTTTTACCTCAACTCCAACATCGGAGCGCTCAGCAATACGGCCTTTCCCGCTTACTCAACGGCGCCGAACATCAGTCCCATAGTTAATTCGGGGAATTACATTAACTCCGCCGGCGTCGCCATCACCCCGAGCAGCATCACCTATGCTGATCCCATCGTGGGCGGCCGTGCCCCCTATTCCGAGAACTGGAGCCTCGGCTTCCAGCGGGCGCTCACCCGGGACATTACCGCGTCCGTCAGTTACTCGGGCAGCGAGTCGCACTTCTTATGGAGCGCCGAGACTGCCCGCGGGTATTACGTCAATCAGTTGGACCCTAAGTATGAGGTACTCGGGTCGCTCTTGACTAAATTGCCGAACAGCATCGATCCGGCAACCGGAAAAACCTACCTGAGTGAGGCGCAGGCCATCGTGCCGGGCGTGCAGTTGCCCTACAGCAACTTCGGCTCCGCAAACGGCACCATTCAGGGCATGCTGAATCCGTTCCCTCAGTACAGTGGCGTAACCGACTTGTGGGGCAACGTATCCAACGCCGACTTCAATTCGGTGCAGGTTACTCTCGCGCAGCGTCCCGCGCATGGGCTGTCTTACACGGTGAACTACACGTACAGCAAGGAGATCGACGACACCGGAACCTTCCGGACCGGCTACGCCATTCCCGCCGGTGTTACCACCGATGGCAAGGCTTGGAAGCAGGATCGCATCGATCGTTCGCTGGGCGCCGGGGAAGAGCCGCAGGTTCTGAGTGCGTTCGGTGTCTACGAACTCCCGTTCGGCAAGGGCAGCGGCCAGTGGTTGGTGAAAAAGCTGGAGTCGGACTGGATATTGTCCGGCATCTTTACCTATGCATCCGGGAGCCCGCTGAACATTGTCGGCTCGGGTTGCCAGGCGGTGGGGCTTGGAACCTGCATGCCGAGTTACGCATCAGGCTTCAGCGGCACCGCTCGTCAGAATGGCGGATGGGGTCATGGCGTGACGGCGGCCACAGTAGGCAGCGTCAAGTTCATCAATCCCAGTGCCTTTACAGTGCCCACAACCTATCAGATCGGCAACATAGCACGCAGCGGCGCGGACAATCTCTTCGGCCCCGGCGTCTCAACGCTTAACCTGAGCGTGCGCCGCACGTTCAAATTGTGGCGCGAAGGGTCCCAGTTCGTCCTTCAGGCCGATGTCTTCAACGTGGATAACAACGTGCTGTTCGGTGGCATCGGTACGACCCTGCCGTCAACTAACGCTGCCAGTTCAAGCTTTGGAACAGTCAGCAGCCAAGCAAACAGCTCGCGAGACTTTCAGTTTGCGGGAAGGTTCAACTTCTAGAGGGGCTTGTTGAAAATCGGTTTCCGTCCTGCGCCGGGTGTAGCCGCCTGGTCGCCTGAGAAGCATGCGGGGATAGGATCGGGTCTAGGAGGAGATGTTCAGCAATATTTCGTTGCAGCAGCGAGCGCCGCACGATCTTACGTTTCGTGCGGCGCAGAAGTTGCCTGACACGGTAATTCATTCGCTGAACGCCGATTTCGATACGTTGTATTCGTACTCCGGCCGCAGTCGAATGGCGTTGAGCGGAGCCTCGTATCCATGATCCTACCCAAATCACGGCGGCTTTATCTGATCCCCGTCTTATCCAAGGCCCTCGATATACTCGAATCGCTTCAAGCTGCGAAACAGCCAATGACGCTTGAGGCCATTCACCGTGAAACGAAGATATCCAAGACCACCGTATATCGAGTACTAAAGACATACGTCCATCGAGGGTACCTCGTACAATCCCCCGACGGACTTTACCGCCCAGTTTCACGACCAAAGAAGGTTCGCTTCGGGTTCGGAGGTCACAGCGCGGAGGTGCCGTTTTCCATCGACGTCGCGGAGAGCCTCAAGAGCGCAGCAATATCGATTGGGGTCGACCTAATGATTCTCGACAATGGGTATGACGCTGTGGCGGCAATGCGGATTGCCGAAGAGTTCATCAAGAATCGCGTCGATCTGGTGATTGAGTTTCGGATGGGACAGCAGTTCGCGCCGGTAATCGCGGACAAGATCGCTGCGGCAAAGATTCCAATGATCGCGATCGACATACCCCACCCTCATGCTACGTACTTCGGGGTGGACAACTACCGCGTCGGCTTTAGCGCGGGTGAAGCGCTCGCGGCGCACGCGTTACGGTCATGGGACGGCAGGGTAGATTGGGTGCTTGGGCTCGATCTTTCCGACGCTGGCTTGTTAGGACAGAGTCGTATCACCGGAGCCTTTGAAGGTATTCGCAGCAGTCTCGCCGATCTCCCGGGCGAATGTTTCGTCCGCATCGACGGAGGCGGGCCGCGAGTTCGCAGTTGCGGGGTAGTTTCGGACTTCTTAGATCGTCATCCGCACGCGCGTTACATTCTGATCTCGGCGGCAACCGACACCAGCGCCCTCGGTGCGCTTGACGCAGTGCGCGAACGAAGACGCGAGAAACACGTCGCCATCGTTGGCCAGGGCTGCACTGCGGAAGCGATAGCGGAGATGAGTAACAAAGACTCGCCGCTAATCGGTTCGGTTTCGTACGAAGCAGGAAGCTACGGCCCCAGCTTGCTCCATCTTGGTCTCGCCCTCGTGCGCGGGCAGACGGTCGCCCCGTACAACTACGTAAGCCACAAGATCGTGGGGCCGAGTCCACGGTGTTCTCCACTAGTCATCAAGTAAGCTTCCCATCGAACCCATTTACCTCGCAAAGGCAATACCATGAACCGTACCCTCACTACCTTAGTTGCCATCTCCCTTGCCGGCCCGTTCGCTTCCATCTTCCACGCTCAGGCCGTTGGCAACCAGTCCCAGGCAATCCGAGCGACCTCGGGCCTGCATCCGAATCTGGCTGGAAATATCGGCAGACCCTTACGATACAAGCCCGAAGGCAGAGATTTTGTCGTCGAGAACGGGCCGGAATTTTTCAATCGTTCGCTTTATGGCGGAAATACCGCTTTTCGCGTCGATGGCGGGGACAAGCCCGAATTCATGCTCTATCTTCCCGGGAGAGGCGGAAATCTTCGTCTCGGCATCAAGGTTGGCGGTGAAGCCAAGTGGCTCAAGGACGCTGAAGCAATCAAAACGCGCTACCGGGCCGGTGAGCTCATCTACGAAGTTCGTGACAAGGTATTCGGCACCAAAGCTGTCGTGCGGGTAGAAGCCCTTGCTTATACGGATACTGAGGGGCTGGTCGTTCGGGTCCGGGGAGAAAATCTTCGAAGTGGGGCCGAACTCGTCTGGGCCTACGGTGGGGTCAACGGACAGCGTGGCTCCAGAGACGGAGATATTGGAACGGAACGTGTGCCTATCAGCCAGTATTTCCAGTTTCAACCCGAGTTCGCCGATGACGACGCGTTTAGCTTGGGGGCCGAAGGCTTCACGCTCAACAGCGACTATGCCGTGATCGTCGGCGTCACTCCAGCGGGAGCCAGCCAGCACGTCGGGGATGCGGAACAGTGGAACGACCTTTCGGCGCTCTTATCAAGAAACACCGGAACACCGAAGCGGCAGATCATCGTGGGTAGCGTGCCTATATCAGGACAAGCCCCCATGCTGCTTTCGCTTCAGCGAGTGAACGGAGGATCTGTCGCCGCGACTGATTTGGCTTCCTACCGAGACGTAACCACGCACGTCCCCGGGCAAGAGCAGACGGTCAAAGCCGCGCCTCTGCCGCCGGCATACCATCGCAGCGACCTGGTCTCTCAATTTGCCCTGACCGAGCAGCACTTCGACGCACTTAGGAATAAGGTGCGTATCGAGACGCCAGACCCCTACCTCAATACTGCCATGGGAGCTCTGAACGTTGTCTCGGATGCGTTATGGGACTCCGATGCCCAGGCAATCATGCACGGTGCCATCGCATGGCGAACCAAGCTGCTCGGCTGGCGCGGACCCTATGTGCTGGACGATCTCGGCTGGCACGACCGGGCACGCGAAAATTTCGAGACCTGGATTCCAAACCAGAATACGGATCCCATCCCGCCTGCTCTTCCGCCGGCCGACAAGCGGGCAAATCTGGCACGCAACGAGACCGGCCTGCATTCGAACGGCGATCTATCGAATTCGCACTATGACATGAATATGGTGTTTATCGACGCCCTGTTTCGCCATCTGCTTTGGACCGGGGACACAGTTTTCGCGCGCGAAGCATGGCCGGTGATCCAGCGGCACATTGCGTGGGAGAGGCGTCTGTTCCGCCGCGAATACGGGCCTGACAAGTTGCCGCTCTACGAAGCCTATGCCACCATCTGGGCCAGCGACGATCTGTATTATGACGGCGGCGGGTGCGCCTATGCCTCCGCCTATAACGTCTACGCCAATCGCATGGCCGCGCGGATCGCTGCCATCGTCGGAGACGACCCCAGGCCCTACACCGAAGAAGCTGACCGAATCGAAAAGGCGATGCGCACCCTGTTGTGGTTGCCCGGCCAGGGCACGTTCGCTGAGTTCAAGGATCTGCTCGGCAATCAGCTGGTCCACGCCGATTACGGACTCTGGAACTTTTATCACACGGTGGACGAAGAGGCCGTCACGCCGCGCGAAGCCTGGGAGATGGGCGCCGCTCTCGAGACCCATATGAAGCCCATTCCGGTGGAGGGCCCAGGTGTGCCGAACGACGCGTCTTATCACGTGCTAGCGGAGACCGACTGGATGCCTTATTCCTGGTCGATCAACAATGTTGTGATGGACGAAAATATGCATACGGCGCTGGCCTTGTGGCAGGGCGGCCATGGCGACGATGCCTATGTGCTCGCTAAGGGCGCGTTGCTGGCGAGCATGTATATGGGGATATCGCCGGGCAATGTTGGGACGATGGACTATCTCGACGTGTATCGCCGCGAAAGCCAGCGTGATTTTGGCGACAGCGCCGGCACGATGTCGCGGGCAATCGTCGAAGGCTTGTTCGGCGTTCATCCGGACGCGCTGGCCGGAACCCTAACGATCTCACCAGGCTTTCCCAAAGGTTGGACGCACGCACGCCTGACTCACCCGGACGTTGGCGTTGATTTCGTGCGCAAGGGACGGATCGATAGCTGGACGATCACACAGACCGGCCATCGTTTCCAGACGCTCACTCTCCGCATTCCAGCAGCGTTCACCAGTGTCGCGAGTGTGCAGGTCAACGGTGAAAAAGCGCCCTGGCGCTCCGATCCGGAGGCGGTAGGCCGTCCGGTTCTGGAGGTTGTAACCAAGGCGAGTTCCAGCACCCGTATCCGGATCCTCTGGTCCGGCGAAGAGGTCAGCCCACAAACCTTGGCTACTGCAACGTCGGACAGGACCGAAGCCGACTTCACGCAGATGTCAAGCGGCGCATTCAAATGGTGGGCCGAGACGCCGATGCCCGCCAAGGCAGAAGCAACCGCATCCAAACCGATTGACTGGCAAGCGGCGCGGCTAGGCGTCATCCTGGAAAGCGTCGACCTGACGCACTGGTTCAACGATCGCGTCAGCGCGATCTTCGCGCCGGGCAAGTATCTCTCGCCCCGTTCGCCCGGCGTCAGCCTTGCCCTGCCTTGGCAAGGCGCGGGGGCCTGGGCCGGCCATCTCACCACCCTGCCGGTCATCGACGACAGCGGCTTGCGCAAGGTAGCTGCCGAGCATGGCGGCAAACTTACCATGCCCAACGGCATATTTTTTTCCACGCCGTCTGCGCCTGCGACAAACAACATCGTCTTCACCTCACAATGGGACAACTATCCCCATGACGTCATGGTCCCCCTGAACGGGCATGCGAGCCACGCCTACTTCCTCCTGGCGGGCTCGACAAATTTCATGCAAAGCCGAATGGACAATGGCGAATTGGTCGTCACCTATACGGACGGCAGCTCGGCGCGGCTGGCACTCAGAAATCCCGAGACGTGGTGGCCAATCGAGCAGGACTACTTCATCGACGACTATCAGTTTCCGCTTGACGGTCCGTTGCCACCTCGTGTCGATCTGAAGACCGGAAATATTCGACTGCTCAACCTGGCCACATTCAAAGGAAAGGGCCGCGAAGTTCCTGGCGGAGCGGCGACCGTGCTTGACCTGGCGCTGGATCCGGCGAAGCAACTGCAAAGCCTGACGGTCCGCACGCTTGCCAACGATGTCGTCATCGGGCTGATGAGCGCCACGCTCGAACGGCCCTAGCAAATAGAGACTATAGCAGTAGCGCATTCATGCTCCAAGTGCGACCATTCCGCCAACTGCACAGGAAGGTCCTAATTTGAGGAAATAGCGTATGCGTCCGGTGAGTCCACCTCGACAGTGCGTTGGCGTGCCATCAAGATGAAGCGCTGGAACTGGAAGAGTCGAGATCGGGACGGGGTGGTCGTCAGCGATTTAGTGTTGAGCAGAAGCGGCAGATGGTGGAGGCAACGCTGGCGCCAGGAGCATCAGTGGCGCGAGTAGCCCTCGAGCATGGAGTGAACGCGAACCAGGTGTTCGCATGGCGTGATTCATCACTGGTTTGGCGCCATGTTTATTCCGAACTTGACGCCCGATCAGGTGATGAGCGTCCTGAACGGCTACGACCACTATAGCGACGTGTACAAACCGCTTATCACGAAGGCGCGGTGCTTGAACGAGACGGGGACAATGTCAAGTTGACCGTAGTCGCGGTGCAGAAGGCGTTTTCCGTGACGCCGGCGGTGGAAACAGACGACGAAGTCAAGATTATGAGGCCGGCCCCCAACACGCAGTCGGTGGAGCTGATTGTCAACGGCAAATCCCACGGCGTCAACAGCAAGCCGGATAACGGCTGGGTCTTCGCCTTCCCCGATGTCGAATTCGCTCCTGGCAGCATCAAGGCGATCGGCAAGAATGGCGCCAAGGTAGTTGCCCAGCAGGAGCTGACGACGGCCGGACCCGCGGCAGCGATCAAGCTGACACCAATCCTCGGTCCAAAAGGATTACAGGCCGATGGCGAGGACGTCGCACTCATCGACTTTGAAGTTGTGGACGCAAAAGGCCAACGTTGTCCTACCGACGATGCACGGGTCGATTTCACATGCACCGGTCCGGGCATTTGGCGAGGCGGATACAACAGCGGCAAGGTAGATTCCACCAATAACCCGTATCTCAACACCGAACTAGACTAGGCATCAATCGCGTCGCGGTGCGCTCGACACTGACAGCCGGCACGATCACAGTGACCGCAAAACGCGGCGGGCTGAAATCCGCGCAGGTGCAGATTACGTCGAAGCCCGTAGTCGTAACTGACGGCATTGCTACCGCCTGGCCACAACAATTGCGGGGACCCGCGGAAAGGTAGCCCCTCCGCGAACCTGAGTTCCGTGCCACTGTGATAGGGCGGTCGCCGATAAAGAAAACCGGTCTGGCGGAGTCAGGTCGCAGATTGCGCAAACGCGTTTTCAACAAACTGGTCCTTTCATTGGGAAGATTATGGCGACGTGACCGAAGGGCGCGGTTGATTTGAGAAACTCGCCGCGAGCCTCATCTCTCAACTGTGGCAACTGAAGAATGTTGCCATACCGGTTACAGATAGAAGCCCAGAACTCACCCGCGCAGGTAAGGCTTCAAATATGTATTCAGCGCATCGCGAACATTCTTCTTGTCCGCCTCCGTCATCGGATCCTGCGCACCCCGTCCGCCGCCCGCGCCGCCGCCGCTTCCCATGCCCAGGCATCGGCCGCGACTTCGTATCTTCCTTGAAGATCCCGCGCGCCACCATCACGTACTGGTCCGCGTCCGTAATCGTCGAAAACGCCAGTATCCTGCCGAACATATCGAACGACTCGCGCAGCTTGCCCGCCTCGTACAGCTCCCATGCCTCCTGATACACGTCCGCCATCCCCACCACCGGGCAGAATCCCGTAAAGCCCAGCCGCATTTCGTCCATCATCAGCCGCACGCCCCTGCCCGCAAACACCGCCAGCTTGCCATCCGTCTTCGCCCTCAGCTCGGTCACGCGCTTCAGCGGATCGCCCGCCTCGTCCTTCACCACACGCACCGTCGGAATCTCTTTGAACATCTGCACGATCAAGTCCACCGACATATCGCCGATCGTCTGCACAAAAAGCGGCAGATCGGTCGCCGCGCCGATCGACTTGTAATACTCCAGCACCGCCGCGCTCTCTCCATCCGGCGGCAGCGAACAGATCGCATCCGCACCCGTCTTCGCCGCATGTTTCGTATACGCAATCGCGCCGTCCAGATCCTTGCCCTGCGTCTGTACGCCGATCACCACCGCCGTCTTTCCACCCTTGCCCGCGGCGATCATCGCCTCCGCGCCGCTGAACCGCTCTTCCTTGCTCAGCGTCGACCAACCGCTCGCAATCTGCGGCCAGATCAAGCCCGGAACCCCACCCCGGTTGCAGAACTTCACCTCATTCGCCATGCATTCGAGGTCCAGCTTGTTGTCCGGAGTGAACGGACTCGACGCAATCGGAAACAGCCCGTTGAACCGCTTGCCCGCAGCCGGTGCAGCTACGCTGAACGTCGAAAATGCCGATGCCGCAGCCACCGATCCGAGCGTCTTCAACAGGGCCCGGCGGTCCATCTCAAAAATATCCGTTCGCATAATTTCCCTCGCGGAGGTCGCGTACTTTGATACACGCCGCCAGTTTCAAATGTCAAACAAGTTGCGGATTGACATCGGTGTTCCTATCATCGGTACGCGCTGTGGGTGAGAACTAGTTGTGGGTCCACTCTCCTAGTGATGTGAGAGAAACAAATTATGGCTAACATTCGCAAGCGAATAGATTGCGTTAGATGTCCCTAGGGCGTGTTCACACTAAC
>PKWK01000294.1 GCA_003133205.1 Granulicella sp. | reverse complement strand
TTGTCCAGCTTCTCCCGCGCGCCCAGCGAGATCGCGCCGAGCGTGTCCACCTCGTCCGTCTCGCCATCGCCTAGAAACGCCCAGATCTTCCGATCCGTCTTCTCAATCAGCCCGCGGTTCTCCAGGTACCGCATGAATCGCGCCTGGTAGATCGCATTCAGCGGCCCAATCCCCATCGACACGGTCGGAAAGTTCCAGAAGTCCGGCATCAGCCACGGGTGCGGATAGCTCGGCAGCCCCGGCGTCTCGCGCAACTCATGCCGATAGTTCTTCAGATGATCGTCGTTCAGCCGTCCCTCAAGGTAAGCCCGCGCATACACCCCCGGCGAAGCGTGTCCCTGAAAGTAGATGAAGTCGCCCGGCAGTTCATTGCCGTCCTTGCCCGTATAGTGAGCGCGGAAGAAGTGGCTATACCCCACCTCCAGCAGCGTCGCAAGCGAGGAGTAAGTCGAAATATGTCCGCCAATCCCGGCGTCTTTCTTGTTCTGACCATGCACCATGGCCATCGCGTTCCATCGGATCAGCGACTTGATCCGCCGCTCGATATCCATGTCTCCGGGGTATGGAACCTCGTCGTGCTTCGGAATCGTATTGCGGAAGGGCGTCGCCGTCTCATACTCCACCACCACGCCGGCCTCGCGCGCCCTCTGCCGCAGCGCCTTCAGAATCTCCGCGCCGTTCTCCCACTCCGCGGCGACAACTTCGTCGAACGCCTCAATCCACTCCGCCATCTCGGCAGAAAAGTCCGCCTTCGCGGGAACTTCAGTCTTCGTTGTCATTCGCGTGTCCAGCTCTCTCTTCAATGCAAAGGTCCTAGAATCCGCCCAAACTCGCTCCGAACATCGGGATCACTCTCGTCTCCGAACGTCGGAATCGTCTCCGTCTTGTTAAGAGCACGGCTTTAGCCGTGCCGTAACCGCTGCATTTGTACTCCGGCTTTAGCCGCTGAGGTCGTGAGTCGTGCCTGGTCCAGCAGCTCGGAACAGGTCCGTCACGGTAAACGCAATAGTGCTTCTACACAGACCCCTTCTCTAACCATAATTGCACCAGCCGGAAACGTCACGCCGCACGGCTGTGCGGAAGGGCTTGCAGTTTGCCTCTCCACGGGCCTCGCGTCGGCGTTAGACTGTGGGCATGGGAAACAAAGATAAAGGCAAGCGCGAGAAAAAGAAGGCACCCCAACCCAAATCTCCTGCACCCAGGCGCGAGGAATTCAGCCAGACTCCCGTGCGGATCGTCCGGGAAGGAGCCTAGAGTTCGTTCAGGTCTCTCCCATTCTCCAGGGCCATCCAACAGTCCCGGAGAATCTGGATAGATTGGGCCAATGGCGCCGAATAGTTTCTGAAAAACGTCACACTCGTTGTGTATCTTCGTCAGCCCCAGCACGGTGCCCATGACGAAGTGCCGCGCCCTCTGTGGGCCCCTCCCAAGGAAAATCAGCCGGAATGAAGATATTGCTCATCGACACCTGCGGCGCAGCCGGAAGCGTTGCTCTCGCCGACACGGATCGCGAGCCCGCCGTTGTCACCAGCGCAACCCTCCCCGGCCGCACCGCCTCCGAGCGGCTGGTGCCCACCATCAAGGACCTCGCCGCGAGCGCCCACATCGCCCTCCCATCGCTCGACGCCATAGCCGTCGTGCACGGTCCCGGCTCCTTCACCGGAGTCCGCGTAGGCCTCAGCGCCGCGAAAGGCCTCTGCGAAGCTCTCAACCTGCCGCTGGTCGCAATCTCGCGCCTCGCCATCCTCGCCCATCTCGCCGAGCCACCCGCCGCCACCCGCGTTCAAGCCCTGCTAGACGCCGGCCGCGGCGAGTTCTACTCCGGAACCTACGTCGACGGAATCTGCCAACGCGAAGCCCTGCTCCCCCGCGACGAACTCCTCGCCGCAGCCCTCAGCCTTGACCCGTCGCAGCTAATCGTCACCTGCGAACCCACCATCGCCCAATCCATCGCCGCCCTCGCCCCGAAACTCATCGCCGAGCCCACCGCCGAGGACGCTCTCCCCCTCGCCCTCCGCCGCATCCAGCAACGCGACTTCGACGACGCCGCCACGCTCGACGCCAACTACCTGCGCCGCACCGACGCCGAAATATTCGCCAAGCCCACCCTCAGCGCCGCCGCGAAGTCCAGTGAGACGCCCGCACGATGAATCCGCCACACGCAGTACTGCGCCACGCCGTAGCCTCTGACCTCGACGCAATCCTCGCCCTGGAGCGCGCCACCGACAACGCGCCGCACTGGCCGCCAGCAGCGTACGCGGCCATCCTCGACTCAACCGCGCAACCACGCTGCCTCATCGTCGCGCACACGAACGCATCCCTTACAGGCTTCGCCGTCGGCCTCCTGCATCCCGCCGACCACCTGGCCGAACTCGAAACCGTAGTAGTAGCCGCCAACGCCCGCCTCCACGGCATCGGCCGAGCCCTATGCAACGCCGTACTCGACTGGTCCCGCTCCCACGGCGCAACCGAGCTAGTCCTCGAAGTCCGCGCCACCAGCGCCGGCGCCATCGCCCTCTACGCCGCGCTTGGCTTCACGCAGACAGGCCGCCGCCCGCGCTACTACCGCGACCCCGAAGACGACGCCGTCGCCATGCGTATCTCACTGTCTGACCCGGCCTAGCGGGACTGCTGAAGAAGTCCGCATCTAGGTAGCCCAAGCCTACTTTTCAGCAGGCCCCAGCATCTTCGGCGACATAAAAGTAGCAATCCCGTCCGTCACCGCCACCGCCTTCGAAGCAACCTGCACCTGCCCCGCCTTCAGCCCATCCCGCTTCGCCATCACCGTAATCGTCCCTGCCGCCGAAGTCGATCGCACAGCGACGCGGTTGATCCCGCATTCCGTATTCAAATAAAGATTGTTCGTCGAATCAATCTTCCCGCTGTTGTATCCGCCGCGCCAGATGCCCGGCCCTGTGCAAGTGAAGTCGACCCGCGCATCGTCGGTCGGACAACGCACGCCCTTCGCGTCCACCACCTCGAAGTCGATCAGCACAACATCCTCGCCATCCGCCTGCAATCCCTTCGGCCCGACGATCGGTGTCAGTTTGATCGCCGCCGCCGGACCCGCCGTAGTCAACTCCTGTTGAGCCGCGATCGTGGCCCCATCTTTCCCAATAGCCTTCAGACTTCCCGGCGCAAACGTGATCCCGGGAAATGCGAAGATCCAGCCGCTTTCGGGTTGCTTGTTCACACCCGCCGACTTGCCGTTGACGATCAACTCCACCGACTCCGTATTCGCGATGACGTACACCGTCTTCACCACCGGCTTATCCGTCGGATAGCTCCAGTGCCCCAGAATATGCAGGTCAGGCCGCTCGCTCTGGATCACGCGATGTGCGAAGAAAATCTCCTTCGGCAGGCGCATCGCATCCACCTTGCCGCTCACACGCGCGACCTCGCTCGAGTCCTGTCGTCCATCCGCGTCCTCATCCGTGAAATAAATCGAGCAGTAGCCCGACCACTTCGCGTGCGCCGGATCCGCATTCGAGATGCGGTTCTCCCAATACTCCCAATACCGCTTGATCCCCGCCAGCGCAAAGCTCTCCGACGTGTACTGATACGTATCGTTCGGCCCCTTCTTGAACCCGTAATACGGCGGCGAATTATCGTCCCAGAATCGCCGCGCGCCTTCATCGCGGAAGTCCTCCGTCTCGACAATCGGCGCTCGATCCCGCCGCTCCGCCGAGTAGGCCCGGAACATCGCCTTCGGATCAGTCAGCGCATCCGTCTGTGGAGCCTGCCCAATCATCACGCCGTAGTACTCCGCGATGGGCGTCGTCGCCGTATTGGCCGCGTTGTTGCCGTCGCCGCGCGTGCCCATCACGCGTCCGCCGTCCGGATCCCACTGCTTGCGCAGGTCGACCATCTGTTGCATTTGGTCCGGCGCCACCACCGTGTTGCCCGCCTCCCAGAACAGGATGCTCGGATTATTGCGGAAGTAGATGATGGTATCTCGCATCACCTCGACGCGCTGATCCCACTGGCGTCCAGTGACGTCGCGTTCCTTATCGCCGGCCGGACATGTCTGGATAATCCCGAACCGCGCGAAGGAATCCGCATCCACCTTCTGCGGCGAGATGTGCATCCAGCGCATGTAGTTCCCATGGCACCCGCGAATCAGGCTCGCCGTGTAGTCATGCATCCAATCCGGATAGCCCGCGCCGACGCCTGCCCATTCGTCAGCCGAGCGCTCCGCGAATCCCTTCAGGTAAACAAACTTGTCGTTCAGATAAACGCCGCCCGTGCCTGCACCGCCCTTGTACTCGGCCTTTCGGAAACCCGTCTCAATGCGATTCACATCGACGACCTTCCCATCGACCTTCAGGATCGAATAGACGTCGTACAGATACGGGTTGTCGGTGCTCCAGAAGCGCGCGTCCTTCAGGCTCCCCGTCGCCGTCTGCACGCTCTTCTCGCCATCTACCAGGTCCACCGGATCGCCATCGAACGTCGCGCAAACGCTCCCATTGTGGTCGACGATTGCGACCGACAACCCCACCGTCGCGCGATCACCCGACGCGTTATGCACCTCGGATTCCACAGTCACATCCGCGGTCTTCTTCGCGATGTTGAAGTTCCCCGCATGCACGTAGACGCCCTGGCTCTCCAGCCCGTAGTAGAGCGGCAGCGTCTGATGGATCTTCCCCGTCACGTGCAGCCACACCCGCCGGTTGATGCCGCCATGGTCGGGGTTGAAGTCGTTCGCGTTCCACTCGTACCCCATGCCCGCGCACGGAGTTCCGTCCGCATTCTTCGGGTTCGCCATGCAAAAAGCGCGCTCCTTATAGCTAGTGGTGTTGTCCACCTTCACCGCCAGCACATTCTCTTTCCCGCCGGGCAGCAACGCGCCCGTAATGTCGATTCCGTATGCCGTCACGCCGTTCTCGTAGAATCCAACCTGCTTGCCGTTCAGATAGATGTCGCCCGCCTGGCGCATTCCTTCGAACTCAAGGAACACCTTCTGCCCGGCAAGCGCCGCGGGCAACTTGAAGTGCTTGCGATACCACGAGAGCCCCTTGTATGTCCCGCGGTCGCCGCCGCTGTGCTGGATGAGCATGCGGAACGAGTCCACATCATTAAAGCTGTGCGGCGTCGCCACCGAGGCCCACTTGGAGTCGTCAAACGCTGGAGCTTCGGCTCCGGCAGCATCCTCGCGCAGGAACTTCCAGTCGTAATTGAAGTTCAGCGTGGCGCGAGCGGACTTGGGTGGAACATACGGCCCAGCCGACGCCGGGGCAGCGGCGAACACCGGATAGGCGCGCCCAAGCACGACAGGCAAGCCCAAGGCCATAAAACTCGAAGTTCCAACAAATTCTCGGCGAGATAGCTTTCGTGATGACATTTGGCCTGGTGCCTTTCGATGGGAAGATAGGGAACACACCGGGAGACCGGCGCAGCGTACCCACAATATCGCATCCGCCAATCAATCGTCTATTCCAATGAAAAACAATTTCCAATGAGCAGTCAGAGGCTGAAAAGTCCGCTCCAAAGTTAGCCGGAACTTTAATCCCGGCAACAACGAGCGCAGTTATCAAGAGGGGGTTTCCCAGCCCTCCTAGGCCAGACTTAAGTCTTGGGGCTTTAAACGGTGCTGAAAAAAGCCCGTTTTGCTTAAGGGCACGGGTTCACCCGTGCCGTAAACGCCGCCTTCGCGATACGGCTTCAGCCGCTGAGGTACACTTTTTGGCTCCGGATCGACTTTCTCAGTAGCTCAGTTCAGCCCACCCTCACTTTGGCACCCAAAACTCATATTCCAGGACCACTCTCGTCAATAGATAGCGCGATTTTGGGGCCTTCAACCACAAGTACAATAGAATCAACAAGAGCAACCTAAAAAACCGGCCCCGCCTGTCGCTTGGTATTCAGTTTTTAGAATTCATTTATTTTTTAAATACATTTTGCGGGATTATTGGCAACTTTTCCTTGATCACCGCGTCTTATTGGATGTACCAACTAATATGTCGGGCTAGCAGTTCCCACAGTTCCGGCTTCCCCTATCCGCATTACCCCTCCCCACCTATACGTAAGGCCCCCAGAACACCGGGGGCCTTCACTCCTTAAGGCCGCGAATCGGTCAGCTAGGAGAAACCGATCTTGCGGTCAAGGGCGGCTTTGCCGGGGCCTGAGACCAGGAGCATGAGCGCGATCGCGGCGAGGGCAAGCGAGTATTCGGCGCCGGGGTATCCCTGATGGATGTCGACGGCGGCGATGGCGACAAGCATATTAATCGCTACGAGGAAGGCGAAGAATCGGGTTAGCAGGCCCAGGATCAGAAACATGCCACCGGCGAACTCGGTGAACGCAGAGACGTAGCCGAACCAGTGCGGGATCCCGAGCGTGGCGATGTTGTGGGCGTACTGTTGGAGCGCGGCGAAGGTGTTGCCGTTGTGGAAGCCTCCAGATGGGACGACCTTGCGGTATCCGTTGACGACCATGGCGGCACCTAAGACGAGCCGCAGCAACAAAACTCCCCAAGGTTGGAAACGATTGAGCCATCTTGACATGTTGATCTCCCCGAGCGATGGAATTCTACGCTATGGGTTGTGACTTGGTTCGTCGATCTGAAAGCTAGTGGGCTGGCAGGTATTGGTCGAGAAAGCGGCTAAGCGCGGCCTGGAAGCCGGATTCATCGTTGCCGGGCGGCAGCGTGAGCGTGAAGCTGGGACTGGCGGCGCCCTTGAACAGTGTCTGCACCCTCCGCAGGTCGTGGGTCCCATCGGAGTTGAGGCTTCCGGCGACGAGCAGTTTGGGAGTCGTGTCGGTCGCGATGGGCTTCGCAATGTCGAATTGGTCGCCAAAGAGCAGCCGAACCGGGATCAACTTTGATGGATGCGCCGCAACAGCCGTGGCTGCAGGATCGGGATCTGGGTTATCGAGGATCACCGCGGGCAACTCGGGATGACCGAGCGCGAGGCCAGCGGCGAGCGACGCACCTAGCCCCGTTCCGTAAGGAATGATGTCGCCAGCCGGAATGTGCCGGGTGGACGTGAGGTATTCGAGCGCGGCGGCGGCGTCCTCCGTCATGCGGACGCTGCTGGGGTGGACGGACGCGTCGCTCGCCCCGAAGCCGCGATAGTCGATGGCAAAGACGTTGAGCCCGGCGCGGTGCAGGCGCCCGAGCATGGGGACGGTGTTCGAGAGCGAGCCGGATCCGTCATGGAGATAGAGAACGGTGTAAGCAGCGTACTTAGCCTGGAATCCGGCCTGGGACTCGGCAGGAATCCACCAGCCGGTCAGCCGCGGCTGGCCAGTCTCCGACGCGCCGAAGGCAACGTCTGAATAGGGCAGGCCGACGGCGGCCGGAGTCTGCTCGATGGTGTGCGAAGGATGCAGCACGAGCTGCCACTCGCCTTGATAGACCAGCAGGCATGCCGTGAGCCACGCACAGATGAGGGCGGCAACGAGGCACAGACCAATGGCCCGCAGCAACCACGCAGGATCAACGATTTCAGGAGGGTATTTTGGAGGAGGCGCGAGGGTATTGCGCGGAGCGGGAGGCTTGGCGGCGGGCATTGAACGATGTTCCTCGTTCTGAGTCTAAATTCCCCGCACGATTCGATCGCTCGGAACACGCAAGGGCGTCGGCACAGGCAGATTAGAGTGAGTGGACCGCGGGAGAGGGTGTGGAGTCGCCAAGCAGGGCCATGCGCACCGCTTCCAGCGCTTCTGGAACCGCGGACTTGACCGACGTGCTGAGTCGATCCGACCATTCAAAAGACTCGCCGCCCACCGTGACGACGACTGCGCGGGCCGGTGTGCGAGCGTAGAGGTCGAGCGTCAGCCTGAGCAGCGATGCCGGATCCAGATGATGAGTGAGAATGCGGGGAACACTTTCCGCAGGCTCGATCAGGATCGTAGAGACAGTGCCTGCCGGGGTGACCGCAGAGCAGTCGACGAAGACCACAATCTCCGAGGTGCTGATTGCTTCCGCGTGTTCGGGCAGCAACTGGCGGGTCATCAGCACGGTGAGGCCACTGCACGGCGGCTGTTGCTGCACCGCGCAGCCAATGCGCCAACCGACTCCATCGTCGCCGCGAAACGTATTGCCGCAGGCCAGCAGCAGGGCTCGGGGTTGGTCAGCGGACGGTGCTGAGGTTGTTGCCATCAGGGTCTGCGAACCTCGTCGAGTTTTGTCCCGTCGGGCGCGAGCAATTCAATCGCGAGCGGCATCTGGCCGAACGCATGCGTCGAGCAACTCAGGCAGGGATCGAACGTGCGGATCACGGCCTCGACGCGGTTCAGCATGCCGTCGGTGAGTTTGTCGCTCTTGACGTAGCGCTGGGCCACCTGCAGCACGCCTTTGTTCATAGCGTTGTTGTTCTGGCCGGTTGCGATCACCAGGTTCGCCCACTTCATCAGGCCTTTGTCATCCACCTTGTAGTGATGCATCAGGGTGCCGCGCGGCGCTTCGGCGATGCCCGCGCCCTCCTGCCGATTCACGCCGGCGGTCGCGCGCACGTGCTTATCCAGAATGCTGCTTTCGGAGAAGAGCTGCTCGATGACTTCAATGCCATGCAGAATCTCGATCAGCCGTGCGTGATGGTAGTGGAACGAGCCCAGAACCGGACCATCGGCGAGCCTCTTGAACACCTTCAGTTCGTTGTCAGCCAGCGGCGTGCCTGCATGGCCGGCAATATTCAGTCTTGCCAAAGGCCCTACGCGATAGGATCCGGCGGGATAACCCAGTGGCTTGTAATACGGGAACTTCATGTAGGAGTAGGGCTCAACCGCTTCGCCGATGGTCTGGTCAAACTGCGCGGCCTCCAGGTTATCCAGCAGGATGATGCCTGTTGCATCGATCACACGTAGTTTGGCGTCGGTGAACTCCAGGCCGCCATTTTCACCAACCATGCCCATGAATGGGCCAGGGAAGTTGGCGAAGCTTTCAATCTCATCCTGAAAGCGGCTGGCAATCTGCTTGTATGCCGTCAAGGCCATCTTGACGTTGGCGTATGCATCGGGAATGAGAGCGAGAATCTCGTCGCGCTTGGCAGGGTCGAGCGGTTCAGTGACACCACCGGGCACCACCCAGCCGGGATGAATGCGCTTGCGTCCCAGCAACTCAATCATGTGCTGACCGAAGCGACGCAGTCCTACACCGGCGCGTCCAAGCTCCGGATGAGCCTTGGCCACGCCGAAGATGTTGCGGTCGGCGGGGTCGGCGTCCATGCCCAGCAGCAGGTCCGGCGAAGCAAGATAGAAGAAGCTGAGCGCGTGCGATTGAATGGCCTGCGCCAGGTTCAGGGCGCGGCGCAGATTGGCTGCTGTCGGCGGAATCTCCACCGACATGATCGCCTCGCAGGCCTTGGCGGACGCGATCAGGTGGCTCACCGGGCAGATGCCGCAGATGCGCGCCATCAGGCTGGGCATTTCGTAGTAGGGGCGACCCTCGCAGAACTTCTCGAAGCCGCGCACCTGGGTGACGCTGAAGAATGCTTCGCTGACCTCGCCCTGGTCGTTGGTCTTGAGCGTAATCCTGCCATGGCCTTCAAGCCTGGTCACCGGGTCGATGGTAATTGTCTGCGACATGCTGCTCTCTCCTACGCGCCGAAACGGGTGAGACTTGCGACGTTCGGTACGGTGCCAGCCAGAAGGTCAGTCAGGACCGCAAAAAATGTGTCCGCTGATGGGGGGCAACCGGGCAGGTAAAGATCTACGTCCACAAGCTCGTGCACGGGGCGCACTCTCTCGAGCAGCGCGGGCACAATGCTGCACGGTGTCTGCTGCTGAGCGGACGCGTTCTCGTGGTAGGCGCGCTCGAGGATGGGCAGAGGTCCGAACGGATTGCGCATGGCGGGGACATTGCCTGTCACCGCGCAGTCGCCCATGGCGACGAGCAGGGTGGTGTGCTTGCGGATGTGACGAATCTTGTGTTCGTCCTCCACGCTGCTGATTGCGCCCTCTACCAGGACCACGTCTACCATCTCCGGATAGACCTTGAAGTCGACCAGCGGGCTATAGACCAGATCGAACTGGCTGCTGAGTTCGAGGAGACGTTCGTCCATATCGAGGAAGGACATGTGGCATCCCGAGCACCCGTCCAGCCAGACCGTTGCCAGTTTGATTTTGCTCATCGTCCTTCTCGCATCATGTTGAGGTAGGGCACAAAATCCGGATACTTCGGATGGGACGACCCAACTTTGCTCTTGTCGAACAGAGCACCGGTCGGGCAAACGTTCACGCACTTGCCGCAACGCGTGCAGGTGGACTCGCCCCAGGGCTGCATCAGATCGGTGATGACCAGGGAATCGATGCCGCGGCCCATGACGTCCCACACGTGCGCGCCCTCGATCTCGTCGCAGACGCGGACACACCGGGTGCAAAGAATGCAGCGGTTCTGGTCGGCAACAAAGCGGTCGTGCGAGGCGTCGACTGCCAGCTTGGGGTTTCGGTAAGGGAGGCGAACGTGCGTCACACCCTGCGACTGGGCCATCGACTGTAGCTCGCAGTGATTGTTGACAACGCAAACGGAGCAAACGTGATTGCGTTCGGCGAAGAGAAGTTCCAGAATCGTCTGCCGGTAGTGCAACAGGCGATCGGACTTGGTGATCACCTCCATGCCTTCTTCCACTTTCAAGACGCAGGCGGGAAAGAGCTTCGGCGAGTTCTTCAATTCCACGAGGCAGAGCCGGCACGCACCGACATCCGACAGTCCATCCAGGTGACAGAGCGTCGGGATGAAAATCTTGTTCTCACGCGCCACCTCAAGGACGGTTTGGTCAGCACGAGCGCTCAAGTCGACGCCATCGATGGTGAGGGTTTTGACATCCACGGCGGCGCTCATGCTGTCACCTCTTCATCGACTGGCGTCTTACTGGCGCACGAGCAGACGCCGGCGGGGCAGCGCTTGTTTTCAATGTGCTCCAGATACTCGTCCTTGAAGTAGCGCAGCGTGCTCAACACCGGGTTGGGCGCGGTCATGCCCAGGCCGCAGAGGCTGGTGTTCTTGACCACGTCGCAGAGATCGATCAGCAGGTCGAGGTCTGCATGAGTCGCTTCGCCGTCGCATATTTTGGTCAGCAGGTTGAACATCTGCGCCGTACCCGCGCGGCATGGAATGCACTTTCCGCAGGACTCGGTCATGCAGAACTCCATAAAGAAGCGCGCCACGTTCACCATGCACGAGGTGTCGTCCATGACGATCATGCCGCCGGAGCCCATCATCGAGCCCGCGCTGATCAGGGCCTCGTAGCTCACCGGCAGGTCCAGATGTTGCTCGGGGATGCAACCCCCTGAAGGTCCTCCTGTCTGGACGGCCTTGAACGTGTGACCGCCGGGAATCCCGCCGCCGATCTCAAAGATGATCTCGCGCAGCGTCATCCCCATGGGGACTTCGATCAGGCCAGTGTTGGTGATCTTTCCAGTGAGAGCGAAGACCTTGGTGCCCTTGCTCTTGGCGGTGCCAATGTTCGAATACCACTCCGGCCCGTTGCGGATGATGGGAGCAACATTGGCAAAGGTCTCGACATTATTGATCAGGGTGGGCGACCCCCAGAGGCCCGAAACCGCCGGATATGGCGGCCGCGGTCGCGGTTGACCGCGCAGGCCCTCGATCGAGGCGATCAGGGCGGTCTCCTCACCGCAGACGAATGCGCCGGCGCCGATTCGTATCTCTATGTCGAAGGCGAAGGTGGTGCCACAGATATTGCTGCCCAGCAAGCCGCGACGGCGCGCCTCTCGGAGGGAAACCGTCAGCCGGCTGATAGCCAGCGGATACTCGGCGCGCACGTAAACGTAGCCCTTACTGGCGCCAACTGCGTAGCCGGCGATGGCCATGCCCTCGATCACACGCTGAGGATTGCTCTCGAGCACGCTGCGGTCCATGAATGCTCCAGGGTCGCCCTCGTCTCCATTGCAGATCACGTACTTCTGTGCGCCAACGGCCTTGGCTACCGTGCCCCACTTGAGGCCGGTGGGATAGCCGCCACCTCCGCGCCCGCGGAGACCGCTTTTGGATATCTGTTCAATCACTTCCTGGGGATCCATCTGCGTGAGAACCTGCATTAGCGCCTGGTAACCGCCACGACCGATGAATTCGTCGATCTTCTCGGGATCTATCTGGCCGGAATTCTCCAGCACGATGGGATGTTGGCCCTGGAAGTAGTGCTCCAGGTGGGTCTCAAGCCGTTTCACGGGCTTGCCGCCAAGGCTGTCGACCACGGCTTTGGCATCCGCCTCATGGACGTTTCCATACAAAGTTCCGGTTGGGCCCACAGAGACGAGAGGTCCCGCCGCGCAGGGCCCGATGCAACCGGTCTGGCGCACGTTGCAGCGTTTGCCGGATTTGGCGACCTCCTCGGTGAGGGCCGCTTTTACCTTGTCGCTGTGCTGGGACATGCATCCGAGGGCCATGCACACATTCAGTTCAAAGTCGTACTCTTTCCGTTCGGCGACGTTCGTCTCCGCAATTTGCAGTAGCTCTTCGCTAGTCATTGGCGGCCCAGCCTTCCAACTTCTGTACCAATTGCGCGGGCTGCATCAGGCCCACCAGTTCTGCGTCTTCAAGAACCACTGGCGCGCGTCCGCATGCACCCACGCAACGGGCAGTCATCAGGGAGATGTTGCCGTCCGGTGTGGTCTGGCCTGGCTTGATCCTGAGGTGTTTTTGCGCCTCTGCCAGCAACTTATCCGCACCCTTGATGTAGCAGGCGGTTCCCAGGCAGACAGTGCATGTGTGCTTGCCCGCAGGCTTCAGGCTGAAGTGGTGGTAGAAGGTCACGACTCCATACGCCTGACTCAGCGGCACATGCAATGACTTGGCGACGAAACGGATCGTGACTTCATCCAGATAGCCGAATGAGGCCTGCGCGGTGTGGAGCGTCTCGATCAGGGCGTTGCGGGCATAGCCATGGCGCCGCATCGTCCCGTTTACAATTTTCCAGCGATTATCGTCGGAAGGAAGTGGCGGCAAAGGATACGCTTGCAAGGCTCCTCCTGTATCGTGCTGCCCGGTGAGACCAGGCGCCAGACTTGCGGGATCCGGTCGCCACGCACGCGTCCGAAACCTCAGTCATTCGCCGAACAAGGCCTTTTTACGTCCGGGTGCGTATGCTAGTCAGTGATAGGCATCACATCGTACGACTTGCAGCGAAGTCGAGGTCAGGTATTCATGTGCGGTGGAGTAAGCAAGGCGCATCACGGGCTCCGGTGCTGGCAATCCTTTCTTAACAAGCGCATTACGGGGATGCATCATGCATGAGCTTTCCATCGCAGAATCAATTCTGGAAGCGGTCAGAAAGGAACTTGCGAGTCGTCCCGGAGCACAACCAATCCGCGTAGGCCTGCGGATCGGTGAACTGGCAGCAGTCGATGTGGACTCGCTCACCTTCTGTTTCGACGCGGTGCTGCGGGGAACCGAATGGGAGAGCCTTCAACTCGACGCGCGGGTGTGTCCGCAGCGTCGCATCTGTAGAGAGTGTGGCAACGAATTTGCCGTGATCGAATACAACGCAAATTGCCCGGCGTGCGCCAGCAGCAACACCACGCTGACCAGCGGGGACGAACTGGATTTTGATTATCTGGAGGTAGAGACCGATGGAACGTTTGCCCCTGAAGTCAAAGGTGCTGAATGAGAATCAGATTATTGCCGAATCGTTGCGCGAGCGATTTCGTGAGCACGGCGTACTCTGTCTGAACCTGATCAGCGGGCCCGGTTCGGGCAAGACCGCACTGCTGGAGCGCACACTCGCCAGCCTCGATCGAGCGACGCGGGTCTGCGTGCTGACCGGGGACATCCAGACCGATAACGACGCGCGCCGCTTAGCGCAGTACGGCTTTCCAGTGCAGCAGATCACAACTGGCGGCACGTGCCATCTGGATGGCCGCATGATCGAGAAGCATCTGGCCGCATGGAATCTGGATGAGATTGATCTGCTGTTCATTGAGAATGTCGGCAACCTGGTTTGCCCATCGAGCTACGATCTGGGCGAAGCCTCAAAGATTGTGCTGCTGAGTGTGACTGAAGGTGAAGACAAGCCGCTGAAGTATCCGTCGATTTTTTTCAAGTCGGATCTGTTTATCCTTACCAAGGTCGATCTGCTGCCCTATGTTCCGTTCAGTGCGGAGGTTGCGGAGGCCAATGCGCGGCTGGTGCATCCGGGCATCGAGATTGTGCGTACCTCCTCGACGACCGAGGGTGGACTGGATGCCTGGCTCGCGTGGCTGGAGCAACGCATGGCGCAGGCGCGGCAGGATGCGCTGGCTTCGTCGGGCCGATAGAATCCTGGCGGGCTCGGGGCGAGAAGAGCGGTGAGGGGCAAAAGACACTTGAGACAACACATGCTGCATGCGCGTGCGATTCTCGCTCAGAGAATTGGTATCAATTGCAGTGACAGGAATCACCGACAGTTGTATGCGGCGAGGATCATGCTGGAGCAATGAGGGCACTGCCTTTCTTCCTCAAAATTCACCGTCTCGACAATGTCGGGGTTGCACTGCGCACATTGGTCAATGGAGAGCAGTCCGAGGAGACTGTAACAATCGGAGATGTTCCGGCCGGTCACAAGATAGCGTTGCAGCACCTTCGCAAGGGTGAACCCGTTGTAAAGTACGGCTACCCGATCGGGGTTGCCACCGCCGAGATCCAGCCTGGCGAGCATGTCCATGTGCAGAACATGGCAAGTGCGCTTGGGGGCAAGCTGGAGCAACGAGCCTTTGATGGCTCATCGGCCGCAATCAACCAGAATGGAAATCGGACGCTATCGCCTTCCACTGCGACGTTCGATGGGTATCGCAGACCGGATGGATCGGTTGGGATACGTAACGAGATTTGGATTATCAATACGGTTGGTTGCGTCAACCATGCGGCCACACGGATCGCAGAGCGGGCTGCGAAGGAATTGGTTCGCGAGGGAAGTGCGGTAGAGGGCATCCACACCTTCAACCATCCCTTCGGATGCTCACAACTCGGAGACGATTTTGCGAGTACGCAGCGACTGCTCGCGGGCCTTGCGAGGCATCCCAATGCCGCGGCAGTTCTGGTACTTGGGCTGGGTTGCGAGAATAACCAGATCAAGTTGTTTAAGGAGCATCTGGATCACTCGGACGCAGCGAGGTTCCGCTATCTCAACGCGCAGGACGTCACGGACGAGATCGACACGGGCGTTCGCCTGATTCACGAGTTGGCCGAATACGCGGGGCAGTTTGCGCGCCAGCCGATTTCTGCCTCGAAGCTGATTCTGGGTATGAAGTGCGGAGGCTCGGACGGGCTCTCGGGTATCACGGGCAATCCTCTGGTGGGCCGCGTTGCGGACAAACTCTCCGCAGCGGGCGGCACCAGCATTCTCTGCGAAGTGCCGGAGATGTTCGGTGCTGAGGAAGTGTTGCTTCATCGTGCGGTGAATGCCGGCGTGAGCGACGCGACCGTTCATCTGGTGAACGCATTTCGCGAATACTTCCAGCGCCACGGCGAACCGATCGACGAGAATCCTTCGCCGGGCAATAAGGATGGTGGCATCACGACTCTGGCGGAGAAATCGCTCGGATGCGTGCAGAAGGGCGGAACGTTTCCGGTGAAGCAGGTGCTGGACTACGGACAGCAGGCAAGCTCCGGCCTGGGTGGAATTGCGCTGCTGAACGGACCCGGCAACGACGGCGTCTCCGGCTCAGCATTGAGCGCGGCAGGGGCACACATGGTGCTCTTCACCACAGGAAGAGGAACGCCAATGGGGTTTCCGGTGCCGACCATCAAGATATCCACGAACACTCCACTGGCCCTGCGCAAGTCCGGCTGGATTGATTTCAATGCAGGCCTATTTGCTGACGGCACGGCCACCATGGACGCGCTGGCGGATGAATTGTTCCATCTTGTACTCGATGTTGCTTCGGGAGGCGTGCGCACGAAGACCGAACTGAACGGATTCAGGGAAATATCAATCTGGAAGGATGGGGTGACCCTCTAATGCCCACATTGGACGCTGTTGTACAGCCTAGCCTGAACGCCGACTTCCTGGAAACGCACGCAGAAGGTCAAAGCTGGTCCGCGCAGCGACTGCTGCCGGAGAAGGTACTGCAATTCGGTGAGGGCGGATTTCTTCGCGGGTTCGTCGACTGGATGATTCACGGGATGAATCAGAAGGGGCTGTTCGGCGGGCGCGTGGTGGTCGTGCAACCCATCGGGCAAGGCCAGATTGAGAAGCTGAATGAGCAGAGCGGAGCCTACACGCTGCTGATGCGGGGCATTGAAGACGGCAAGGTGATTGAGCGGCAAGAGCTGATTACTTCTATCAGCCGAGGCATCAATCCTTACACCCATTTTCAGGACTACCTTCGCTGTGCGCATAACCCCGACCTTCGTTTTATCGTTTCGAATACTACGGAAGCCGGCATTGCGTTCAACGGCGAGGACAAGCTGAAGGACGAGCCGCAGGCTTCCTTTCCCGGCAAGCTGACGCGATTCCTGCTGGAACGCTACACTGCGTTTCAGGGCGATCTGTCCAAGGGATTCGTACTGCTGCCTTGCGAACTGATCGACCGCAATGGCGATCGACTGAAGGAGACCGTGCTCCAGACGGCGGCGAACTGGAGCCTCGATCCGGAGTTTATTCGCTGGGTAGAGACGGCCAACATCTTCACCAACACGCTTGTTGATCGCATTGTGACTGGCTATCCCAAGGACACCATCGAAGCGCTCTGGGATGAATCGGGATACAGGGACGATCTGTTCGACACATCGGAGGTGTTTCACCTGTGGGTGATTGAAGGGCCCGATTCGCTATCGAGCGAGTTGCCGCTCGCAGAGGCAGGGTTCAATGTGATTATTGCGGATAGCATGAAGCCATATCGCGACCGCAAAGTGGGAATTCTGAACGGCGCACACACCAGCACCGCCTTGGCTGCCTATCTCGCGGGATTCGACTACGTTGGCGACTGTATGGATGACCCGTTGATCGCCGGTCTCATGAGGCACGCCATCTACGATGAAGTGATTCCTACGCTTACTCTGCCAAGGGCTGAGCTTGAACTCTTCGCGGAAGCGGTCTTCGAACGATTCCGCAACCCCTTTATTCGTCATTCCCTGCAGAGTATTGCTCTCAATTCAGTCTCGAAGTACAAGGCGCGCGTGCTGCCTTCGCTGGAACGATTCGTGGCGCTGCGCGGGCAACTACCCACGCGCCTGACCTTTGCGCTGGCGGCGCTTATCGTGTTTTATCGCGGCACAACGGTTGTGAATGGCGCACTGATCGGCCATCGTAACGGCCATCCGTACCCGGTGAAAGACAATCTGCCGATTCTTGAGAAAATGGCTGTCCTGTGGGTCGCCTTCGACGGTTCGTCTGCGGGCGTCCGCAAACTCACGGATGAGGTTCTTCGGCAGACCGAGTGGTGGGGTAAAGACCTCTGTGAGGTGCCGGGCTTGGCGATTGCTACAGCCGAATTCACCAGTGCAATCCTGGCGCATGGCATCCGGGCCGCATTGACGGACTTAGTCCAATCCGAGGCATTGCACGGAGCTATGGCTGCCACGTCGGCACGTGCTTGACCCAATTACGCCGATCCGAGCCGGGATTGCGACGAGGCGCGCGCGATGAGCACGGCCGTATAGGCGGCGCCGAAGCCGTTATCGATATTGACCACGGTGACATTGGGGCTGCACGAGTTCAGCATGCTGAGAAGAGCCGTCGCTCCGGCAAAGGAAGCGCCGTAGCCCACGGATGTGGGAACGGCGATCACCGGCACGGACACCAGGCCTCCTACGACCGAGGGCAGCGCGCCTTCCATGCCGGCGCAGACGATGATCGCGTGGGCTGACTTGATGTCGTCCTGGACGGCAAGCAGCCGGTGCAGACCAGCGACGCCAACGTCGTAGAGGCGGGAGACGCGGGCTCCGAAGATCTCGGCCGTGACCGCGGCCTCCTCTGCGATGGGGACGTCGCTGGTGCCCGCACAGATGACGGCGATGTGTCCTTGCGGCGCGGATGCTCCGGGAGTCTGTCGCAGCGCAATGGTGCGTGCGACGGAGTTGTAGGTTGCTGTTGGATGCTGGGCGAGCACAGCCTGTGCGGTTGCGGGTTCGGCGCGCGTGGCAAGCACATCCACACCGTCGGAGGCGAGGCTCGAGAATATCTCGACCGTTTGCTGGGGAGTCTTGCCTGCGGCGAAGACGACTTCGGGGAGGCCGGTGCGAAGACTGCGGTGGTGGTCGACGCGGGAGTGGCCGATGTCTTCGAAGGGGAGGGTCGCGAGGCGTTCCGCGGCGGCCTCGGGCGTAACGGTGCCGCGTTCGACCTGGGCGAGGAGTTGGAGAAGTGCGGACGGTGTCATGAGGGGTATTCGCTCGGAGGGCAGAGTTGGAAATATGCGGCGATGGCGGCCTGTTGCACCTGCTTGACCGCGATGTGATGTTGGGCGGCGGCCGCGCGGCAGTCCTCAAACTCCGGCGCGACGTTCAGCGTTTCACCGGCGAGCGAGCCGATCTTGATGCGAATGTCGCCGTACGGCGTGGAGACTGTGGTGTAGCGGCGGTCGAGGCAGGATCGGCGATCCTGCCGGACGCGCACGCCGAGGGTGCTGGTCTCGCTGAGGATGAGACGCTCGAGTGCGGGGCTGTCCGAGGGATTGCAGAGGACGGTGAGCAAGGTGCCGGGGCGACCCTTCTTCATGATGACGGGGGTCAGCATGACGTCCAGCGCGCCGCTTGCGAGTGCGGTTTCGGCGACATAGGCGAGAACCTGTGGCGAGAGATCGTCGAGCGCGGTTTCCAGCACGGTTACGACTTCCGAGCTTTTGGAGTGAGACTGGCCAGCGGTTGCGGCGGAGTTTTCGGAGGTGGTTGCGGCCTGGTCACACGTTTCGCCGACGCTCAGGCGCACCACGTTGGGGAAATCCTTTGAGTTGCGTGTGCCTGCGCCGTAGCCGATCCGATCGACGCGCATGGCGGGTTGGGGGCCGAAGACGGGGTCGAGCGCGCGGAGGAGCGCGGCGCCTGTGGGCGTGACGAGTTCCTGCTGAACGTGGGCGGAATAGGTGGGCAGGCCGCGCAGCAGGTCGGCGGTCGCAGGCGCCGGCACGGGGAATGTTCCGTGGGCGCAGACGACTGTGCCGCCGCCGACGTTGATGGGCGAGCAGTACCACGCACCGACCTGCAGGTGGTGAATGCCCGCGCTGGCGGCGACGATGTCCACGATTGCGTCGACGGCGCCTACCTCGTGGAAGTGGATGTCGTCGATGGGGACGTTGTGGATTTTGGCCTCGGATTGGCCGAGCAGTTCGAAGGTGCGGATGGCTGTCTGCTTGACCGGTTCGGCCAGCGGCGCGGCCTGGATCAGGGTGTGGATGGCGGTCAGCGAGCGTTCGTGTGTGTGAGAGTGCGGATGGTCGTCGTGAGTGTGCGCGTCGGTGCGTGCGTGTGCATGTTCATGATCATGATCGTGGGTTTGCTCGTGGCCGATCTTGTGCTGGTGCTGCTGCTCGGGCTGCCGCGTGTATGGCTGTTCCGCGAGGTGGTCGCCTTCGAGGACATGAACTTTGGTGCAGGAGATTCCGCTGCGGTTGACCTTCTCGATCTTCAGGGACGCGCCGACGTTGAGCGCTGCGGTTGCCTCCTGAAGCACCTGCAACGGAACACCGGCGTCGACGAGGGCTCCGAGAAACATGTCGCCTGCGATGCCGGCGAAGCAGTCAAGATAAGCGATGCGCATCAGGAGGTCTCTCTGGCTAGCCCAGGCTGTTTGGTCGACCCGATGGTGGGTCGGTCATGAGTAGAGGCGATGGCGGACACTGGGAGCACGTCGTTCATTGAGCCGGAACGATAGCCCTGAGTGTCGATCGTTATGAAGACAAAGCCGAGAGGCTGCAGCGCCTCGGTGATGCGATCGAGCATGGCGAGGGTCAGCGCGCGGGGAAGGTCGTGCCGCGCGATCTCGATCCGGGCCAACTCGCCGTGGTGGCGAACGCGAACGTGGAGGAAGCCGAGGGCGTGCAGGGCTTCTTCGGCGCGCTCAACCTGGCTGAGGTTCTCGGCGGTGACGGGCCGGCCGTATTCGATACGCGAGGAGAGGCATGCGCTGGCGGGTTTGTCGGCCAGGGTTAGGCCGGCGTCGCGGGCCAACATGCGGATCTCCGCCTTGTTCAGATTCGCCACGACCAGGGGCGCGAGAGCGTTGTGCGCTTCGGCGGCCTTCTGGCCGGGACGAAAATCGCCGCGGTCGTCGACATTCATTCCGTAGGCGATGTGGTCGAAGCGGAGTTGGAGTCGCGCCGCCTCCATCTGGGTGAATAGCTCGTCCTTGCAGTGGAAGCAGCGGTTCCGATCATTGCGGGCGTAGTTTGGGTCTTCCAGTTCGCGCGTCTGGAGGATGTGGGTTGGAATGCCGTGCTCGGATGCGAAGGCGAGGGCTGCGGCTAGCTCTTGGCGAGGCAGGGAGGGGGAGTCGGCGATGACCGCGAGCATGCGGTCGCCGAGCACCTGGTGGGCTGTGTACGCCAGGAACGCGGAATCCGTGCCGCCGGAATAGGCGACCAGCAGTGAATCCAGCGAAGCGAGGGTGACGCGGAGGACTTCGAGTTTTTGTTTCATCTCTTGTTTCAGTTCCATGGATCCCGTCCCGAAATACAACCTCATTCTACGGGCAGAGGATTGCGCCGTATGTGCTTCGCGGCACAATATGAGCGTATCCGCCGCGACCTTGCGGCAGAGAAGGATGGGCTAACCATAGCGGAAGAGGGCCTTGAAGCCGTAGTCCATGTGGGCCTGGATGTGGCAGTGGAAGAGGGTGAGGCCGGGCTGGTTGGCGGTGAACTCGACGGCGGCGCGGCCGTAGAACGGGCACGACGACGGTGTCCTTGATGAGGCCGCTGGTGGGCTTGCCGTTGAAGTCGACGAGTTCCCATTGGTGGCGATGCATGTGCAGCGGGTGTCCGTCGTCGGTGCGGTTGTGGAAGGTGAGGCGGTAGCGCTGGCTTTCGTGGAGGACGAATTCGTTGTCGTGCGGAGAGGGCTTGCCGTTGACGGTGAAGGTGTTGAACTTGCCTGCGCCGCGGGGCACCTTCTCGAAAACCATGTCGATGTTCTGCGCGGGAGGCTGGTTGGGTGTGGGGGACGCACCGGGCTTGTTGGCGAAGAGGGTGTAGTCCCAGAGGAGCGAGGCGGGCTTGATCCACTGCGGCTGCTTGTGCTGGTTGGCGTATTCGACGAGGATGCCGAGGCCAGCGTTGCGGATGAGGTCGGTTGGCTCGCCGAGGATCCAGTTGCCGGGATTGTTCATCTCGACGATGGCGCAGATGCGCTCGCCGGCACCGAGGAAGAGGGTTTCGACGAGGGCGGGCGTGGGGACTGGGTTGCCGTCGAGTGCGATGACCTGGAACTTATGGCCGCCGAGGGAGATGAGGCGGTTCTCAATCGCGCTGGCGTTGAGGAAGTGGAAGAGGACGCGCTGGCCCTGCGAGACGCGGATGGGTTCGCCGGCGCCGAGCGATTTGTCGTTGATGGAGTACGTGGTGGAGGTAACTTCGAGGCCGTTGGGCGCGGTGTTGAGGACGGCGGGCTTCTCGGGCTGCGGGGCGTTGGGGTCGTCGTTCTCGTCCATGTCGACCATCTGCGTGGTGAAGAATGGCTCCCAGTCGCGGAGGGCGAGGAAGAGTTCCTGATCGTAGGCACCGGGGTTTGATGCGGGCTCGACGTAGACGAAGCCGAACTGGCCGGTGTAGGTGCCCTTGCGGAGATCGGACATGGCCATGGCGTGGGAGTGGTACCAGCGCGAACCGGAGGGCGTGGGCGTGAACTGGTAGCGGCGGGAGCCGTGCGGGGGGACGACGGGCGTGCCCTCTTCCTCGGCGCCGTCGACGTCGGAGGGAATGAGGAAGCCGTGCCAGTGGACCGTCTCGGCGGTGTCGGTTTCGTTGATGACGTTGACGGTGACGGGCTTGCCTTCCTTCATGCGGAGGACTGGGCCGGGCGCGGCGCCGTTGTAGCCGATGGTGGAGAGGATGCGGTCGGGGGCGAGTTCGACGGTGACGGGGGCGATGCGGAGGGTGATGTCGGAGGAGGCGGCGGGCTGGTCTGCGGGAGGGTTGGCCGTGGGGCCGGGGAGCATGACCATCTGGGCGGCGGAGTTGCGGGTGGCCGCGGCGGCGAGGGCGATGGGTCCGAGTTTGAGAAGGTTGCGGCGGTTCATGGAGCGGCTCCTGGTGCGTTGGACGGATTGCGGGCGGCAGGTGAGGCTTGAGGTGGGAACAGGCCTGGGCCGCGCGATTTTTTCTCTTTAGATCTTATGGTGCAAAATACTCAAAACAATAGAGTTACGCCGACGTGTTTCTTGTAAAATACTGATTCGAGAGATGTTACTCCTAAAATACTCAATCGACATGGGTTATGGGTCAAAATGTGCAGTTTGATCGCTAAAATATTCATTTCAAATGTGTAATTCGTAAAATCCTCATTCTTTTGGAGTTGTGCTGAGTGAGTCGAAAGCCTTAGCCCCAGGCGTTCCAGATTAGTTTGTGAGAAAACCCCTATTTATATGGTAGCTGATTGGGCATAACTAACATGCCAACTATTTTTGCGAGGCGGTGTGTGCGTAAGTGTTTGGTGCGGCGTTGGTTGCGGGGAGAAAATAAATATTGGTGTGAGCGCGGGGGCTTGACAAGGGAAAAGTGATCAGTGGTAAGCGAGTGGTAAGCGAAGGCGCAGCCTGAAAAGGGTGGCGCAGCGAATCCGGCAGGGCGTTTTGCTGTCGAGCAGTGAGGTATGAGGTGTGAGGTATGAGCGGTCGGCGATGAGCTTTCGGCTTTGGGTTGATGGCGACCGGTGCAACTACGGGGCGTGGGGTTCGTCTATAGGGACAAGCGAAACCTGATAAGGTACGAGAACACAGGCAGAGTTGGCGGGTGGAAGAGATTTCGGGTTCCAGGCTCCGGCACGGGGAGGGTTCACGCGATGAAGCTCCTGATTCAGTCCGCGATGGTCACGGTGGTGGTGCTGGGGCTGGCGCTTGGCGCCTTCGGGTTCCAGCGGGTGGCGAACTGGGGCGAGCAGGGTGGGCAGGGGAATCAGAAGGCGGAGTTTTCGTGGTCGCGGCTGAGCTATACGACGGCGATGGGTGGCGGCGGGTATGGCGGATTCGGCGGGGGCGGCGGGTATAGGCGCGGCGGCTGGGGGGCGACATGGTCGCGGGACTATCCGAAGGCGGACCGGCAGTTTTTGATCGCGCTGAATAGGCTGACGCGGATCCAGGGGCGATCGACTGAGCAGGTGGTGGGCCTGGATAACGATGACATCTATAACTATCCGTTTGTGTATGCGGTGATGGTGCATACGTGGACTTTTTCCGATGACGAGGCGAAGCGGATGCGGGAGTATCTGCTGAAGGGCGGATTCCTGATGGTGGACGACTTCCACGGGACTCAGGACTGGGAGGACTTCATGCGCGGGATGCGGCAGATCTTCCCGGACGCGAACAAGTATCCGGTGGAGGACCTGAACGACAAGGACGAGATCTTCCACGTGCTGTACGACATGGACGACCGGTTCCAGGTGCCGGGGGAGCAGTACATCCGCTCGGGCAGGACGTACGAGAAGGATGGGTACGTGGCGAAGTGGCGCGGGATTCGGGACGAGCATGGGCGGCTGGTGATAGCGATCTGCCACAACATGCACCTGGGGGATGCGTGGGAGTGGGCGGATGACCCGGAGTATCCGGAACAGTTTGCGTCGATGGCTTTTCGGGTGGGATTGAATTATGTGATGTACAGCATGACGCATTGAGCAGGTTCGAGGTTCGAGGGAACAGCAACGGCCTAACACCGATGAACACCGATAGAGCCGATTGAGCGCGGAGGGCGAAATGCGGGGATTCTTCGCTCCGCTCAGAATGACAGAACTCTGAATCCGATCTCCAATCTCGAACCTTGAACCTAGTATCTCGAACCTCCCAGGCATGTTCGAATTCTTCTTTAAGTATCCGATTCCGGTGTTTACCAAGGGCAAGTTCATCCTGCTTGGCGCGTGGCCGGGCTGGTTGCTTGTTCTGCTGGTTGCGGTCTCGGTGGGCGGGTTGGCGTGGCTGACCTGGCGGCAGCTTCCGGAGGCTGCGCCGCGGGTGCGGAACTGGCGGGCGTGGCTGGTGTGGGGGCTGGAGTCGGCGCTGGTGGCGTTGCTGCTGCTGCTGTTGTGGGAGCCGGCGATTACGGTGGCGGAGTTGAAGTCGCAGCAGAACATTATCGCGGTGCTGGTGGACGATTCGCTCAGCATGGCGAACGCGGATGCGGGTGCGGATGGGACGACGGCGCGCGAGACCGCAGCGGTGAAGACGCTGGAGGATGGCGTGCTGGTGGGGTTGCAGAAGAAGTTCCAGACGCGGGTATACCGGTTGGATGCGGGACTGACCTGGGTGCAACAGCCGGATGGGAATTCCGCCAAGAGTGGCGCGCTGGATGGGTTTCCACGGATTCCGCTGAAGGGTGTGGGACCGGACGTGGGTGCGACCCACATCAATGCGGGGCTGCGGCAGTTGACGGCGGAGACGAGCGAATTGCCGGTGGGCGCGGTGGTGCTGCTGAGCGACGGGGCGGAGAACGCCGGCGGCGGTGCGGGAGATTCGGGCGGGATCGATCTGGAGACGATCAACGCGCTGCACAATCGCAGGCTGCCGGTGCACACGATCGGGTTTGGCAAGGAGAAGGCCGCGCACGATGTGGAGATGGACGATGCGGTGGTCGCGGCGAAGGCGATGGCCGATTCTCGGATGACGGCGACGGTGAGCTTCCGCCAGCGTGGGTATGCGGGGCAGAAGGCAACACTGGATGTGAAGGATGGAGACAAACTGCTGGCATCCAAAGTGGTGACACTGGCGCCGGATGGGGTGGGATCGAGCGAGACGATGTTCTTCAATGCGGGCGATGCGGGCGTGAAGAGCATTGGGTTTGCGCTGGAACCGCTGGCGGGAGAAGAAAACACCGCGAACAATGCGGTGACGCGGTTGGTGGATGTGAGTCCGGAGCCGCGGCGGATTCTGTATGTGGAGGGCGAGCCGCGGTGGGAGTTCAAATTCATCCGGAGGGCTGAGGCGGAGGACAAAGGGGTGCAGATCGTCTCGATGCTGCGGACGACGGAGAACAAGATTTACCGGCAGGGGATCGTGGATCCGAGCGAGCTGGCGGATGGGTTTCCAACGAAGGCGGAAGACCTGTTCAAGTACCAGGCGATCATCATCGGGAGCGTGGAGGCGGACTACTTTACGCCGGTGCAGCGGGAGTTGTTGCGGGAGTTTGTGGACAAGCGCGGAGGAGGGCTGCTGTTTCTGGGCGGGCGGTTTTCGCTGAGCGATGGCGGGTGGGGCTCGTCGAGCGTGGCGGATTTGCTTCCGACGTTTGTGTCGAACGAGAAGGAGACTTTTCGGCGGGAGAATGCGACGGTGCAGTTGACGGCGGCGGGTGCGGAGAGTCCGATTACTCGGCTGCTGGACGATCGCGCTGCGAATGTGGATCGTTGGAGAAAGCTGCCGTATCTGAATGACTATCAGGACCCGGGTGCGCCGAAGCCGGGTGCGACGGTGCTGGCGCAGATGACGGCGGGACGGACCATGCCGCTGCTGGTGACGCAGAGCTACGGGCACGGGCGGACGGCGGTGCTGGCGACTTCGGGGACATGGCGTTGGCAGATGAGTTCGGCGCTGGACGATCCGTCGCACGACCTGTTCTGGCAGCAGTTGCTGCGCTGGCTGGCGGCGGATTCGCCGGGGCAGGTGGTGGCGACGATGCCGCAGCAGACGCTGATGGACGAGGGGCACGTGAAGTTGACGGCGGTGGTGCGGGACAAGGAGTTCACGCCGGCGGCGGACGCGCATGTTACCGCGCATGTGATTGGGCCGGACGGATTGTCGGCGATGGTGGACTTGACTCCGGTGTCGAATACTCCGGGGACCTTTGCGATGGATTGGACGGCGGAGAAGCCGGGGAGCTATTTGGCGGAGGTGACGGCGGATCGGACAGGCAAGAGCGGACAGGAGTTGGGGAAGGATGTGATTTCGTTCCGGCGGGAAGATGGAGTTGCGGAGAACTTTCATACGCAGCAGAATCGTGAGTTACTGCAGAAGCTTTCGGACGAGACGGGTGGGCGGTACTGGGAGCAGAGTGAGTTGGAGAGGCTGCCGAAGGAGATTTCCTATTCGGAGGCGGGGATCTCGGTAAGGGACACGAAGGAGTTGTGGGATATGCCAATCGTGTTTCTGGTGCTGCTGGGATTGATGTCGGCGGACTGGCTGCTGCGGCGGAAGTGGGGTGTGGTATGAGGGGCGCGAGTGGTAAGTGGTTAGTGGTAAGTGGTNNGTAAGTGGTAAGTGGGTGCTGAGTTGCTGGTTGTTGCTGGGTGTGCGGGCGTGGGCGGCGACTTACTACGTTACGGTGGCTGGGTTGGGGGGTGAGCCGGATTATGAGCAGCGGTTTACGGCGAATGCGATGGACCTCGATAAAGTTTTCAAGAGTGGGACGGGTGGGCATGTGTTTACGTTGACGGGCAAGCAGGCTACGAAGGCGCGGCTGACGGAGGTGATGGCGCAGGTGGCGCGCGAGGCGAAGGCGGACGATGACCTGGTGGTGACGTTGATTGGGCATGGGAGTTTTGATGGGGTGGAGTACAAGTTCAACCTGGTGGGGCCGGATGTGACGGCAGCGGAATTGGCGGCGCTGTGCGACAAGGTGGCCGCGAAGCGGCAGTTGATTGTGGATACGACAAGCGCGAGTGGAGGGGCGGTGGTGGCGCTGGAGCGGCCGGGGCGCGCGGTGATTGTGGCGACGAAGACCGGCACGGAGAAGAACGCGACGGTGTTTGCGCGCTACTGGGTGGAGGCGCTGCAGGATCCGACGGCGGACACGGATAAGAGCGACTCGATCAGCGCGCTAGAGGCTTTCGCGTATGCGGACCGGAAGACGGCGGAGTTTTATACGTCGCAGAAACGGCTGGCGACAGAGCATGCGCAGTTCGAAGACATGGGGAAGGGAGATGCGGTGAGGGCGACGGCGGCTGGGTCGGGACGCGAGGGTGCGCTGATGGCCTCGCTCACGGTGGTGCGGATTGGCGCGGCGCAGGCTGCGATGAACGATCCGGCGAAGCGGGATCTGATGGCGAAGAAGGAGGATTTGGAACAGAAGATTGATGGGCTGAAGTATCAGAAGGCCGCGATGGAGCCGGGCGAGTACAAGAAGGAACTGACGGCGGCGCTGGTGGAGTTGGCGAAGGTGCAGGAGGCGCTGGATAAGTGAGGCGTTAGAACGATGACCACGGATTCGCACGGGTAAACGCGGATCAATGGCAAAAGCGGATTCCCTTCGGNNCCTTCGGGAATGACAAGCAAAGCGAATGACAAGTATGAAGGTTAGTTACAAATTCGGAGTGTTGGTGCTGGCGGGGCTGCTGGGTGGGGGCGTTGGGTGGGGTGTGCCTGCGGCTGCTGGTACGGCTACGCCGGAAGGGTGCAGGGCGCTGCGGTTGCATGGGAAGAAGGTGGAGTCGACGGCTTGCTTTGAGGCGCTGGCACGGAGTGGTGATGCGTATCGGATGGCGGAGGGGTACTGGGGGCTGGAGGATTACGAGCAGGCGAAGAAGGCATTTGAAGTTGCGATAGCGCAGCCGAAGAGTCCGGCGCTGTGGCGCGTGCGGTACGGGATGTTGTTTCATGAGCGATTCAACAATAAGGATGCGGCAGGTCTGTTCAATGAAGCGCTGGCACAGGATCCGGGGAATGCGCAGGCGTATCTGGGGCTGGCGATGCTGAGTGCGGATGGCTTTGATGAGAAGGCGGCGGAGTATGTGGCCAAGGCGATCGCGCTGGAGCCGAAGTTGGTGGAGGCGCATGAACTTTCGGCGAATTTGCTGCTAGAGGATGCAAAGCCGGAGGAGGCGGTGAAGGAGGCGGAGACGGCGATTGCGCTGGCTCCAGATGCGCTGGATGCGATGGCTACGCTCGCTGCGGCGGACTTGCTGGCGGATAAGAACGCGGATGCGGATGCCTGGATGGCGAAGATCAAGGCAGTGAATTCGGGATACGGCGAGGGCTATGTAAGTGTGGCGCAACACCTGGTGCTGAACCGGCGCTATCCGGAGGGGGTTGCGTACTATCGCAAGGCTGTCGAGGCAGACCCGAAGCTGTGGGTGGCGCGGTCAGAGTTGGGGATCAATCTGATGCGCCTGGGTGAGGAGGATGAGCCACGGGAGCAGTTAGGACTGAGTTATAACAACGGACAGACGGACGCGGCTACGAGTAATAGCCTGAAGCTGCTGGATAGTTACAAGAACTTTGTTACTACCGAGGATGAAACTACAATTCTGCGGCTGTGGAAGAGTGAGGCTGATTTATTGCGGCCTTATTTCGAGGAGCAGTTACATAAGGCGATTGCGACTTACTCGGCGAAGTACAAGATGAAGCTAGGTGGGCCGGTGCAGTTGGAGGTGTATCCGAATCATGAGGACTTCGCGGTGCGGACGATGGGGATGCCGGGGCTGGGCGCGCTGGGCGTTACGTTTGGAGATGTGGTGGCGATGGATAGTCCGTCGGGGCGGGTGCCGGGTGAGTTTAACTGGGGCGCGACGATGTGGCATGAGATGAGTCACGTGTTTATTTTGTCGGTGACGAACTATCGCGTGCCGCGCTGGTTTACCGAAGGGCTCGCGGTGCATGAGGAGGGGCAGGCCGATCCTAAGTGGACGAATCATTTGACGGCGGAGGATGTTGTAGCGATTCGCGGTAAGAAGCTGCTGCCAGTGACACAGATGGACCAGGGATTTATATTCCCGCAATATCCGGAGCAGGTGCTGGTGAGTTACTGGCAGGCGGGGACGATTTGCGACTACATCAGCGAGAAGTGGGGGAATGATGCGCTGTTGGGGATGGTGCACTCGTTTGCGGCGTTGAAGACTACGCCCGAGGCGATCGAGGCGAATCTGCATGAGTCGCCGGAGGAGTTCGACAAGGAGTATGCGGCGTGGCTGGATAAGCGGGTGGGCGCGACGGTAAAGAACTTCGACACGTGGCGCACGCAACTGAAGGCGCTGGTGGGGATATCGGAGGCGAAGGACGATGATGGGGTAATTGCCGCTGCGTCGGCGGTGATCAAGCTGTATCCCGAGTATGTGGAGAATGCGAACGCGTATGAGCTGTTAGCGAATGCAGAGTTGATCAAGGGGAATAAACAGGCCGCGCTGGACGCGCTGGCAGAGTACGAGAAGAGGGGCGGGGAGAATCCTGGGGCGTTGCGGAAATTGGCGTCGCTGGAGGAGGAGTTAGGGCATCCAAAGGAGGCAGCAGCGACACTGGATCACCTTAACTTTATTTACCCCGAGGATGAGGGCTTGCATCGGAAGTTAGGAGTGCTGTGGCTGGCGCAGGGAAATAATGCAGGGGCGGTGCGGGAGTATTCGGCGGTGCTGGCGATGAAGCCTCTGGATATGGCGTCGGCGATGTTCGATGTGGCGAAGGCGTATTTGGCGGCGGGCGATAAGGCGAAGGCGGAAGAGAATGTGCTTGGATCGCTCGAGGTGGCTCCGGGGTATAAGCCGGCGCAGAAGTTGTTGTTGGAGATCGAGGGGGGGAAGACGGGGCCGTAAATACCGGAGCCGTAAATCCCGGGGGCTAAAGCCCCAACGTTATCGGAGTTTGTAGTGTCCGGGCTGAAGCCCGGACCTATCTCAGAGGCAAGTGCAAAGGCAACAGCAGAGGTAGGAGAGAGGGCAAAGGCAAATACAGGGGTCCTTCGCTACGCTCAGGATGACGGAATGTTTTGGGTAGTACTAGATCAAACGGAAGCATTGAGAGAGGGAGCGAGCATGAGCGCAATTGCTGGATTGAATCAGGACGCGGCGGAGATGCAGCATCGCATTGAGCGCTTCCAGACGGTGCGGGACGGGATTCTGGCGCAGGTGCGGCAGGTAATCGTCGGGCAGGACGATGTGCTCGACCAGATATTGATTGCGCTGTTTGTGGGCGGCCATTGCCTGATTACCGGGATGCCGGGAACGGCGAAGACGCTGATGGTGCGGACGATTGCGCAGACACTTGGGCTGACGTTCAAGCGGATCCAGTTCACGCCGGACCTGATGCCCTCGGACATCACCGGGACGGACATTATCGAAGAGGACATCACTACAGGGCATCGCAAGTGGACGTTCGTCGAGGGGCCGCTGTTCGGCAATGTGGTGCTGGCGGACGAGATCAACCGCACCCCGCCGAAGACGCAGGCGGCGATGCTGGAGGCAATGCAGGAGCGGAGCTGCACGGTGCGCGGGCATGTCTATAATTTGCCGGCGCCGTTTTTCGTGCTGGCAACGCAGAACCCGATTGAATTGGAGGGCACCTATCCGCTGCCCGAGGCGCAACTGGACCGCTTCCTGTTCAACGCGGTGCTGGATTATCTGAGTGCGGGCGATGAGTTGAAGGTGGTGGATCTGACGACTGCGACCAAGGACCCGCAGGTGGTGGCGGTGACGAATGCGGAAGAGTTGCTGGGGTTTCAGCAGTTGGTGCGTATGGTGCCGATCGGCGAGTCGCTGGCGAAGTACGTGGTGAGCCTGGTGCGAGCGACGCGGCATAAGAGTGAGAACGCGCCGGACTTTGTGAAGAAGTATGTGAACTATGGCGGAAGTATTCGCGCGGCGCAGTTTATTGTGCTGGCGGCGAAGGCGCGGGCGTTGAGCAGGAAGCGATACCACGTGACGTATGAGGACATCACGGCGCTGGCGATTCCGGTGCTGCGGCATAGGATTCTGCTGAATTTCCATGCGGAGTCGGAGCGGATTGATACGGATGAGATTTTGACGCGGTTGATCGCGCATTTGCCGCCGCCGAAAGAGTGAGAGCGAGTGGTAAGTGGTCAGTGG